>JAYRUL010000157.1:0-5211 GCA_041919095.1 Rhodoferax sp. | reverse complement strand
AAAGACAGGTTCATGGCGATGTGGGAGCCGACCAGCGGCCAGTTAGTTCCACCGTTGCGCTCCGGCAGGCTGGCGCAGCGGGTGCGAGGGCGCAATTGTCGCACCGCCCCACCAACCGCAGCGCCAACGCGGTCACCCTCGGGGGGGCAGCTCCCCAAAAACCTCGGGCAATTTGCGGGGGGCCTTGATGCGCAGCTGCTTGTTCACGTTTTCCTGTCCGAACACCACCTCGATGTCGGCCACGGTGACGCCGAACAGCGGCGCCAGAAAACGCACCATATGGTCCGTGGCCTTGCCGTTCTTGGGCGTGGCGGTGACACTGATCTTGAGCTGGGTGCCGTGGGGTTTGCCGATGGCGTCTTTCATCGATGCGGGTTTGCCCAGGATGTTCACCACCAGGGTGTCGCCATCCCAGGCGTAGAAGGAATCACCGGTGATGTTGCGGGGGCGCTGCATGGCCATGGCGGATCGGATGATACGATGGCGCCCGGATATCAGCGGTAGTGGGGCGACTACCTGGAGGCACCCTATGGGAATTCTTGCTTTTTCAACAAGGCGGCGCCGGTCGTTGGTGTTGGCTGCGGGCATCTGGGTGGCTGCAGGAATCGGTACGGCGAGGGCACAGGAGTACTACGAGCGCTACGACCTCGCTCCCCAGCCTGGCGTGGTCAACCTGCTGGTGCAGCCCATGGCCTATCCGCTGGCCTTCATCAGTTCCACCATGCAGCGCGACCGCATCCTGCGCGCGGAACTCCAGCGCCTTGGACTGCGTCTGCAGGTCTTCAGCTACCGCAAGGGCAACGACATTGTGCGCAGCGCCGCGCCCGACGGATTTGGCATGGCGTTTCTGGGGGACATGCCAACGGTCAACTTGAGTGTGCGCCTGCCCCTGTCCATCGTGGGCCTGGGCAAACGCAACTTCTCATCCATCGTGTCGCGAGAGTACGCCCGCCTGGACGAGCTGCGCGGGCGCAAGGTCGGGTACTCGCCGGGGTCGTCGTCGCACTTGGTGTTGATGCGAGGCCTCAAGGCCGCGCGCATGACCGATCAGGATGTGCAGCTGGTAACGCTGGAGCCGGCCGATATGCCCGATGCACTGGAGCGCGGGGATGTGGCTGCATTTTCGGCCTGGGAGCCCACACCTTCCATCGCGCTGGCGCGCAACCCCAAGAACCGGGCCATCTACAAGGGCATGAGTACGGATTGGGTGGTGATGCCCCGAGGCTGGACCCAATCCCAGGCAGGAGCGGCACTGGCATTGACCGCTTCCTATGTGCGCTCCATCAATTGGATGCGCCAGTCCCGAGCGCATGTGCTGGCTGGCGCCCGTTGGGTGTTGGCCGATGGCCAAGGATTTACGGGCGTGCCCTCCAAACTGGCATTGGACAAGGTGGTCGAGATTGCCTACAAAGACTTGCTGGACGTTCCGGGCGCTC
This sequence comes from Rhodoferax sp., assembly GCA_041919095.1. Classification (GTDB taxonomy): domain Bacteria; phylum Pseudomonadota; class Gammaproteobacteria; order Burkholderiales; family Burkholderiaceae_C; genus Allorhodoferax. Next base: position 3,775 of record JAYRUL010000157.1, on the reverse strand, counting down.
CCTCCATTCCTTCCATGGTGGACGGGATGCCCCCGTTGGCACGGGAGTTCGCGTTTCTCAAGGCGCAAGGCAGCATTGGAGCGGCCATCGATGAGCGCACGCTACGGGAAGCATTCGGCTACACCGGGCTCAAATCGGTGCAAGCCGATGCCAAGACCTTCCAACTCTTTCGCTTTGACTACGACCAGTAAGCGGCGCGCGCATCCTGGTTCATGGGCATGAGCACCCGCATCCGTCTACTCAGCTATTTCGGACTGCTGTCTCTGGCAGGCGCTATCACCTTTGTGGTGTTGTGGATGTATGGTGTGCCGCAATGGGGCATTGAAGGCGTGCAATCGGCAGAGTACCGGCGCACCATCTTGGCCATGGAGTCGCTGGCGGACAAGGAGCGCGATGTGTTCGCGCAGTGGTTTGTCGAGCGACGGCGCGAATTGCGTTTGACGGTCGGCAATGAACTCATTGCCGATGCGGTGCGCGCAGCATCGCAGTCCACTGCTCGCCGGGCCGTAGCGCCGCGTGCGCTCTTGGAGCGCCAGCTGGTACGCATCAAGGAAGCCAATGCCGGTGTCTACAACGCGCTCTACATCGTCAATCCCGCCAATGGCTTGGTCCTGGCTTCGACCGAACCGGGGGCGACGCATCCCGCACCTGAACACGCCAGCATCTTGACGGAGTCCTCCCAACCGGGACTGACCGAATTTGTTCACCTGGTACAGGGCCCGCGCGGACCGGAATTGGTAGTCACCAACCAAGTGATTGCGACCGGTGCGCAAGGGTATGCCGATGGGCAACTGCTGGGCGTGCTGGTGGCGCGGGTGGACTTGCGTACGGCGCTGGCCAACGAGGAGGAAATCATGCAGCAGTCGCTGGGCCCGGCCGGAGGCTGGGCTTTGCTGGACCGCGAACAGAAAGTGCTGGTTGCGACCGAAGCCAGCCGTATTCCCAACGGTGGCGGACCGACGGATGACTGGTTGCGCCAGGCGGTAGAGAGTGGCTCGGAAGGTTTCAAGGTCTTGCAGAATGCCGATGGCCGCGACGTGCTGATGGCTTTTCGCCATCTGAACATCGGCGCGTCCGACGGTTTGACCTTGGCCCTCATGCGCGACGCAGACGACGCCCTGGGGGCTACGCGAACGACCTTCCGGCGCTTGATTGCCGTGGGTGTTGCGGTTTTCCTGTTGGCGATGGTGCTGGTTTTGTTTGCAGCGTCGCGCATCGCCGCAACGGAGCGGGAAATCCTGAACCTGAATGCCCATCTGGAAGCCCGGGTTGTCGAACGGACCGATGAGCTCGAACAAGCCAACCATTCGCTCATCGCCACGTTGGATCGCCTCAAGCGCACGCAGGATGACTTGGTCGAGAGCGAGAAGCTGGCCAGCCTGGGGGCCATGGTGGCGGGCGTGGCGCACGAACTCAATACGCCCATCGGTGTGGCCCTGACGGCCGCGAGTACGCTGGGCGATCAAGCGCGCCAGTTCACCCAGTCGGCCAAGTCGGGCCTGTCGCGGTCCGCGTTTGAAGCCTACCTGGAAGCAACCAAGACTGGCACCGACATGATCCAGGCCAACATCGCGCGCGCTGCGGAGCTGATCACTGGGTTCAAGCAACTGGCGGTGGACCAGGCATCGGCACAGCGGCGCAAGTTCAACCTGGGCGACGAGATTCGGGAAATTCGGGTGGTGATGGGGCCCACGCTCAAGTCCCAGCCGTTTTCGATCGAAATCGGTTCCGCAGCAGACGCCATCGAGATGGATTCCTACCCTGGCGTGCTATCCCGTACCCTCATCAACCTGGTCCAAAACGCGGTATTCCACGGGTTTGAAGGCCGTAGCCGGGGCGTCATTCAAATCCATGCACGCTTGATCGATGGCGAACAGGTCGAGATCCGCTTTGCCGATGACGGCAATGGCATGACCGACGAAGTGCGAAAACATGTATTCGACCCATTTTTCACGACTAAGATGGGGCGCGGCGGCAGCGGCCTGGGGATGCATATCGTCTACAACAACGTCACCAAACTGCTGGGTGGCCGCATTGAACTCGAAACGGCGCCGGGAGAGGGAACCCGGTATCGTCTGGTGTTGCCGTTGTGTGCCGCGCAGTCCGCTTAGGATCCAACCATGAATCATGCCTCCCGCTACTGGGCGCACTGGCGCACCACCGACTTCGCCCAGGCGCGTGCCGACGGCCACTTGCAGCAGACCGTGGCGGTGCTGCCGCTGGGTGCCACCGAACAACATGGCCCGCACCTGCCCTTGCAGGTGGACAGCGCCATTGCCGACGCGGTGGTGGCTGCCGCCGTGGCCCAACTCGATGCCAGCGTGCGCGCCCTGTTTCTACCCACCCTGTGCGTGGGCTACAGCCCCGAGCATGCCGCCTTTGCCGGCACGCTGACCCTGAAGGCCGAAACGGTGATGCGCCTGTGGACCGACATGGCCGAGAGCGTGGCGGCCAGCGGCGTGCAGCGGCTGGTGCTGTTCAACACCCACGGCGGTCATGTGGGGCTGATGGACGTGGTGGCACGCGACCTGCGCGCCCGCCTGGGCCTCTTGGTCTACAGCGTGAACTGGTTCAACCTGCCGCTGCATGGCCCTGACGGCACCGATTTGCAAGACCTGTTCGATGCGCGCGAGCACCGCTTTGGCATCCATGCCGGTGCCATCGAGACGTCCATGATGCTGGCTCTGGTGCCCGAGCAGGTCGACCTGGCGCAGGCGCGCAACTTCGAATCCAGTGCCGAATGGCGCGCCCAGCACTGCCCCATCCTGGGCAATGGCCGCAGTGCCAAGCTGGCCTGGCAGATGCAGGACTACAACCCCGCCGGAGCCGTGGGCAACGCAGCCAGCGCCCGAGCGGACACCGGCCGCCGGCTAATCGACGCTGCCGGCCGGGCCCTGGCACAACTGCTGGCCGAGGTGCACGCCCTGCCGGGCGACACGCTGCACAGCGCCTGACACCATGGCACACGCGCTGCAGACTTCGCTGAACGTGCTGGAGCGCTGGGTCAATTACTTCGTCGCCACGCACGGCAGTGTGGAAGAACCGGGTCGCAGCGCGCGGCGCATGTTCGTCTACATCTGTTTCATCAACGTGGTCTTTTGCGTGCTGTATGCCGTAACCTCCTGGGCCATCGATTTCGTGGCCGGGGCCTGGCTGATGAGCCTGGGGCTGGTGTTTTTGTTTTGCGCGTTGTTCTACTTTCGCGCAACCGGTGCCTTTCGGCGCACGGTGAACTGGTACATGGCCAACTGCTGCGTGGTTGCCATCCTGGGTTGCAGCTATTTCTCGGGCGGGCTGGATTCGCCCGTCACGCCCTGGTTCACCCTGGTGCCTATCTGTGCGGTGCTGTTGCTGGGGTGGAGTGTGGATGTGGTGGTCTGGTTTGGCATCTGCCTGCTGCTGCCCGTGTCGTACGGGGTGGCGCAGTTGTCGGGCATCGCCATTCCGGCGCGCTACGACCTGCACTACCAGGCGCTGTTTGACTTGATCTGCACAGCAGGCCTGGTGATGGCGCTATTTTTGTTTGCCCTGGCCTTCAACTACAACAGCGCGCGCGCCATGCGCCAACTGCTCGACAGCCGCAAGGTGCTCGAAGACATGGCGCGCGACCAGGCCCGCATGGCCGAGCGCGGGCGCATCCTGCGCAATATGCACGACGGCGTGGGTTCGTACATCAGTTCGGCGCTGCGCCAAATACAGTGTCCGGTGGACCTGGAACGGCGCACCCACAGTGCCGTTGTTCAGCTGACCCTGCGCGACGCCCTGGACCAGCTCA
>JAYRUL010000156.1:0-5244 GCA_041919095.1 Rhodoferax sp. | reverse complement strand
ATTGCATCAAGTCGCCGTGCGTCAGATCGGTCTGATTGCCCAGTGCGAGCATGTAGCGCGGGTCCAGCCATGGGTTCTGGCTCAGACGTGTGATCATGAAGGCACCACTTTGGCTCACCATGGCAGCACGCCGGACGGGTTTCTTGGCGGGCTTGGGTAGCCGCTCCAGCGGAATGAACCAAGAATCGTAGCCACCGGCATGCGAAACGACTCCCAGGCAGTTGGCTCCCAGAAAGATCGGGCCTCCGTCGGGGCGGGCATGTGCCGCTTGAATCTTCGCTGCAAGCTCGGCTGCAGGTTCCTTGCTTGCGCGGGTTTCCCCCAGTCCACCTGGAATGAGCATCACCGCATGCACCTGATTGTTGGCCACTATTTCGTCAACCAGGGGATAGACGGCTTGGGCCGCAACCGCCACGATCAAGAGATCCAGCTTTTGCGGTAACGCTTGCAGGGATGCCATGCAGCGCACCCCATCAATCTCGGCTTCACCCTCGCGGATCACACACAACTGATCCTTAGGGTAGCCACTGCCGATCAGGTTCTTGAGGATGATGCGTCCGAAGTTCATGCTGGTGGAGGAGACCCCGATCACACCAATGCTTTTGGGGTGCAGCAAGTGCTCGATTTTGTGCAAAGGGCGGGGCAAGCGCCGCGCGATCGGTGCTGCCAGGCGGCACTGTGCATGCGAGACTGCCAATCCGTCGGCGCAGGCAAACAGATCCACCTCCAGACACAGAATGCCCAGCGCACCTGCAGCATTCGTCCGGTCCTGCTCATAAGCGAGTTGCAAAACAATCTGCAGACAGGCAAGGAGATGATCGTCCAAGCGCAATAGTTGTTGTTGCTGGGCGTCAGTGGCCATCGCGGCATAGGCACGGGTTGGCTGCAACTGCTGCAGAAAGTTGTGGGGATAGGTCAAGGGTGCTGCAACGGCGATGGTTTCCGATTCTCCGGTTGGTTGCAGGTTGCCCAGGGCACCACCGGGCCGCGCACTCAGCACAAACCCAAACTCTCGTGTGGCTTCCAGGCGCAGGCGCAGGTGGGGTCGCCACGCGTTGGCACCGTCTGCTGGTGCGTCAGTCACCAAGCCCCATCCCCGCAACAGCCCCTGGAGGTCGGCGTCGGACACGTGGTCTTGGCCCGCAGCACCAGCTTGTGCAATGCAAGCGTAGGTCGCTGCCAGCGCGGCGCGCTCTTGCGCGGGGTCACGTTGAGAAGCCGACATGTAGATTCCTTGTGCGTTCTAAAGTTGAATTATGGTACTCTAATACCAGTTTATCCGCAAAACCTATTCGTTCATCATCCACACCATGTGTTTCTGTCCTGCATTTATGGCGCGCACCACGAAACGCCCACCGGGTGAATCCTTATGCCCTTGAACGGTTCCGGTGCACCGGATTGCCGGGTCTTGCAGTTTGATGCGCGCAAGACGAGCTCGGCGCGCGCGATCCAAGCGCTGGCCGACGAGATCCAGCTCGCCTTGCGCGATCCGGGCGTCGACGTCCTCATCCTTGAGCTCATGGGTTGGGATGACCCCGCTGACACCGATGAATCGCTACTGCTGTCGAACGCAGCTCCTTCGACGCAGGGTTTGGTTCTATCGGTGATCGCAGCCATCGAGCAAGCGGACAAACCAGTCGTTGCGGTCCTGTACGGCGTGGTTTCTGGAGTTCTTTTCGATTGGGCGCTGGCGTGCCGAGGGCGGATTGCTGCGACATCGGCCCTGGTTGCCTTCACCGATGTCGCGTGGGGCCGGATACCGGGTGGCGGGAGTTTGCAACGCTTGGTGCGCCTGGTAGGTGTGCCCAAGGCTTGGGAGATCTTGCATTCCGGGCAAGCATTGCCAGCACGGCATTTGGCAGACAGCCCGCTCTTTTACCAGGTTGATCGAGCCGATGCCCAGTCGGTCGCCTGTGCGTATGCGACCGAGCTTGCCCATGTGGGCACTTCGGCGCAGCCCGCCCAGCGCGCGTGCGACATTTTGCTAGAAGACGCGAGCACCACCGCCACGGTGGCGGAACTGCGGCAGACGCTTCGCACGCGCCAGCGATCCCAGGTGGTCCTGCAGGTGATTCTGGAGCGGTTGTCGGCCGCTGCGATGCCATTCGAAACCGCATGCGCAGGCGATGCACAGGCGCTACTTGCGTTGCAGGGCGGCCAGCAAGCCCAAGCCCTGTCCTATCTGATGCGGGTACAAAACGCGGCGCGCACGTGGGCGCCACCGACAACTGTAGAGCCGCGTGCGACCGGGCACATCGCGGTGATTGGTGCGGGGACGATGGGGAGCGGAATTGCCATCGCTGCGTTGGATGCTGGATGCACCGTAACCCTGCTGGAGCGCGACCCGCAGGCGTTGGGCACAGGGTGCCGCCGAATCAGCGAGTACTACCAAGGCCGCACACGCGCGGGTCGCATGAAGAGCGGTGCGGCCGCGCAGTGCGAGGCACGCCTGCACCCCAGTACGGATTGGAATGCCTTGCAGGCTGCGGATGTGGTCATTGAAGCGGTGTTTGAAGACCTGGAAGTCAAGCGCGCAGTGTTCCAGAAGATCGATGCACACGCCCGCATCGGCGCGGTTCTGGCAACCAATACCTCGTACCTGGACATTGGCGCAATAGCCCAGGCAACCCGGCGAGCCTCCGAGGTTTTGGGCCTGCATTTCTTCAGTCCCGCCCATGTGATGAAACTGTTGGAGGTCGTGTGCACGCCACAAACGGCCGACGATGTGCAAGCCACGGGCATGGCGTTGGCTCGCCGCCTGGGAAAGACCGCGGTTGTGAGCGGTACTTCGTTTGGGTTCATTGGAAATCGCATCTACAACGCCTACCGTCGCCAATGCGAGTGCATGTTGGAAGACGGTGCCTGGCCGGAAGAAGTGGACGCTGCGCTGGAGGCCTTTGGGTTTGCCATGGGGCCCTTTGCCGTGGCCGACCTGTCTGGCTTGGACATTGCCTGGAGAATGCGCCGAGCCCAGGCAGCGTCGCGCGATCCGCGCGAGCGCTATGTTCCGATCCTGGATCATTTGTGCGAGCAAGGGCGCCTCGGGCGCAAGGCGAATGCGGGGTACTACATCTACGCGGACGGTAAACGCGCCAAGACCACGGACGCCGTGGTGCGCGGCATCATCACCGCTGCACGCAAGGCACGTGGTGCGGAGACTCGCGGCCTAGCACCATCAGAAATCCAGCAACGCGCACTGCTGGCCATGGCCAACGAGGCAGCGCTGGTCGTGGCAGAAGGTGTGGCACGGTGCGCGGGCGATGTGGATGTGGTCATGGCGCTGGGCTACGGATTTCCGCGCTGGGAAGGGGGCCCGCTGTATTGGGCCCTGGGCCAGGACCGCAGTTGCTTGGAGCAAGGATTGCAGGCGCTTGGCAGCAGTGTGGGGTATGGCTTCAGGGCCGCAGATTTTGGGTCGCTTGCGCGCCCGGTGCCCGCTTCGGAAGGTTGACTTTCAGACCAAGGATTGGAAAAGATGATGATGCAAGCATTTGTTTGTGACGCGGTTCGAACCCCTTTTGGCCGCTACGGTGGTGCGTTGGCCAGTGTGCGCACCGATGATCTCGCTGCGCTGCCCTTGGCTGCTTTGCGCGCGCGCAATCCAGGTGTCGATTGGGCGGCGGTCGATGATGTGATCATGGGTTGCGCCAACCAGGCTGGCGAAGACAACCGCAATGTGGCCCACATGGCCAGTTTGCTGGCCGGATTGCCCCCTGAGGTACCCGGCGCAACCATTAACCGTTTGTGCGGCTCCGGGCTGGATGCCGTGGGCACTGCTGCGCGGGCCATTGCTGCGGGTGCAGCCGATCTGGTGCTGGCAGGGGGTGTCGAAAGCATGAGTCGGGCTCCCTTTGTCATGCCCAAGATGGATACGGCTTTCTCGCGCACCAATGCGGTTTATGACACCACCATAGGCTGGCGCTTCATCAACCCACGCATGCAGGCTCTGTACGGTACCGACAGCATGCCGGAAACGGCAGAAAACGTGGCGGCCGAATTCCAGGTGGACCGGGCGGCGCAGGATCGCTTTGCCCTGGCCAGCCAGCAGCGCGCGGTGGCGGCCCAGCAAGCCGGGTATCTGGCACGGGAAATCGTGCCGGTTACGTTGGCAGGGCGCAAAGGGGAGTCCATCGTCGTGGAGCAGGATGAGCATCCCCGTTCAACCACGCTGGAAGCACTCGCCCGTCTCAAACCCATTGTGCGCGGAGATGGAACGGTAACGGCGGGCAATGCGAGCGGGGTCAACGACGGTGCCTGCGCCTTGATCCTGGCCAGCGAACCAGGCGCCAAACGCCACAACTTGTTGCCACGCGCTCGGGTGCTGGGCATGGCGGTGGCAGGTGTTGCGCCGCGCCTGATGGGCATGGGTCCGGTGCCCGCCACGCAAAAGGTCTTGCACCAACTGGGCTTGGCGCTTGATCACATCGATGTGATAGAACTCAACGAAGCTTTTGCGGCGCAAGGGATTGCCGTATTGCGCCAGTTGGGCTTATCCGATGACGATATGCGGGTCAATGCGTGGGGCGGTGCCATTGCCCTTGGACATCCCCTGGGAGCCTCTGGCGCGCGCTTGGTTTCCACGGCCATCAATCGGCTCCACCACACCGGCACGCGTTACGCCCTGTGCACCATGTGTATTGGGGTCGGGCAGGGTATAGCCCTGGTACTTGAGCGGGTGTAAGGAAACCCGATCCATTTGCTTCAATAATTCCAAACGTGACGGCCAGCGCGGCTGACTTCTGTGACTGCAAAGCAAGTTTGCGCTTCGTCTTGATTCAACACCAACCTCGAATGTCCTATGTCCACCATCCATGAAACCATGACCGCCGATCACCGGCACTGCGACGAGTTCTATACCCAGGCGGAGCGTGCCGTGGAAGCCGGTGACTGGGCCGGTGCCAGTGCAGCGTTTGCGCAGTTCGACCAAGCGGTGCGGGCGCACTTCGATGCCGAAGAGGGCATGCTCTTTCCAGCTTTCGAGCAAGAAACCGGCATGACCATGGGCCCTACCGAAGTCATGCGCGGCGAGCACAAGCAGATGCGTGCACTGCTGGACGCCACCCGCAACGCCTTGCAGGCCCGAGATGCCGACGACTTCTCGGGTTATGGAGAGACCTTGCTGATCATGATGCAGCAACACAATGTCAAGGAAGAAAACGTGCTCTACCCCATGTGCGACCAGCACTTGCGCGGTCAGCGCGAGTCGCTCTTGGCCTCGATGCAGCAAAAGCTGCACCCCTGATA
>JAYRUL010000155.1:0-5273 GCA_041919095.1 Rhodoferax sp. | reverse complement strand
CGACGCCGGACGTTGGCCTGAAAGCCGCCCAAGACATGGTAGGGGCCGGTGTGGTGGCGACCTTGGGCTATTGCAACACTGGTGTGGCCGCTATGGCTTTGGACGTGTTTCAAAAGGCCAAATTGCCACTGGTTATTCCTTGTGCAACAGGGTCACCACTGACTTCCAAGTTTCCTGCTGCGGACAGCTACATTTTCCGAACCTCAGCACGCGATGCGATCCAGGCCCCGTTCGTAGTCAACGACATCGTGCGCCGCGGTTGGACGCGGGTCGCAGTTTTTGCGGATACCTCGGGTTATGGGGAGGCCGGCCTGAAGGACGTACAGGCCGCATTGCAGGCGCATGCGCTCAAGCCGGTGTATGTTGCCCGTTTTCCCCTGGGCGTGAAAGACCTGCAAAGTGAATTGCGTGCAGCCCGAGACGCAACTGCAGATGTCGTTTTTAGCTATACCGTGGGTGTGGAGAACGCGGTTATCGCCAATGGTCGCAAGGCGCTCAAATGGAACGTTCCGCAGGTCGGTGCTTGGCCCTTGTCGTTTCCCTTTTTTATCCAAGGTGCGAAGGAAGCAGCCGACGGTGCGATGATGGCACAGACCTTCATAGCGGAGCCTAGCAACGAAAGGCGCGCATCTTTCTTAAGTGCTTACAAGCGCAAGTATCAGAAACCTTTGACGGTTCCTATGGCGGCCGCTCAAGGATACGACGCAGCGTACTTGTTGGCGTTTGCCCTGCTAGGTATCCGCGACGGCAATCTGTCAGGGCCGGCTGTGAAAGCCGCTCTTGAAAACATGGGCAGGACCTATTACGGTGTGGTCGCGACTTACGAGCGCCCTTTCAGCATTGACGACAAGGATGCCATCACCGAAAACATGTTGGTTATGGGCAAGGTGGTCAATGGAGTAGTGACCTTTGCACGCCCACAGGATGCCAGGCGCAACTTGATCGTGAAGCGCAAGTCCTGAGCGGCATTCCGTTTGGGCATCAGCAACTGGGCGCCCTTAGCAGAATCTGCTACGCTTTGTGTCTTGTTTCAATCTCTTTTGAGAAAGGTATTTCCATGGCCGACAACTTCGCCTCAAATGTCAGCTCCCAAGAAAAGCTGGTCAAGGACATCAAACTGGTCATAGCCGATGCCGAAGAGATGCTACTGGCAACCGCAGATCAAACAGGGGATCGCATCGCTGAACTTAGGGCGCGCATCAAAGATCGTTTGCTGGCTGCCCAAATTCGACTGGAAGCCGCAGAAGCGGCCTTGGTGGAGAAAACGCGAGCCGCGGCACGTGCAACGGATGATTATGTGCATGCCAATCCGTGGCAAGCGGTGGGCATTGGGGCTGGCATCGGCTTTTTGTTGGGCCTGGTGCTGGGACGCCGTTGAAAGACTCTGCTGCTGGCAGCGGCGTGTGGGAACTTTTCTTGTCCCGTGCCGCCGCCATTCTAAGCGTTGGGCATACACGGCTGGAGTTGCTTGGAAACGAGCTTGAAGTTGGCCGCATTACCGCTATGCGCCAACTCATGTTGGCGCTGGCGCTCCTGTTTTGCCTTGGGCTAGGCCTGGTGTTGACCGTTATCACGCTGACAATTTGGTTCTGGGAGCAGCGGCTGTTCGTGGTTTCTGTCGCTTGCGTCTTGGTCTGGGCGCTTTCCCTCGCGGTTTATTTTTTGCTGCGCAATGCCAACCAACGGACAGAGCCTCTGTTCGCGGCCAGCCTTGCGGAACTGCGCGAAGACTTGCGCCAGCTCAAAGAGGTCACGTCAGATGGACGATCGCCTCACTAGACTGTTTGTGGAGCGAGGACGTCTGCAAGAACGCATCCGTACCCAGCGAACAGAAGTTATCCAGATGACGCATCCTTTGAGCGTGGGACTTAACAGGTTGTCCCGCGTCGGTAATGGTCTTCGTCGCGGGCACCAATGGATACTGGAGCACCCGGTCTTGGTGACGGTTACGGTCGTGACTGTGGTCGTGTGGCGTCCCCGCATCGTTTGGCGGCTTGCAACAACAGGGTTCACTGCTTGGCACCATTGGAAGCGTATTCGTAAATGGTTACTGCCCGCATAATGGCGGCATGGGCTCACTTGAACCAACTCCTCCACAAGACCTTGTATCGAGTGACGCAGGAAGTCCCGCTTTTAATCCCGACCAAACGGTGGTGTACCAAACCAAGTTCCGTCGCGCACCACGTTGGGTTTGCTCCTTCCTAGCCAGCAATGACCGTGAACGCATGCGCTTGCGCGCCGAGTTGGGCAAGATAAAAGGGGCGTTGCCGTTATTGATGAAGGTCCGCAATGGCGGCAACTGGACAAGCGAAGAGCGTAGCGAGCTCAAACGCATGATGCGTTCCGCTTCCTCTGTTAGTCCTTACTTATTAATTTGGGCGCTGCCGGGCTCACTTCTTTTTCTTCCCTTTCTGGCATGGCATCTTGATGCAAGACGCAAGGAACGCGAGCGCGAGACCACCAAGGCTCTTAGCTAGTTAGAAACCCGTTAGTGCGGTGGGTGCCAGCGCTTTAACAACAACGCATTGGCCATTACGCTGACTGAGCTCATGGCCATGGCGGCGCCCGCTACGACCGGGCTCAGATAGCCTAAGGCGGCGAGCGGAATACCAGCAACGTTGTACACAAAGGCCCAGAATAAATTTTGTCGAATTTTTGCGACCGTACGGCTCGAGATGTCCAGCGCAGCAGCAACCAGCTTAAGGTCACCTCGCATCAATGTGATGCCCGCCGCATGCATTGCAACGTCGGTCCCGTTCCCCATGGCAATGCCCACTTCGGCCGCCGCCAGCGCTGGTGCGTCGTTTACGCCGTCGCCGACCATTGCGACGGTGTGCTCGCCACCGTTGCGCAACTGGATGATTGCAGATGCTTTGTTCGCGGGAAGGACTTCCGCCAGAACCTCACCCGCTTCGGGATTGAAGCCAAGGCGCAAGGCCATCGCTTCTGCGGCGCGATAGTTATCCCCAGAAACCATGACCGTTCGAACCTTGCGCGCACGCAACGCTGCCAAGGCCTGTGCTGCAAGCGGCTTCGGTTCGTCACCAAACGCGAAAATAGCCAGAACTTGCGCATGCTCACTGCCGGTATCTGCCAGCACAGAGACGGTTTGACCTTCTTCCTGCCACTGCTCGGCTGCAGTGCTCCAGTTTCCGGGCGCTAACTGCCACTCGGACATCCATCGCAGACTGCCCATAACCAGTGGCCGTCCTTGGACCTCGCCTTGCGTTCCACGCCCCGGGACTGCGCTGACATTTGTTGAAGGCATCAAGGCCAAACGGCGCTCCTTCGCGGCACCTAGCACGGCTTTTGCCAAGGGATGTTCACTTGAACTAACCAGGCTGGCAGCCATTTGCAAGGTTTGCTCGGAGTTCTGGTGGGCTACCGACTGCCATTGAAGTAAACGGGGTTGTCCCACCGTCAAGGTACCCGTTTTGTCAAAGGCCACAACATCAACCTTGTGTGCAAGCTCCAAAGCCTGCGCATCCTTGATAAGAATTCCGTGTTGGGCCGCAACACCTGTACCGGCCATGATCGCCGCCGGAGTCGCGAGCCCTAAGGCGCAAGGGCATGCGATTACCAACACAGCCACACCATGCATCAGTGCCATTTCTATGCCGACGCCCATAAATAGCCAGCCTACTACCGTGAGGATAGTGGCAACAAGAACAGCAGGCACAAACACCGCACTGACTTTGTCGACAAGGCGTTGAATGGGGGCCTTTCTTGACTGCGCATCTTCGACTAGCTGAATGATGCGCGAGAGAACCGTGTCCGTTCCAATTGCACTGACGCAAACCACCAGGCGACCTTCTCCATTGATGGAGCCACCTGTTACCTGGTCGCCCACACGCTTGTGAACCGGGAGCGGCTCGCCGGTGAGCATGGACTCGTCGACCTGCGTTTGACCTTCAATGACGCGTGCATCGGCCGGAAAGCGCTCGCCGGGCCTCACAATGAGCTGGTCACCAATCAACAATTCGGCGACAGGCACCTCCACTTCGCCCGCGCGCGACAGGAGGTGTGCGACTGCCGGCCTCAAGGAGTGCAATGCGCGTATCGCTGCAGTTGTTTGATGTTTGGCGCGTACCTCCAGCCATTTCCCGAGCAAGACCATAGTAATCACTGCAGCGGAGCCTTCAAAATACAGATGCGCTGTCTCACCTTTGGGTGCCGACCACCACAGCCATACGGAAAGTGCCCATCCTGCTGTTGTGCCGATGGCGACCAGCAAATCCATATTGCCGCTCAGTGCACGTAAGGCATGCCAGGCGGCTTTGTAGAACCGAGCTCCCAAGATAAATTGCACCGGTGTAGCCAGTGCGAACTGGAGCCATGCGGGGACCATCCAGTGCCAACCTAGTACCTCCCCCAACATTGGAAAAACCAATGGCAGTGAAAGCGCAATGCCGAATGCGACGGGCATGAACCCCGCCCAGGCTGATGCAACTTGGCCTGGGATGCTGGCCTCGGCATCCCGAGGCTCATAGCCCGCGTCGCGAATCGCCCGTTTGAGTCGGGCTTGCGAATCTTCGCCTCCGAAATAGACGACGCGAGCCGTTTCCGTCGCCAGATTGACTTCCGCTGAGTGGACACCCGCGACTTTTCGCAGCGCTCGCTCAACCCGTCCTGCGCAGGTGGCGCAGGTCATCCCATCAATGCCGATCTGCACTGCGCTTGTTTGTTCCGCTTCAATAGGTCGCATCGATAGTTCCCTGGGGTCATCGTAGAGAAGATCGCAATAGAGTAGTGAAGTTCGTGCCGACCATGGCAAAACTCCGGCCTCGTGGCAGCATTGATACCATTAGAGTTTGACCCAGACTCTATTGGGAGTTTCTTATGATCCAGACGTTTACTGTAACGGGAATGACTTGTGGGCACTGCGAGCGCGCTGTAACGCAAGCGCTCGAGCAGGTCGATGCACAGGTGCAAGTGAAGATTGATCGTTCTCAGAACCAAGTTCAGGTTCAGTCCAGCCTTCCTCGCGAAGTACTGGTGCAAGCGATAGCAGGCGAAGGGTATTCAGTGGCTGAGTGAACGTCGGTTCCGTTATTGGCGGTCTTTTTTCACGGCGATGCGACCCAGTCGGCAAGCCTATCCGGCATGATGCTGCGTCACTTTGGGCGGTGCTTGTGCAAAACCTTGCACGTCACGAACCCGCTCTGGCCTCGGTATTTTCCCGCGCGCCTGCCAAGGGCTTGTCCAAGCGCTGGGGACCCTTCGCGAGATAGGGTTGCGTTCCGTAAACTGGCTGCAGGGCACACGAACTAGCG
>JAYRUL010000154.1:0-5287 GCA_041919095.1 Rhodoferax sp. | reverse complement strand
CAGGACTTTGAAGGCGACGCCATGGCCCCCACACTCGGTACCAACTGGCACGAAGTGGCACGCGAACGCCATGTGGCAGCCAATGGACTGGCGTTCAGTTTTGTGACCTACCACCGCGCCGACAACCAAACGGCATGAACTGGATGGTCCCTTTAGATCCAACCGACTTCCCTAGCGCGCTACCCTGTTCTGGGGACGTCGTTGGACGTGGCTTGCGCTTTCGTGTCACACTTGCGCTCCAGACTCCCCGCATGGGGTGAGGTAGCAGATGGCACGCATTTTGGTAATCGACGACGAGGCATCGATTCGGGAGAACCTGGTCCGGTTTCTCGTCCTGGAGGGGCATGAGGTCTTGCAGGCCGCGGACGGCCAGGCAGGGTTCGATGCCATCCGCATGCACCAGCCGGATTTCATCTTTTGCGACGTCATGATGCCCAAGATGGATGGCTTTGCGGTACTGGAGGCCACGCAGTCCGACGCCCGACTCAAGGGAATTCCGTTTGTGTTTCTTTCAGCAAGTGCCGAACCTGAAAAACTGGATGCAGCCCTGCAGCAAGGCGCCAGCGGTTACGTCACCAAGCCCTTCAACCTGGCTCACCTGCGCCAACTGCTGGCGCAGCAGTTGCCCCCCAGCGCGAAGCCCTGACGTACGGCGCGGGAAAAACCGCCACGATTTGCGCAGGCTAACTGTGCGGCATCGTGCCTTCCAGCGACGAGCGAGAGGGCTTTCCGGCTGAACTGGATTTAGAGCCCAGCAGACGCAGGACCGTGGGCCATTGGGCGGTGATGTAATCCACTACCGCCTGGGCAGAGGCAAACCGCTGCGCCGGGTCCTTGTGCATCGCCCGATTCAGGAACGGCTGAAACTCGGAGTACTTGGGCTCCAATGCCGGAGTCGGCGCATGGATATGCTGCTGCAACAAGGCGTCCATGTGATCGGCAACATAGGGGCGGTTGCCGCTCACCATTTCATAAAAGATCACACCCAGGCAGTAGATGTCACTGACCGGGCTGACCGGCCGCCCGGCAGCTTGCTCGGGACTCATGTAGTACGGCGAACCCACAATTTCGCCATGGCGGGTGTGCTCCATCGACTGGCTGTGTTGTTTGGCCACGCCAAAATCGATCAGCGCCACACAGCCGTCCGCACGCAGCATCAGGTTATCGGGTTTCAAGTCGCGGTGCACGATGCCCAGGGAATGTATCTGCACCAATGCAGCGCCTACCTGCATGGCGATCATCAGGGCCTCAAAGGGCGACATGCCTTGGGCAATGCGTGCTTTGATACTGCCTTGCGCAAAGTACTCCATCGCAATGAAGGCATGCTCGTCGGTAATGCCATGCGCAAAGACACGGGCCACGTTCGGATGGTCAATTCGCTCCAGCAGTTCACACTCTTGAATGAATCGGTGCAAGAGCTGCGTATCTTTGTTGATGCGGGCATCGAAGAGCTTGAGAGCCACTTCCACGCCATCTTGCTCACGCAGCGCCAAGAACACCTCAGACATGCCCCCACCACCGATACGGCGAAGGATGCGGTACCCCTTGATATGGACCCCGGCAGGTATTTCGATGGCCTTGGGACCGGTCTTCTCCAGCACCTGGATGCGCTTCATCCGCGCATGGACCGCATCCAGCACCTCATCGCGGGAAAACGGCTTGCCCAGGTAATCGTCTGCACCCAAGTTCATGCCGCGACGCCGGTCCATGCGATCCGTTCGCGCGGTCAAGAAGATCAAGGGTATGCCCGCCGTGACCGGATCAGCACGCATCGCCTCCAGCAACCCGTAGCCATCCAGCTCGGGCATCATGACGTCGGACAAAACCAGATCGGGCAACTCGCGCCCAGCCGCCTGCAAGCCCAAATATCCGTTGCTGGCCTCGATCACGTCGAAGCCCTCCAGCCGCAACATGCGTACCAGATTGCTACGAATACCCTCCTCGTCTTCCACTACCAGAATTTTCACTTTGGCTCTCAGTCTGACTTGCGGTCAATAATCCACTGCGGCTCAGCCAGCGCCGACTATACCGTTTACCGCCTCGACAACCGCTGCTTTGTGGGGGCACTTCTTCTCAAATCCACTATGCAACTCGCCACCTGGAACGTCAACTCACTCGCTGTTCGCCTGCCCCAGGTGCTGGACTGGCTGTCCGCCAACCCGGTCGATGTGCTGGCCTTGCAAGAGCTGAAGATGACGGACGACAAGTTCCCGCACGCCGCTTTTCTCGATGCGGGTTACAGCGCCCAGTGGTTCGGGCAGAAAACCTACAACGGCGTCGCCCTGCTCTCGCGCTCGGCTGCGACCGACGTGGTGAAGAACATCCCCGGCTTCAGCGACGACATGGCCCGTGTCATCACCGCCACGGTACAGGGTGTGCGGGTCGTGGGGGCCTATTTTCCGAACGGCCAAGCGCCCGGCAGTGAGAAGTTCGAGTACAAGATGGAATGGCTCACGGGCCTGCGCCGCTGGTTGCGCGACGAACTGACCGTCCACCCTCAGCTGGTGCTGATGGGCGACTTCAACATCACCTTCGACGACGACGATGTGTGGGACCCGGTGGGCCTGAAGGACACCATCCACTGCACCGAGGACGAGCGCTACCACTTGCGAGCGCTCGTCGCGCTGGGGTTGCACGACAGCCTTCGCCTGTTCGAGCAAGCGCCCAAAAGCTACACCTGGTGGGACTACCGCGACTTTGGCTTTCGGCGCAACCGTGGCATGCGCATCGATCACATCCTGATCAGCAACGCGCTCAAAGACAAGGCAGCAACTTGCGGGGTCGACAAGACTCCCCGAAAAAACGAGCGTCCGAGCGACCATGCACCGGTCGTTCTGACGCTCGACATGCTACAAACTTAATAGCTGCTTACGCTTATTCCACGGTGTCAAACGACCTATTTTTGCATCAAACCAAGAGGCTGTCCGCGGCCACGTACGTGTAGCCCAGGTCCTTGGCCACCGCCTCGAAAGTGACCTTGCCCTCGCACACGTTCAGACCGTTCTTCAGGTGCGCGTTGTCGCGCAGCGCGGTCTTCCAGCCCTTGTTGGCCAGGGCCACGGCGTGGCCGATGGTGGCATTGTTCAGGGCAAAGGTGGACGTACGGGCCACCGCACCGGGCATGTTGGCCACGCAATAGTGCACCACACCGTCCACCACGTAGGTGGGTTCGGCATGGGTGGTGGCATGTGAGGTCTCGAAGCAGCCGCCCTGGTCAATGGCCACATCCACCACGACCGCACCCTTCTTCATGCGGCTGATCATGTTGCGCGTGACCAGCTTGGGGGCTGCAGCACCCGGAATCAGCACGCCGCCGATGACCAGGTCGGCATCCAGCACGGCTTCTTCGATACTGCTGCCAGTGGAATACACGGTGCTGATGCGGTTGCCAAACACCAGGTCCAGTTGGCGCAGGCGGTCCACGTTTTTGTCCAGCACGGTCACCCGTGCGCCCAGGCCCACGGCCATCTGCATCGCATTGGTGCCCACCACGCCGGCTCCGATGATGGCCACATGCGCCGGTGCCACACCGGGCACGCCACCCAGCAGCAGGCCGCGACCACCATGGCTCTTTTCCAGGTGCGTAGCTCCCGCCTGGATGGCCATGCGCCCCGCCACCTCGCTCATGGGAGCCAGAAGAGGCAGGCTGCCGCCCGGGCCGGTGATGGTCTCGTAGGCGATGCAGATGGCGCCGGACTTCACCAAGGCGGCGGTCTGCTCGGGGTCCGGAGCCAGGTGCAGGTAGGTGTAGAGGATCTGGCCGGGGCGCAGCATGGCGCATTCCACCGGCTGGGGCTCCTTGACCTTCACGATCATGTCCGCGCGGGCGAAGATGACTGCGGCGGCGTCCACCATTTCGGCTCCGGCGGCCAGGTACTGGGCGTCGTCCAGTCCAATAGCGGTGCCGGCGTTCTGTTGCACCAGCACCTGGTGGCCGTTGGCGATGAGTTCGCGTACGCTGGCCGGGGTCAGGCCGACACGAAACTCGTTGTTCTTGATTTCCTTGGGTACTCCGATCAGCATGGCAATCTCCTCTATTGGTATGAAAGAGATGCCATTGTGCGCAGATTGCTCAACGATAGTAGCAATATGCGTTGAAAATGCTCGTCATTAGTCCGGCTGATTGAAATCATCGTGATCCGCCGGGATCGACCGACCCGCGCACCGGATCCGTCGACTCAATTTGCTATACTATTTATAGCTGCCTACGCTTTATCTATAAGCGATGCAGGGATTTTTCATTCCAAATTCAGCTCTTGAATCTTGCGGGTGATGGTGTTGCGGCCGATGCCCAGTTTTTGTGCAGCCTCAATACGTCTGCCGCGCGTATGGGCCAGCGCCGCCTGAATCAACCGGGATTCCACGCGGTGGATGACGGTGTCCCAGACATGTTCCTGGCCCTGGGCGAGCATAGCGCTGGCTTGCGCGGCCAACTCCAGCTCCCAGTCCACGTTGGCATGCTGCAATGCGGACTCCACGTTCGGTATGGGGGGCAGCATCGAAACGGCGGCTTCGTCCAACGGGTCCCCAGGAGGGCTGACACCGTCAACCCCGCCTCCCGCAGGCTGCACAGGGCCCGGTCCTGCCTCGGGCACTCCCAGGGCTGCAGGTGCTGTCAGTGCGGGGGTCGCCAGCACTTCGGGAGGCAGATCCTTGGGTTCGATGGACTGTGCCGGTGCCATGACCGTGAGCCAATGGCAGATGTTTTCCAGTTGGCGCACATTGCCTGGAAAGGCAAAGCCTTCCAACCAAGCCAGCGCCGTGTCCGAAATGCGTTTGGGCTCCACGCCCAGTTGCTGCGCACTTTGCTGCAAGAAGTGGCGCGTGAGCATGGCAATGTCTTCTTTGCGCTCGCGCAAGGCAGGCAGGCGCAAGCGAATGACATTGAGCCGGTGGTACAGGTCTTCCCGAAAGACACCGTCGCGAACCCGTTGCTCCAGGTTCTGGTGGGTGGCGGCAATCACGCGAACATGGGCTTTCACGGCGCTGTGACCACCCACCCGGTAGAAATGCCCGTCACTCAACACGCGCAGCAACCGGGTTTGCAGCTCAAAGGGCATGTCCCCGATTTCGTCGAGGAACAAGGTTCCACCTTCGGCCTGCTCGAAGCGGCCCCGTCGCATCGACTGGGCCCCGGTGAACGCACCACGTTCGTGCCCGAACAACTCGCTCTCCAGCAAGTCCTTGGGGATGGCTGCGGTGTTGATGGCCACAAAGGGGCCACCCGAGCGCGGCGAATGCTTGTGCAGCGCACGCGCCACCAACTCTTTGCCGGAGCCCGATTCGC
>JAYRUL010000153.1:0-5288 GCA_041919095.1 Rhodoferax sp. | reverse complement strand
GGACATGAAGACCAAGTACAAGGAAACCGCACGCGGGGGGCTGGCGGTGAATATTGTGGAGTGCTGACTCAACCCATCAGCGTGGTTAGCCCATACAGCGTCTACCGCGCAATGGCCCATGCTACAACCGCCCCAATCACGAGAATCCCAATCGAAAACAGCCTTTTCTTTCGAGTACCCATCAGGTGCAAACGCGCGCCACACCGTGAACAACGCAGAAAGTCCTTGACCGCAACCGGAGCGGAGGCTTCGCCGCATTTCGTGCAGCGAAAAACGGACTCGACGTCGGCAAGTTCGCTGGCTGATTGATCCTCAGATTGGTTCTGGGCATCGGTGCCCAACAACACCTGGCTGATTTGCACGGTTAGCTGCTTCTCTTCCAGTGCCAGCGCCTGGGCATCTTCTTTGGTTCGCGTGTAGAAACCAGGGTCTGAGTTGGGGGACGCAAAACGCTCCAATAAACCATGGTGCTCCTGAGCCAAGTAATAGCGGTTGATTCCGTCGTTGAAGGCCATCAAATAACCACGGCGCACGAGATCAGACTCCCACTGCTGATGGCTTTGCACGTTTGTCCCGGGCGTTGTTGCTTCCAGCAGAATCACCCACGGGCGGTATTTCGCCAGGTCTAGCCCTTCAAGCACTTGCTGCTCCATACCTTCGACATCGACTGACAACAGGTGAATTTCACCAAAGGGTCGATGTTGCCGACACACCTGATCGAGTGTCATGACTGGGACAGATATTCGTTTAAACGGCGCTCTGTGGTTGTCGGCCCAATGGGCCAACGTCGCTGGTGCCGCGCTGGATAGCTGCAAGGATTCGTACAGGTGCAGCTCTAGGTCTCCAGCATCGGAACCTGCTGCCGTGTTCACAAAAACGTCGCGTGGACGAAACGCCTTCCACAACTCCCGCATCGGAAGGGGTTCCATTGCCACACCTGTCCAGCCCTTCTGGTACAGGGCGTAGGTATTGCTATCTCGAATCGGCGTTCCGGCCCCCACATCGATGAAGAATCCATCAGCCAACTCGGCAAATACGCCTTGCAAAACGACGTCTTCAAGATTGTGTGAAAAGGTTGGAACCGGCATGGCTGAAAGGTCCTCGTCCGCGTAAGTTCGAGCAAAACGTTTAAAAGGAAAGGCAGTCTACGGCAACTTGGTCGCGGGAAATGGTTTCAGCGTTCCTTTACGATGCAGGCGCAACCTCATAAAGCATAGGACTTTGCAACGCCATGCAAACCAAAACGTTCACCACCGGGCGCATCCGCCGCGCCGACTTCGACAGCGCCAACGGCACCTTGCAGCTCAGCTGGGACAACGGCCAGGCCAAGGCCTACACGGGAGTTCCGGCCGAGGTATTTCGCCGCCTGTGCGCCGCCCCCAACCCCACGACTTACTGGGAAGACCGCATTGCCGAGGAGTATCCGCAGACGCAGCCGGTGGTTGCCAATGGAAAGGCAGACCAGGCCGACAAGCCCTCCTTGGACGACCTATTCAAGAACGCTGGTTTGTAGGAGCTGCTCGATCCGAACCTCTGTCCGCGTGTCAGTTGCGTGCATTACGAGCCGCTCGCCATCCCCGCCAACGCCGCCAGTGCCAGCGCGTAGCCGTTGGTGCCCAGCCCCACCAGCACGCCCTTGGCCACCGGCGAGATGTACGAGTGGTGGCGAAAGTCTTCGCGCGCGTGCACGTTGCTGATGTGCACCTCCAGCAGCGTCACGCCCGTGCCCTTGATGGCATCGTGCAGCGCAATGCTGGTGTGGGTGTAGGCCCCGGCGTTGAGGATGACCCCGGCGAGCGTGCCCTGGGCCTGCAGCTGCCCGGCTTCGTGAATCCAGTCCACCAGCACGCCCTCGTGGTTGCTCTGGCGAAAGTCCACCGCAAAACCGTTGGCCGCACCCGCACGCTCACACAGGCTTTGCACGTCGGCCAGGGTTTGCGCGCCGTACACCTGCGGCTCGCGCGTGCCCAGCAGATTGAGGTTGGGGCCGTTGAGGACGAACACAGTCTTCATGGTGGGCACTTTCAAGGTGAATTTGCTATAAATTTAATAGCTGCTTACGCAAATTGGACGGGGGCTAGAGGCCAATTTCATCTAAAAATTGGCAGGAATCGGTGCCAGGCTGGTGTGCACATCCGCATTCTGGGCGCGGTGGCGTAGCGCATGGTCCATGACCACCAGGGCCAGCATGGCCTCGGCGATGGGCGTGGCGCGAATGCCCACGCAGGGGTCGTGGCGGCCCTTGGTCACCACCTGGGTCGGGTTGCCCGCCACGTCAATCGAGTCGCGCGGTGTCAGGATGGAGCTGGTGGGCTTGATGGCAATGCTCACTTCCAGGTCCTGCCCGGTGGTAATGCCACCCAGCGTGCCACCGGCATTGTTGCTGGCAAAGCCCTGGGGCGTGAGACTGTCGCCATGCACGCTGCCACGCTGGGCCACGCTGGCAAAACCGGCACCGATCTCCACGCCCTTGACGGCGTTGATGCCCATCATGGCGTAGGCAATGTCGGCATCCATCTTGTCGAACAGCGGCTCACCCAAGCCAACGGGCACGCCCGTGGCGCAGACGCGAATACGGGCGCCGCAGGAGTCGTGGGCCTTGCGCAGGGCTTCCATGTAGTCTTCCAGGGCCGAAACATCGGCCACCGGGGCGAAGAAGGGGTTGTTGGGCACGTGCTCCCAGCCCTCAAAGGCGATGGGCAATTCGCCCACCTGCGTCATGCAGCCGCGAAACTCAGTGCCGTACTTTTCCTTGAGCCACTTCTTGGCCACAGCGCCAGCCGCCACCATGGGCGCAGTCAGGCGCGCGCTGGAGCGGCCACCGCCACGCGGGTCGCGCAGGCCGTACTTCTGGTAGTAGGCGTAGTCGGCATGGCCGGGGCGGAAGGTCTCCAAGATGTTGCCGTAATCCTTGGAGCGCTGGTCGGTGTTCTCGATCAGCAGGGCAATCGGTGTGCCGGTGGTCTGGCCCTCGTACACGCCGCTGAGAATCTTGACCTGATCCGGTTCGTTGCGCTGGGTGACGAACTTGGAGGTGCCAGGGCGGCGGCGGTCCAGATCGTGCTGGATGTCGGCCTCGCACAGGGCCATGCCCGGGGGGCAGCCGTCGATGATGCAGCCAATGGCCGCTCCGTGGGATTCACCGAAGTTGGTGACGGTAAAGGTGTGTCCGAAAGTATTGCCGCTCATGGGCAGAGATTATCCCTCTGCGCCACGACGTCGAGCCTCAGGCGGCGGCAGGCTTCTCGCCTTCTTCTTCCGGCCAGTCGCGGATATAGGCCTTGAGCATCTGGTTCTCGAAGTTTTGGCTTTCCACCACGGTCTTGGCGACGTCGTAGAAGCTGATCACGCCCATGAGCATGCTGTTGTTGATGACGGGCATGTAGCGGGCGTGCTTGCCCAGCATCATGCGCCGCACTTCGTCAATGTCGGTCTCGGTGGTGCAAATGAGCGGGCCGTTGTCCATGGCGCGGTAAACGGAGGTATTGCCAAACGAGCCGCCATTGTTGACCACGGCCTTGATCACTTCGCGAAAGGTCAGCATGCCTACTACCAGGCCGTGCGACATGACGACCAGCGACCCCAGATCGTTGTCGGACATGAGCTTGGCCGCATCGGCCAGGCTGTCTTCCGGGGTGATGGTGTAAAGCGTGCCGCCCTTGACGCGCAGGATGTCGCTGACTTTCATGGGGTTCCTCGTGAGGCAGATTGAAGGTGCGGGTGCAAATATAGCCCACAATTACCGCCTATCCCGACAACCCGCGCATTGGAGACGCCCATGTCCGGCTACGCCGACCCTGGTTTTGACACCCTGGCCCTGCACGCAGGCGCCGCCCCCGACCCCAGCACCGGCGCGCGCGCCGTGCCCATCCACCTCACGACCTCGTTTGTGTTCGAGTCCAGCGACCATGCCCGCGCGCTGTTCAACCTGGAGCGCGCAGGGCATGTGTACAGCCGCATCAGCAACCCCACCAACGCGGTGCTGGAGCAGCGTGTAGCGGCGCTGGAAGGCGGCATTGGCGCCATTACCACCGCCAGCGGCCAGGCCGCGTTGCACCTGGCCATTGCCACGCTGATGGGTGCGGGCGGGCACATTGTGGCCAGCACGGCGCTGTACGGCGGCTCGCAGAACCTGCTGCACTACACCTTGCGCCGCTTTGGCATCGAGACCACGTTTGTAAAGCCCGGCGACATCGACGCCTGGAAGGCCGCCATTCGCCCGAACACCCGGCTCTTCTTTGGCGAAACGGTGGGCAACCCGGGGCTGGATGTGCTGGACATTCCCACCGTTTCCAGCATCGCCCACGCGGCCGGCGTGCCGTTGCTGGTGGATTCCACCCTCACGTCGCCCTGGCTGATGCAGCCGTTAGCCTTGGGCGCTGATCTGGTCTACCACTCGGCCACCAAGTTCTTGTCCGGCCACGGCACGGTGGTGGGCGGCGTCGTGGTGGACGGTGGCAGTTTTGACTGGGCAGCAGCGCACGCCCAGTCGGGCAAGTTCGAGGAGCTGGCCGCCCCCTACGACGGCTTTCACGGCATGAACTTTGCCGAGGAAAGCACTGTGGGTGCCTTTCTGCTGCGCGCGCGGCGCGAAGGCCTGCGCGACTTTGGTGCCTGCATGAGCCCCCACACCGCCTGGCTCATCCTGCAAGGCGTGGAGACCTTGGGCTTGCGCATGGAACGCCATATGCGCAACACCGAGCGCGTGGTGCAGTTCCTGGCCAGCCAGCCCTTCGTGAGCCGCGTAGGCCACCCGTTGCTGGAAAGCCATCCCAGCCACGCCCTGGCGCAACAACTACTCCCCAAAGGCGCGGGGTCGGTGTTCAGCTTTGACATCCGGGGTAGTCGCGCACAAGGGGTGAAGTTCATCGAAACGCTCAAGATCTTCAGCCACCTGGCCAACGTGGGCGACTGCCGCAGCCTGGTCATCCACCCGGCCAGCACCACGCATTTCCGCATGAGCGATGACGCCTTGGCCGCAGCGGGCATCACCCAGGGCACGATTCGCCTGTCGATCGGCCTGGAAGATGCCGACGACCTGATCGACGACCTGAAACGGGCTTTGAAGGCGGCGGAAAAGGCTTCCTGAAACTTTGCGGGGCAGATCTTCAGCTCTGTCCCCAACTGGAAAAAAATATGCAACTCACCGTCAACCACGCCAGCACCTACTGCTACACCGGAGGCAAGGCATTCAACCCGGCGCAGCCCACCGTGGTCTTCATCCACGGCGTGCTAAACGACCACAGCGTCTGGATTCTGCAAAGCCGCTACCTGGCCCACCACGGCTT
>JAYRUL010000152.1:0-5331 GCA_041919095.1 Rhodoferax sp. | reverse complement strand
ACGGTCTACAAAGTGCCGCCCCAAGCCGGTGACCAACTAGGCGGCTTGTTGGCCGGGCGGCTGCGCGACTTCCCCAAACACGAAACCTACCAGGGCATCCACTCGCTGGTCGAGGCCCCTGCGGACGGCCACATCTTCATCACCCCGTCCTACCAGCGCCGCCTGATCGAGTTCGACCCCCAGACCAAGCAGTTCATCAACCGCG
The DNA here is from genome assembly GCA_041919095.1 of Rhodoferax sp. Classification (GTDB taxonomy): domain Bacteria; phylum Pseudomonadota; class Gammaproteobacteria; order Burkholderiales; family Burkholderiaceae_C; genus Allorhodoferax. The sequence continues at coordinate 5,126 of JAYRUL010000152.1, read as the reverse complement.
AGATCGGCAGCGGCTTCTACCCGCACACGGTGCGCATGGATGCGCAAAACCGGGTCTGGTTCACCTTGGCCCTTTCCAACCAGATTGGCATGTACGACCGCGCTGCCAACAAGTTCACCACCTATGACCTGCCGTTTCGCAGCTTCATGGAACGACTGACGGTGAAGCTCACGCCGTTTTTCTTCAAGCTGATTGGCTGGGGCGTTCCGGTAACCAATTGGGTGAAGATTGACGCGGTCTCAACCGGCGTGCCCCTGCCCTATGGCATCGAAGTCACGCCCGACGGCAAAGTCTGGATTGCGCGCTTGCATACCGCCGAAATCGCGTCGCTGGACCCCAGCACCGGGGCCATCACCATGATTCCCACCCCGCTCAAGTACCCGCGCCGGCTGCGTGCCGACCGCGACGGCAACCTGTGGATTGCCATGTTCGGCGAATCGGCCGTCCTGCGCTACGAACCCAAGACCCAGAAGTTCACCCCCTTTGCCCTGCCAGTGCAGCCCCTGGGCAGCGATACACCCTACGCGCTCAACGTGGACCGCAAACGCCACCAGGTGTGGGTCAACGGCACCAATTCCGACGGCGTGCACCGGCTGGACATTGCCAGCGGTCAATGGACGCACTTTCCGCTGCCGCGCAAGGGCACCTTCACCCGCGACGTGGAGTTCACCGACGACGGGCGCGTGCTGCTTAGCAGTGCCAGCTTTCCGTCCTGGCATATTGAGGACGCACAGCCGACCCTGATCCAGCTCAACCCCACGGGGGCCGTGCCATGATGGGTCGGCTAGGTCTCTTTCTAGTGTCCTGCCTGCTGGCCTTCACGGCGGGCCACCTGTTCAACTACACCGTCATCCTGTACCTGCAGGAAGCCGTGGGCTCGGATCTGCTGTCGGGCCTGGGTTTTGGCCTGGCCTTTGGCAGCAGCATCGTGTTTGGCTGGTTTGCCGGAGTGGTGTGCGACCGCGTGCCGCCGCACCGGGTGATCCACGCCGCCCAAACCCTGTTCCTGGCCGGGCTGGCCTGCCTCTGGTGGGCGCACAGCGGTGCCAGCGGCGGGAGTCGGGTGGCCTGGGTGCTGGTGGGAGCGTTTTGCGGCGGGCTGGCTTGGTCTTTTGTGGGCCCGGCGCGCTTGACCACCTTGGGGCAACTGGCGCTGCCTGGCGAACTGCGAGCCGCCACCATCGTGTTCAACCTGCAGGTGCTGGTGGGCTTTGGTCTGGCCCCGCTGCTGCTGGGTGCGGTGCGCAGCCAGGCCGGTTGGGGTGCCGTGCTGGCACTGGCCGCCGGGGGCTTTGTGCTGTCATCCCTGTTGCTGGCGGGCCTGCGCACCCGCGCCGCAGCCCAACCCAGCGGCCAAACGGTGTGGGCCGATATGGCAGAAGGATTTCGCACCGTAGGCCAGGATGCGCTGCTGGCGCAGCTGATGTTGGCGGCCGTGCTGGCCTATGCCATGACCGGCCCACTGCAAATCCTGTTACCCAAACTGGCGCGCGACGTACTGGGCCTGAGCGAGCTGCAACGCGGTGCCTACCTGGGCCTCTTGGCCTTGTCGCTGATTACCGGAGGCATCACGGCATTGGCGCTGGCGCGGCGCCTGCGCCACGGGCCGGTCATTCTGGGCGGTGTGGTGCTGGGCGGCCTGGTGTTTGCGTCGCTTAGCCAGATCGCGGACCCTGCCTTTTCGGCAGCCGCCCTGGCCGGTGTGGGCCTGGCCGGTGGCATGGTCATCAGCCTGGTGGTGGCGGGCATTCAGGCGCGCGCGCCCGAGGCGCTGCGCGGGCGGGTGATGGGCATGTATGCCATCACCTCGCAAGTGGTACCAGCGGCATCAGGCGTCGCGGCCGGGGCACTCACCAATGCAGTGGGGGTGATCCAGGCCATTGCGCTGGCGGGGCTGGGCTTGGCGCTGCTGGTGGTACTGGCGGCCTGGCGGATGGGAGCACTGCGCCGGTTATGAGGTTTGCCGGATGCCTGATCAGCGTATGAACCGCCCCTGGCGCGACACCATGGTCAGTTCGACAAAGCGCGGCGTCTGCGCGCTGCCTTCGTTGAAGTTCAAGGGGAAGCCGCCCAAGTCCAGCGTCTTGGCATTCCAGGCAGCATCGATGAAGGCGCTGCGCGTGGGATTCTTGCCTGCACGGCGCGCAAACTCGGCAAAGGCGCGTGCACTGATATAGCCCTCCAACGCCACATGGGACGCATCCTGACCCGGTGCAGCGGCGCTCCAGGCCTGTTGAAAATCGCGCACGATGGCGCGTGAGGGGTTGCTCGGCAGGGGCACCACCTGCGAGATCGTCATGCCCGTGGCATCGTCGCCCAGGGTCTTGAGGGTGGCGGCCGTGCCCATCACCGAAAGTGCATACAACTGCAATCCTTTGCGCTCCTGGCGGATCGCGCGCACGAAGTCCACCGTGGGTTTGCCGCCAAGCCCCAGTAGCGCTGCTTCAGGCGCAGCCTGGGCCACTTTCACGGCGGCGCTGCCAGCATCCGAGCCATTGTTCTCCACGGTGACCTCCACCACCGGCTGCATGCCATGGCGGGACAGCGCCTTTTGCGCAGCCACCAAAAATTCCTTGCCAAATGAATTGGCCTGGTACACCACCCCAATGCGTTTCATGCCCACCGTGGCCAGATGCTGCACCAGTTGCTCAGCCTCGTCGGCATAGCTGGCGCGCAGATGAAACACATTGCGGGCATTGCGCGGGCGAATGGACAGGGCTCCGGAGAAAGGGGCAAAGAAAGGAATACCGGCGTCGATGATCTTGGGCAAAACAGCCTCGATCATGGGCGTACCAAAGCAGTTGAACAGTGCGAAGATGCTGCGATCGTCCAGCAAGGCTTGGGTGTTTTCCACGGCGCGCTTGACGTCGTATCCATCATCCTTGGTGACCAACTCAATCGGTCGCCCGTTGACGCCGCCTTTGGCGTTGATGGCAGCAAAACCGGCCTTGGCACCGTTGACCAGGGTTTGGCCCAGCTCGCCCAGTGGTCCGCTCGTCGCGATGGACTGGCCAATGCGCAAGGGCTCGCCGTCTTGCGCGTGCAGCAGCCCCGGACTTGCCAGCGCTGCGCCCAGAGCGGTCAGTGCATGCCGGCGGGTCCAAGCGCCCTCCCAGGAAGACGGTGTGCGGCGGGAGGGGTCTAGCATGAGCGGGTCCATAGGGATCTCCTGTTTCCAACGATTGCATCCATGCTAGGGCAGCAAGTCCCTGGTGAATGTCTTCGAAACGACATTTGGACGGCAATTTGCTACACGCTTTCCCTAGCTCTATTGCGATGGACCGCTGCCCCACAAGCTGCTAAGCTTTTTGTATACACCGTGGGGCCGTTGCAGCCCTCACACCCGTCGTTGGATTCATCAAGAAAAGGGGTCGTCGTCATGCTGACCATCAACACCGCATCGCATCCCTCCGTGGCGCGCAAACTGACCCTGCTCTCCCTGGCCGTGATTGCCGCCATCTTGGCGCTGCTGGCTTTGGCCATCAACGCGGTGTCGGCGCGCAATGCGCGTGTGCAGGTGCAGGAGATGGTTGCCGACAAGATCGGGGGCATTGCCAAGACCCTGGACGACGCAGCCACCGCACAACGCGATCTGGCGCAAAGGGCCGCAAAGACCTTGCAGCAGTCGTTTGCCGGCACCATGGACTTGAACGAGGCCACCGGCGAACTCAAGAGCTATGGCGCCACGGTAAATGGTCAGTTTGGCGAAGTGGATGCGTTTACAGCCAGCACCGGGCATGCGGGGTCGGTGCTGGTGCGCAAGGGTGAAGACTATGTTCGGGTGACCTCTTCCATCAAAAAATCTGAAACCGAGCGCGCCATCGGCGAAAACCTGGAACGCAGCCATCCGGCCTATGCCGCCCTGCGCGCTGGCAAGCCGTATACCGGCCAGGAACTGCTGTTGGGCAAGCCCTACATGGCGCATTACGAGCCCATCAAGGACGGCCAAGGGCAGTACGTGGGTGCCATCAGCGCGGCCATCGATTTGAGCGCTTTTCAGGCATCGTTGGGCCGCCAGGTAGCGGATGCCCGATTCTTTGAAACGGGTGGCGTGTATGTGCTGGAGCCGCGCCAGCCGCTGGGCGAATCGGTATTCTTGTCGCACCCCAACCAGGTGGGCAAAACGGTCCTATCAGTGTCTGGCAAGGCGGGCGACCTGTTGCAAGCCTTGGAGAGCGCGCAAGATGGCCGGGTCGACGATGCCCCTGCCATGCTGGCCAGCACCGACGCAACCCGCTGGGCGTTGTTGCGCAAAGCCACGGCTGCCAACGCCTGGGTGGTGGCCGAGGTCTCGCAAGCCGAGTCCACCGCACGGCACCGCACCAACATGCTGGTGATTCTGAGCCTGCTGGCGCTGGCCACCGTGGTACTGGGCGCTGCCATTTTCGTGGTGGTGCGTCGCACCGTCAGTGCACCCTTGAGCGAACTCACCCGCGTGGTGCGCGCCGTAGCCGATGGCGACCTTACGCAATCGTTCCAATCCACCCGCCACGATGAGATAGGGGCCTTGGTGCAAGAGGTGGAAGGCATGCGCCAGCGCTACCAGACGGCCCTGGGACAGGTGCGCACCGCGGTGGACAGTATCGGTACCGCCAGCGCTGAGATCGCCAGCGGCAACCACGACCTGAGCCACCGCACCGAACAAACCGCCAGCAACCTGCAGCGCACTGCGTCCAACATGGAGCAGTTGACCAGCACGGTGCGCCAGTCGGCCCATGCCGCGCGCGAAGCCAACCAGCTGGCAACCTCCGCTGCGGCCGTGGCCGCCCGTGGAGGCGAGGTGGTCGGCCAGGTGGTGAGCACCATGGATGAAATCAACCACAGTTCGCGCAAGATTGCCGACATCATCAGCGTGATCGACGGCATTGCGTTCCAGACCAACATCCTGGCACTCAATGCCGCCGTGGAAGCAGCGCGGGCCGGCGAGCAGGGCCGTGGTTTTGCCGTGGTGGCATCCGAGGTGCGCAGCCTGGCAGGGCGCTCAGCCGAAGCGGCCAAGGAGATCAAGACGCTGATTCAGAAGTCGGTGGACAAGGTGGAATCGGGTGCCAGCCTGGTCCAGCATGCCGGACAGACCATGAACGAAATCGTGCATTCCGTCGAACGCGTCAACCAGACCATCAGCG
>JAYRUL010000151.1:0-5368 GCA_041919095.1 Rhodoferax sp. | reverse complement strand
GCCGGGCCCAGGCCTGCGGTGAACTTCTTTTTGTGGAGTCGGGCCAGGTTGTCCTGGGTATTTTGGGTGCAGGGCCCAGCGGCCCGGTCATGGAACACCAATTGGGCGTCATGGACGGTCCGGGCTGGCTGGAAGTCAACAGCGCCATCTTGGGCGTGCCGGTGGCACTGGATGCCATGGCCCAGGGCGCGGTGCAGGTGCGCCGCCTGACCACCCCGGAGTTCTTGCACCAGTTGCTGGCCTGCCCGCCCAGTGTGCAGGATCTGCTGCGCGACATGGCACGCTCGCACCAACGCCAGACCGAGCTGGCCGCCAGCCGGCTGGCCAAAGATGCTGAAGCCCGTTGCGCGGAATGGCTGCTCAGTCATGCCGAACCCGCCGAAAAGGGCGATTGGCGCGTGTACCTGCAAACCCGCAAACGCGCGATTGCCGCGCAGCTGGGCATCGCACCTGAGACCCTGTCGCGCGTACTGCGCCAACTGCGCGAGCGCAGCCTGATCAGTGGCTCCGGGCGCACGCTGAACCTGGTAGACCCCGAAGGCCTGCGCACCTTGGCCGGAGCCGTTTAGCGAAGGCAGCGGGTTCAACCCGTCTGGTAACCCAGGGCGTGGGGTAGCCACAGCACCAGTGGCGGGTACAGCGTGATGGCCAGCAGCAAGGCCAGCAGCATCACCAGAAACGGCCAGCCTTCCTGCATCATCTCGCCGATCGGAATGCCGGTGAGCGCCTTGGTCACGAACAGCAGCATGCCAAAAGGCGGGTGCACCAAGCCGATCATCATGTTCAGCACCACCAGCACGCCAAAGTGCACCAGGTCCACCCCCAACAGCTTGGCCGCCGGTAGCAGCATGGGCACAAACACCAGCAGCAACACCGACACATCCAGAAAACACCCCAGCACCAGAAACAGCCCATTGACCAGCAACAAGAACTGCACCTGGCTGAGGTGCTGCGTCTGCACCCACTGCGCCATGGCTTGGGGCACGCCTTCACTGGTAAAGGCGTAGTTCAGCATGAACGAACCCGCCAGAATGAGGGTGATGACGGCGCTGGCGCGGGTGGACTCCAGCACCACTGCCCAGAAGGCGCGCCAGTCCAACGCTCGAAACACCCAGGCCGCCAGCACCAGCGCATGCAGCGCGGCCACGGCGGCGGCTTCGGTGGGTGTGAAGACGCCCGAATAAATACCTCCCAGCAGCACCAGCGGCATGGACAGTGGCAGCGCGCCGCGCAGGGCCAGGCCCGCCCATTCGCTGCGCGGCACCGGCTCGTCGCGCGGCATGTTGCGCCGCACCGCGATCAGGTGCACCACCCCCATCATCAGCACCGCCATCAAAAAGCCCGGCACGACCCCGCCCAAAAACAGGGCCCCCACCGACGCGCCCGACACCAGGGCATAGATCACCATGGGAATGCTGGGCGGAATGATGGGCCCCAGCGTGGCGCTGGCCACCACCACCGCACCGGCAAAGCCGCGCGTGTAGCCGGGCTTTTTCAGCATCTGGCGAATGGTCACCAGGCCGGGACCGGCCGCATCGGCAATGGCGCTGCCGCTCATGCCCGAAAACACCACGCTCACCAAAATATCCACCTGCGCCAGCCCACCGCGCAGGCGCCCCACCAGGATGCGGCAGAAGTCAAACAAGCGCTCGCTCACCGTGCCCGCGTTCATGATGTTGGCGGCAAACACGAACATGGGCACGGCCAGCAGCACGTAGCTGTTGTACAGGCCATTGCCCACCTGCTCGGCCACCAGACCCAGGTCCTGCTTGCTCACCAGCAGGTAGGCAAAACCGCTGGCCAGCATGGAAAAACCGATCGGCATGCGCAGCAGCATGCCCGCCACCAGCACCGCCACCAGGCTGCCCAGGGCCAGGTTCATTGTGTGCGCACCTCGGCGTCCAGGTCGTGGCCGGTCAGGGCGCGCCACAGTCCCCACGCGCTGCGCACCACCAGGGCCAACACCACCAGCACCAGCGGCAGGAACACCCCCATAAACGGCAGGTCCAGCACAGGCGTGCTTTCGCGGCGCATGAAGTGCACATAGTCCCAGGTGGCCGGCAGTCCCACCAGGGCCAGCGCGCCCAGAAGCAGATGCCCGACTACCGCCATGGCCTGGCGCGTGCGCCGCCCCACGCTGTTCCACACCAGGTCAAACACCACATGTTCGCGCGCAGGCACCATGAAGGCGACGGCCCACAGAATCACCCACACATACAGCACCACGGCCAGCTCATCCGTCCAGGGCAGGGGACGGCTCAGGCCAAAGCGCGCACCAATCTGCACCAGGAACACCCCAAAAAGGGCCAGAAACAGCAAGCCGCCCACGGCATGGGCCAGCTGGCGCAGCCGTGCAAGCCAGACCATCAGCGCGTGGTGTGAATGCGCTCGGCCAACCCTTGCGGCCACACCTTGGCGTAGTCCGACGCCTGGTAGGCGGCCTGGACCGATTTGCGAAACGCCTCCACATCGGGCTGGGTAACCTGCAGGCCTTCTTTCTTGAAGAACTCCACCAGCTGCGCCTCTTCCTTCAGGCGGTTGTCGTTGTTGTAACTGGCCGCCGCCTGTGCCGCCTGCACCAGCTTTTGCTGCTGGGTGGGCGTCAATGCCAGGTAGCGCTTGTTGGAAATGGCGATGAACAGGCTGTCCACCAGATGCCCGGTCAGCACGATCTGCTTGGTCACCTCGTAGAACTTGGCCGCGCGCGTGGTGGGCAGGGGGTTGTCCTGCGCGTCGATGGTGCCGGTTTTCAGGCCCAGGTATACCTCGCCAAAGGCCAGCGGCGTGGCGCTGGCACCCAGCGCATCGCCCAGGAACAGCCACTCTTTGGAGCCGGGCATGCGCAGCTTGACGCCCTTCAAGTCGGCCGGGGTGCGCACCGTGCGCGCCTCGCGCAGGTTGAGCTGGCGCGTACCGTAGTAGCAGGTGGCCAGCACGGTGATGTCCATCTTGTCGGCCACCTTCTTGAACAGCCCGGCTCCGATGGGGCCGTTGAAAATCTTCTGCTGCTGCGCCGGGTCACGCACCATGTAACCGGCCGTGAAGATGGAAAACTCGGGCACCTGCTTGGCAATGTCAAACGCCGACAACGTGGCCAGCTCCAGGTTGCCGCGCGCCATGGCGGCGGGCTCGGCGCCTTGCTTGAACAGGCTGGCGTTGAGGTTGATTTGCACATCGAACTCACCCGGCGTGCTCTTGTCCAGTGCGTCCTTGAACACGGTCCACATCTTGGCGTGCCAGTCGTCCGGCACCGCCGGGGTGGAGATGCGCAGGGGCAACTTGCCTTGCGCCCAGGCAGCCAGGGGGAGGGCGCTCAGGCCGACGGCGCTGAGCAGGGTGCGGCGGTGAAGGGGGTGGTTCATGGGCATGGTGGAACTGGATGCAGGAGTATGCGCGGGGCACACAGACAAAACGAAACCTGCAGTGTATTACCGGTGCCCACGCCAACAACCCCTACTGCCGCGTCTTGATTGCCGGTATCCGGTTGGCAACGACACCGATCACTTCTTTTTCTGCACTTTGGGTGGCGTCACATCGCCGGCAAACGCGTTTTCTACCAGGGGTGGTGCGTCAACCTGTGGCACATGGCATTGCAAACAGTTGTGGCGTGCAGCAGAGACGGTGGTCAACTTCTTGCCGTCACGGCCAACGAAGTGGCTTTCACCGATCAGGGGTGCGTTCTTCTTTTTGTATGCGTCCGTGCCATGGCAGCTCAGGCACTGGTTGTCTTCGAGTGTGATTTCGTCAAAGTTCTCCACGGCGTGCGGAATGACCGGGGGTTGCGTCGAAAAGGTGCGCGCCACCAGGGGCTGCGTGCCAGGCCGCTTGCCAACATAGGCCTTGGTGTCGGCCGCCGTATCGGCCGAGTTGACGTCGGCGCCGCGCATCGACTTAGGTGCGTCGTCGGCATGCGCCAGGGGCAGCAACAAGGCGCAAGCGGTTGCGGCAAGCAGTTTGGCAAGAGTCTGGGTCAGCGGTTTCTTCATGGCATGCGCTCCTCTCTAGGAAGTTGAATGGGTAGCGGGTGTCGGTGACACCCGGACAGGAAAACGGGTACCGAAACGAAAAACATCCTTTGCGCATGCGTCGATGCAGCGTCCGCAGTTGGTGCATTGCGCGGACAGGATCACCGGTCCGATGCCTTTAGGCGCACCTTTGAGAGCCGGGACGATGACCTTGGGTTCTGGGCACACACGGTAGCAATCCATGCAATCGTTGCAAGCCTCGCGCTGGGCTGCGTTGACGCGCACGACGCTGGCGTGTCCGAGCAGGCTGTAGGCGGCACCGACCGGGCAGAGGTGGCCGCACCAACCACGGCGAACCACGAATAGGTCAAACAAGAAGATCGCCAACACGATCGTCCAAGCGGCTCCCATACCGAAGATCAGGCCGCGGTGCAGCATCGAAACCGGGTTGATCAGTTCCCAAGCCAGCGTGCCGGTGATAGCCGATGCGACAAGGGAAGTACCCAGTACCCAATAGCGGGTGTTTCGGGACAAGTGCGCGCTGCTCTGGACCCCCAAACGCATGCGCAGCCAGTGTGCGGCATCCGTCACCGGGTTAAGGGGGCACACCCAGGCGCAGTAGCTGCGCCCACCCACCACCGCGTAAAAAAGCATTACGATGACCAGGCCCATGAGGCCCAGGCCTTCTGGGATGTGACCCGCAGCAAGGGTCTGCGCGCCGACAAACAGATCGGTCATCGGTAGCACGCCCAGCGTGTAGCTGAAGCTGAGATTGCCCTTGACGATCCAGACCCCAGCCAGCGGGCCGAGCAGGAACAGCACCAAGATGCCGAGCTGCGTGAGTCGGCGCAGCAGCAACCACTTGTTGGCAGACCATCGGCCTTTGCCGGCGCGAGAAACCGAGACGGTGTGCAGTGGCGAAGACGGTTTGCTCATCGCTATTCCCCCAGTCCAGGGAACTTGTTGGGTACCGGCGCAGCCTTCGCGCCGGGCATGCCAGCTGGCGCTGCGGTAGCGGTAGCGCGAGCGCCGCTCGCACGCTTGGCGGGTTGACTGCCGGGATCGAAATGGTTGGGCAACTGCACGCCGTCGGGTAGGCGGTCCGGCAGGTCCAACTGCTCCTCGATCAAAGAACCGCCTGCTTTCTTTTGCTCGTTCCAGCCAATCTGGTAGTGGTCGCCCAGTTGGCCCTTGGCCAATCTGGTTGGCAGCACCCGGATGGCCGGTTCTTGCAATACACAGGACTTTTCGCATTTGCCACAGCCGGTGCAAGCGTCGGAATGCACGGTGGGCAGGAACATGGCGTGGCGACCCGTGCGCAGGTTGGGCACCATGTCGAGTGTGATGGCCTTGTCGATCACCGGGCAAACCCGGTAACACACATCACAACGCAAGCCCAGGAA
>JAYRUL010000150.1:0-5409 GCA_041919095.1 Rhodoferax sp. | reverse complement strand
TGCGCCAGTACCTGGACGCCGTGCACGCGCTGGAGCTGCCGGCCGAGGTGCAGCAGCTGCGCCAGCAACTGCGCATCGACAACCTGCTGGCCGACCTGCCCTCGCTGGTGGAAGGCACGCTGGAAGGCGCGCAGCGCACCACCGACATCGTGGCCGGGCTCAAGCGCTTTGCCGCCGTGGCCCCGGAGGAAATCGCCCCGGTGGAGCTCAACACCGTGGTCGAGCGGGCCATCCACTGGGTGCAAAAAGGTACCGCGCCCGGCTTTGTCGTGCAGTGGCAGCGCGCCGACGACTGCTGGGTGCAGGGCAACGAAGGCCAGTTGCTGCAGGTGATGATGAACCTGATCCAAAACGCCTACGACGCCGCCACCTCGGTGCCCGGCAACACCCCGGCGCTGGACATCGCCCTGCACCGCGACGCCCAGCAGATGCGCCTGGTCTTTGCCGACAACGGCACCGGCATCGCCCCCGAGCACCTGGGCCGCATCTTCGACCCCTTCTTCACCACCAAGGAAGTGGGCAAGGGCACCGGTCTGGGCCTGTCCATCAGCTACGGGCTGGTGGAGCAACACGGCGGCACCCTGAGCGCGGCCAACCGCGCAGGCGGGGGAGCGGAGTTTTGCTTGAGTTTGCCGCTCGGTGAAAAGAAACTCGCACGGCACTGAATTTGCTTAGGCTTCGCCATGACACAAGGCTCTTCTGCGCGCAGGCGCATTCTGGTAGGTGCGGGTGCCAGCGCCCTGGTGGCGGGGGGTGCGATGCTGCTGCGGCCGGGCAGCGTGATCGTGGAATATCCGCATGGCACGCCGCAGGCGGTGCCGCTGGCGGGCATTGCGCCGGGAACGCTGCGCACGGTGGAGTGGCGGGGCCTGCCGGTGTGGGTGCTGCACCGCAATGCCGCCATGCTGGAAGCCTTGCGCAGCACCACCGCGCCGCTGCGCGATGCGGACTCGGCCCAGTCGCTACAACCCGCTGCCTGCCGCAACGCCCTGCGCGCGTTGGTGCCGCAATGGTTTGTGGCGGTGGGCCTGTGTACCCACCAGGGCTGCACGCCGCAGCTGACAGGGTTGGACGGCTTTCTGTGCCCCTGCCACGCCTCGCGCTACGACTTGGCCGGGCGGGTGCACACCAGTGGCCCGGCACCGCGCAATCTGGTCATTCCGGCCTACCGGTTCGACGGCCCCGACACGCTGGTGATCGGGGCGGAAGGTTAAACCAGGGAAACCCTGCTCAAACCTGACCGAGCAGGGCCACTCCCGCAGCGCCCAGCAGTGCGCCCAGGCAAGGGGTCACCCAATCCTTGCGTTCGGCCAAGGCCTTGCGCAGCCCCAGCCCGGCGAGCACGCCGCTGGCATGCAGCACGGCGGTGGTCGCCAAAAAGCCCACGGCGTAGCCGGCAAAACCCGCTTGTGGTGCCTCGGCACCGTGTGCCCAGCCGTGCAGGGTGCCCGACAGGGCAATCACGCCCAGGGCCAGGCCTGCGGGCAGGGTGCGATGGCCCAGCACCAGCATGGCACCGAACAGCACCACACTCAGGGCGATCAGGTGCTCCAGCATCGGCAGCTCCCAGCCGCTGGCACCCAGCAGGCCTGCGACCAGCATGGCACCCATGAAAGCGGCCGGGCCCTTCCAGACCTCGCCCTGCGGCCAGGCCTTGGTGGACCACAGGCCCACCGCCAGCATGGCCAGCAGATGGTCCAGCCCCAGGGGATGCGCGGCTCCCACCACAAAGCCGACCGTGCCGTGGCCGGTGTGCGCCTGCGCGGCACTGCCCAGGGTGCCCAGTGCCAGCAACGCGAGTGCGCGCGTGGCGGTTGAACGATTTGCTTTCATGGCTTGCTCCTCATTAGAGATGTGTTGTCAATCGAAGGTGCCGCATACGCCCTGTGAACCAAAGCGCCGCACCCGCTGCGGGCAACGCTGCAAATAGCGTGCCGCATCGCTTCACTGGGGCCGAGACGCTTGCCAGGGGCATTTGCCCTTCAAACTGGTTACCAAACCGGTTACTAAGTAATCGGTTTTGACGGTCTGGACGTCTTGTGTTTTACACCACCAACACCCCGTTTCCCAGCGAACAAAGGGGGTGCCGGGTGCGTGGCCCGGTATTTGCTCTACAGCGCTGGATCGGCCCGGAAGTGGCACGAGAACTGGAGACCATCAATGAGCAAACACCACGAGATCTTTGATCTGGGCCGCCAAGGGCTGCAGGCCCTGGAGCATCGCCTGGGTCTTTCACGGCGCGAATACCTGCAGTTTTGCGCCACCCTGGCCGTCACCATGGGCCTGCCCAAAGGGGCGGACGCGGCGGTGGCCAAGGCCATCGAGTCGGCGCAGCGCCCCTCGGTGATCTGGTTGCACTTCCAGGAATGCACGGGCTGCTCCGAGTCGCTCTTGCGCGCCGAACACCCCACACTGGAAAAGCTCATTCTCGACGTGATTTCGCTGGACTACCACGAGACCCTGATGGCCGCCGCCGGCCACCAGGCCGAAGCCGCACGCAAGGACGCCATGAAGGCCCACAAGGGCAAGTACGTGCTGGTGGTGGAGGGGGCCATCCCCACCAAGGACAACGGCAACTACTGCAAGATCGGCGGCCACAAGGCGATTGATTTGGTGAAGGAATGTGCGGCCGATGCCGCTGCGGTGATTGCCATCGGCTCCTGCGCCTCCTGGGGCGGCATGCCTTCCACCGGGCCCAACCCCACGGGTGCCTCCAGCGTGTCCGAAGTGCTGGGCAAGCCGGTGGTCACCATTCCGGGCTGCCCGCCCAACCCCTACAACTTCCTGGCCACGGTGGTGCACTTTCTCACCTTTGGCAAGCTGCCCGAGGTGGACAACCAGGGCCGCCCCAAGTTTGCCTACTCGCGCCTCATTCACGAAAACTGCGAGCGCCGGGCTCACTTCGACGCCGGGCGCTTTGCCATGGAGTTCGGTGACGAAGGCCACCGCAAGGGCTACTGTCTGTACAAGCTGGGCTGCAAGGGCCCCGAGACCTACGCCAACTGCTCCACCCTGGGTTTTGGCGACGCGGGCGAGAACAACTGGCCGGTGGGCTGCGGCCACCCCTGCATCGGCTGCACCGAAAAAGGCGTGGGCTTTACCAAGCCCATCCACCAGGTGGCCAAGATGCAAAACGTGACACCGCCGCTGCAGTACCCGCGCATCGTGGAAGAGCAAGGCACGGGTGCCACGCTGGCTTCTGCCGCCGCCGTGGCGGCACTGGCGGCAGCCGCTGCCGGGGCGGGCGTGATGATCACGCGCAACCTGGGTCTGTCCCACGCGGCGGCTGAGGCGCAGCGCGCCAAGGAGCGTGCCGAACAAAACGCGCAGGGGTAATCCGCCATGGACAACCGCCGCCAATTCCTCAAAGGTGCGCTGGCCAGCGGCGCTGCGGTCACCGCCGCAGTGGCCACTGGCGAAGCCAGCGCCCGTGAAACCCGCAGCCGCCCGCCCGAAGCGCTGGGCCTGCTCTACGACTCCACCCTGTGCGTGGGCTGCAAGGCCTGCGTGGCCGCCTGCAAGGAGGCCAACAACAATCCGGCCGAATTCTCAGGCCCCGAGGTGCTGTGGGACAACCCGCTGGACACCAGCGGCCACACCTTCAACCTCATCAAGGTGTACCGCAACGGCAGCATGCTCAATAAAGATGCCGAAACGGACGGCTATGCCTTCATGAAGACCTCATGCATGCACTGCGCCGACCCATCCTGCGTGTCCGCCTGCCCGGTCTCGGCCATGACCAAGGACCCGGTCACGGGCGTGGTCGGCTACAACCCGGACAAATGCATCGGCTGCCGTTACTGCGTGGCCGCCTGCCCCTTCGGCATCCCCAAATACCAGTACGACTCCCCCACCGGCCAGATTGGCAAGTGCGAGCTGTGCCGCCACCGCCACAAGGACGGCCACTACTCCGCCTGCGCCGAAGTCTGCCCCACCGGTGCCACGCTGTTCGGTCGCACCGAAGACCTGCTGGCGGAAGCCAAGCGCCGGCTGGCCATGAAGCCGGGCGAACTCAACACCTTCCCGCGCGGACACCTTCGGCCCGCGCAAGAAAGGCAGTTGCAAGGGGAGCCCGATGGCAAAGGCAAGAAGGTGCGCGCGGGTTGGCGCAAGGAACCCGACCAAAGCTACGAAACCCCGGCGGGCAAGTACCTGCAGCACGTCTACGGCGAAAAGGAGTATGGCGGCACCCAGGTGCTCAAGCTCTCGGGCGTGGACTTCCAGAAGCTGGGCATGCCCGACCTGCCTCCGGATGCGGCCGCCGCCAGGTCCGAAACCATTCAGCACACGCTGTACGGCAATATGGTGCTGCCCTTTGCGGTGCTTGGCGCCATGAGCTTCATCGCCCGGCGCAATACCAAGGCCACTGACGACAACCAGGACCAGGAGGGCCAGCCATGAGCACTCTGCAACACGCAGCCCCTGCCCCCGTGGGCGGTCGGCTGCTGAACGCCGCTACCTTCACCTGCGGCGTGCTGATCGCCATGGCCGTGGCCATCCTGTTCGCCCGCTTCCTGTTTGGCCTGGGCGCGGTTACCGCCCTCAACGACGGCTACCCCTGGGGCATCTGGGTGGTGTTCGACGTGGTCATCGGCTCGGCCTTTGCCTGCGGCGGTTTTTCGGTGGCCATGTTGGTCTACATCTTCAACCGCGGCGAATACCATCCGCTGGTGCGCCCGGCGCTGTTGGCCAGCCTGTTCGGCTACACCCTGGCCGGGGTCGGCGTGATTTTTGACCTGGGCCGACCCTGGAACGTGTGGAACATGTTCTGGCCCGGCTCGGCCAACCCGGGCTCGGTGATGTTCGAGGTGGCCCTGTGCATCTCGCTCTACATCATCGTCATGTGGTTGGAGTTCTCGCCCACCTTCCTGGAACAAATGGGCAAGCACACCACCAAGCAAAAGCTCAACAAGGTCATGTTCTTCGTGATCGCACTGGGCACGGTGCTGCCCATGATGCACCAGTCGTCACTGGGTACCTTGCTGGTGGTGATGGGCGTGCAGATCAACCCACTGTGGCAGACCCCAGTGCTTCCCGCGCTGTACTTGCTCTCGGCCATCACCATGGGCTATGCGGTGGTGCTGTTCGAGTCCTGCCTGGCCAGCAGCGCCTACCGCCGCCAGATCGAAATGCACATGCTCACCCCCATGGCCAAGATCATGCTGGGCATGCTGGCGGTGTTTCTGGCGCTGCGCTGGGGCGACCTGGTGGTGCGCGGTGCGCTGGGCCATGCCTTCACGGCCTCGGTGGCGGCGGTGTCCTTCTGGGCCGAGACGCTGTGCTTCGTGGCTCCGCTGTTCCTGATCGGCGCCGAGGCGAATCGCCGCAATCCGGCGCGCCTGTTCCTGGCCGGGGTGCTGCTGATGCTGGGCGGTGCCCTCATGCGCGTCAACGGCTTCCTGATCGGTT
>JAYRUL010000149.1:0-5432 GCA_041919095.1 Rhodoferax sp. | reverse complement strand
ACTTGTCGCCCATGGCGTTCAGCGCCAGCGCCATGCCCCCGGCCTTGGGCTTGAGCAGGTGCTGGTAGGGGGACTGCTGGCGGTCATGCTTGGCTTGGGTAAAACGCGTGCCCTCCAAAAAGTTCATGACGCTGGTGGGGATGAGGGCGTATTTGGCGCAGGCCTTGCGCGTGGTTTCCTGGTCTTTGCCGCGCATTTCCGGGTGCTTCTTGAGGTACTCCTCGCTGTGGCGCTGCATGAACGGGAACTCCAGCGCCCACCAGGCCAAACCCATGACCGGTACCCAGATCAGTTCCTGTTTGAGGAAAAACTTGAGCAGCGGAATGCGGCGGTTGAGCAGGTGCTGCAGCACCAGAATGTCCACCCAGGACTGGTGGTTGCTGGCCACCATGTACCAGTTCTTGGGGTCCAGGCCCTCCACGCCTTGCACGTCCCACTGGGTGCGCTGGGTCAGGCCCATCCAGCCACTGTTGCCGGAAATCCAGTTTTCGGCGATGGACAGGATGACGGGGTCGATGGCCAGACGCACGCTGCGAAACGGCAGCACCAGCTTCACCAGCGCCGCCAACAGCAGGATGGGTACCCAGAAGAAGATGTTGACCAGCAGCAGCAGGCTGGCGATCAGGAAAACCAGGGGGGCAGGCAGGGCGTTCAGCATGGGGTGGGGTGTGCAAGAGAATTGCTATAAAAAACAGAGCTGGTTACGCTTATTCTACGGAGCCAATTGCTAGTTTTTATTTCAAACTTCCGCTCAAGAACTGGGCCAGACGTACGCTCTTGGGCGTGTTCAGCACGTAGGCGGGTGTGCCCTGTTCCTCGATGCGGCCCTGGTGCAGGAAGATCAGGTGGTTGGCCACTTCACGGGCAAACCCCATTTCGTGGGTGACCACCACCATGGTGCGGCCCTCCTGGGCCAGGTTGCGCATCACCTTGAGCACCTCGCCCACCAGTTCCGGGTCCAGTGCGCTGGTGGGTTCATCAAAAAGCAGGACCTCGGGCTCCACCGCCAGCGCGCGGGCAATGGCCACGCGCTGCTGCTGGCCGCCACTGAGGTGGGCGGGGTAGGCATCCTCCTTGCCCTGCAGGCCCACCTGGTCCAGGTACTTGCGCGCGGTTGCGATGGCTTGGGGGCGGGCTACGCCCAGCACATGCACCGGCGCCTCGATCACGTTTTCCAGCACCGTCATGTGCGCCCACAGGTTGAAGTGCTGGAACACCATGGCCAGTTTTGTGCGCAGCCGCGCCAGCTGGCGCGCATCGGCCGCGTGCAACTCGCCGTTGCGCTGGGGGGCCAGGCGTAATTCTTCTCCGGCGACGACGATGCGGCCTTGGTGCGGTTTTTCCAGCAGGTTGATACAGCGCAGCAGCGTGCTCTTGCCCGAGCCGGAACTGCCGATGATGGCAATCACGTCGCCGGCATGGGCCGCCAGGGATACGCCCTTGAGCACCTCGTGCGTGCCAAAGCGCTTGTGGATGTTGTCAACCTGCAGTTTGTAGCCGTGGTCTGTCATGGATTGCTTTTAAAAGCCCAGTAGCGGGCCGGACCGGAATGCCTGGGCAC
Organism: Rhodoferax sp.; assembly: GCA_041919095.1. Classification (GTDB taxonomy): domain Bacteria; phylum Pseudomonadota; class Gammaproteobacteria; order Burkholderiales; family Burkholderiaceae_C; genus Allorhodoferax. The sequence goes on along the minus strand of JAYRUL010000149.1, from coordinate 3,871 downwards.
CCGCCACTTTGGCGAGCTCGCCACCGGCGTGCACATAGCGTTCGCGGATGCGCGCGTACAGCACGCCACCCACCTGCGCGCATACAGGCTGCACGCGGTTGTGCACCGGGTCGATCACCTCGGCCACCCGCTCGCCAGCCTGCACGGTCTGACCGGGTTCCACCGCAAACACGACGACGCCCGCCACCGGGGAGCGCACGGTTTCGGAACCGGCCAAGGGGGTTGCCGCGCAGCGCGCTGGCGGTGGCTGGGGCAGCGGCGACATTTGCACGATGCCGATGCTGCCAAGCCACTGCAGCACGGCCTGGGCGTCGGCCTGGGCCAGGGCATGGCTCACGTCGGCTTCGCCGCGCAGTTCGATGGTGGTGCTACAGCAGGCTTGCGCGAGCGGGTGAGGCAGTCCCTCTAGCGCCAGGCGCTCAGCCAGACGCCACCACACGCCGGATAGGCATTCGTCAAAAGGATTGCCCCCCGAGTTCTTGGCCAGCAAAACCGCCTGGCACTGCAGAAAACGGGCGAGCGGCTCCAAACGGGGCCAGCAGGCTTCTTCGGTGTAGAAGTGCAGGACCGCCTCGCAGTCGCAATGCAGGTCGAGCACATAGTCCGCATCGTGGGCCAGCAAGAGCAGCGCGCGGCGCAGGCTTTGCAGTTCGGTGGCTGGCTGCCAGGCATGCAGGTAGACCCCTAGCGCATGGCGGACGGTGGCGACGTTGGCGTCGGGGTGGGGACCGAGTTGTGCCAGGACACCGGGTAGCAGCGCGTCGGCCAGGTCGGGGAACTGGCGGTTGAAGTTTTCGGACGAGGCCAGCTCAAACCGCCCCATGGCCTTGTGGTCCACCCGTTGCGCCAGACCGATCGGGTTGGCCACCGGCACCAGCACCACTTCGCCCTGGATCCAACCGTGGGCCTCGGCCGCTTCCAGCGCGGCACGCAGGTGGTGCGCCACCAGCATGCCCGGCAACTCTTCCGCATGCAGGCTGGCCTGGATATAGACCTTGCCCGCGCCGGGTGCACGCGCACCAAAGTGCAGGCTGGTGAGCGTACGGGCGCTTCCCAGGCTGGCACCGATCAGGGCATGGTCTGTGCGTTGCATTTCCGGTATTACGTGTGCTTGCGCGGGGCCAGGTAGCCCAGCCAGTGCCGTTCGGCCAGCCGAAAGAGCCCAATCAGGGCAAACGACGCGGTGAGGTAGATGGCAGCGGCCCCCAGGTAGGCTTCAAACGGCAGGTAGTAATCGGCATAGATGCGGCTGGCCGCAGCAGTCACGTCCAGCATGGAGGGCACCGCGCTGGCCAGGCTGGTGCTGTGCAGCATCATTACCACTTCGTTGCTGTAGGCAGGCAGGGTGCGGCGCAGGGCGCTGGGTAGCACGATGCGTAGCATCACCTGCCAACGGCTCATGCCATAGGCCTGCGCGGCCTCGATCTCGCCAGCGCTGGTTTCGCGAATGGCACCGGCCAGCATTTCGGCGGTGTAGGCTGCGGTATTGAGCGCAAACGCCAGCAAGGCGCAGAAGAAGGGCTCCTTGAAATGGGTCCAGGGCCAGACCGAATCCCAGCGCTGCTGGATCCACTCCAACTGGGCCAGGCCGTAGTAGATCAGGTAGACCTGGATCAACAAGGGCGTGCCCCGCATCACGTAGGTGAAGGCCCCCACGATCCAGCGCGCACCGACCCACGGGCCGGTGAGCAGCAGGGCCAGTACCAGCGCCAGCACGCCACCACTGGCTAGCGATGCCAGCAAGAGCCATAGCGTGGTGACAATGCCCTGCCCGAACAGGGCCAGGTTTTGCGGCTCCCACAGCACTGCCCAGTTCATCTAGAGCACTCCATGCCGACTGCCCCGGCTGTAGCGCGTCTGCAGGGCACGCAAGGCCCACAACGAAACCGAGGTATACGCTAGAAAGAGGGCGGCGGTAAACAAGAAGAAGGCAAAGGGCGAGCGGGTCGCAGCGCTGGCTTGCTTGGCCGCATAGGTCATGTCCTGCAAGCCGATCAGGCTGACCAGGGCCGTGGCCTTGATGAGCACCAGCCAGTTGTTGGTGAAACCGGGCAGGGCGTAGCGCACCATTTGCGGCGCGGTGATGCGCAGGAATGTCTGTAGGCGTCCCATGCCAAAAGCCCAGGCCGCCTCCAGCTGACCCGGGGGGATGGACAAGATCGCCCCGCGAAAGGTCTCGGTCATGTAGGCACCGTAGATGAAACCCAGTGTGAGCACGCCAGCGGCAAAGGGGTTGATGTCCACCGTGGCTTCGCTGCCCATCCATTCCAGCGTCTGGTTGATGCCGATGGTGCCGCCGTAAAAAATCAGCAGCATGAGCACCAGGTCTGGAATGCCCCGGATGAGCGTGGTGTAGCAGGTTGCCAGCGCCACCCAAACGCGGTGGGAGCTGAGTTTGGCGGCAGCACCCAGCAGGCCCAGCACGATGGCGACCAGCAGGGCGGCCAGCGAGACGCCTATGGTCAGCGCTGCCCCCTGCAGGATACTGATGGCGTAGGCGTTCATCGCGCGCGCGGTTTACTTGCCGTACACGTCAAACTTGAAGTATTTGTCGTTGATCTTCTTGTAGGTGCCGTTGGTGCGAATGGTTTTGATGGCGGTATTGAGTTCGCCCTTCAAGGCGTCCTGGCCCTTGCGCAGGCCAATGCCCGCGCCAATGCCAAAGTACTTCGGGATGTAGAGGTCTTCGCCCTTGAGTTCGAAGTCCTTGCCCTCGGGCTTGCTCAGAAAGCCGCCGGTCGCCTCCACATGGTCGGCCACCGTGCCGTCCAGGCGCCCGGACTTGATATCCAGGTACACCTGGTCCTGCGCGTCGTAGGCCACCACTTCGGCGCCGGCAGGCTTGAGTTCGCCCAGGGCGTATTTCTCCTGGGTGCTGGCCTTCAGTACACCAATCTTCTTGCCTTTGACGGAGGCCGGGCCTTCGTACTTGAAGGCCTTGCGCAGCACCACGCGGCTGGGCGTGTTGTAGTACTTGTCGGTGAAGTCGATCTGCTTTTGCCGCTCTTCGGTGATCGACATGGAGCTGATGATGACGTCGTACTTGCGCGCCATCAGCCCGGGAATCATGCCGTCCCAGGGCTGCTCGACAAACACGCACTTGCGCTTGATCTGCTCGCACAACGCGCTGGCAATGTCCACATCAAAACCGGTGGGCTTGCCATCGGGCGTCTTGAAGGTAAAGGGCTCGTACGTGGGATCGATGGCCACCTTGAGGTCTTTGCCTTGCGCGAACGCATTCGCGCACAGGGCACCCAGGGCGAGGGCAAGCAGCGTGTTCTTCATGGAAGGACCTTTGGCAATGAGGATCGGAACATTCTACGGGTAGGCCGCTGGCGCACGCCCTAACGCACCTGGGCACCGTCGCGCAGCAGGCGCATAGTGCGTGCGTCGTCGCGCAGCAGGCGCCCCAGGGTTCCCAGGGACTGGCGCGTGGCGGTGGTGGTGGTGGGGCAGGCACCAGTTGCGGCGCGGGTCAGAGCGGCGTTGAGCATGCGCTCGGATGTGTTGCCCAGGGGCTTGTCCAGATCGTCCGTGGTGGCACAACCGGGCAGGTTGGTATTGGTGGGCGTGCCCGATGTGGGTGCGAACCCGTCGGCATAGTCGCCAAAACCCTTGGCGTTGATGCCACGGAATTCGATCGGGAAGTAGGAAATGCCGCAGTTGTCGCGGGCGGCAAAGCCATAGGGCTTGCCGCAGGTGGTGTTGCCGATGAGCTGCACATCCACATCCACACCGCGCAGGGCGTTGATGATGGATTCGCTGGCCGAGCAGGTGTCACCCTGGACGATGACGAAAACCCGTCCCAGGTTCAGCGTGGGCAGGGGTTTGGATTCGGTACAGTTGCCGCTCTCCAGAATGCAGGAGTCGT
>JAYRUL010000148.1:0-5516 GCA_041919095.1 Rhodoferax sp. | reverse complement strand
CACCAGCGTTGCATAAGGCCACAGCCAACCGAGCCATTGGGCCAACCCGTGGAATCGAATGAAGCGCCCCTGCTCCCACGCTTGCAATGTCTGGGCAAAGTACGGACTCTCAGGGGCCTGATTGAGCAGGCTGAGCAACACGCCCAGGCACAGCAGCAGGAGAGCCGCGCTCATCCGCCAAGGTGCCAACGCCAACCCCAACGCCAAAGTCCACCCCACCGCAAGCCCTACTTGCGCGGGCACACCCAGCCACGCCCAGGCGTGGGCCGGCCCCCAACTGAGTGCGGCCGACAAGGCCGACACTGCTACCCCCGCCGCCAGCAGAATGGCCACCAGGGCCCAACGCCGCCCGATCGAGCGCACCACGCAAAAGCCCAGCAAGCAAGGCGTCAGCAGTCCCAAGGCAACACACAGCATTTCGGCACCGGGCACCAAAGGCTGCAATTCGGTGGTGCGCATCGGCAACCAATCCAAAACCGGGGTGTCGGCCAGCCATGCACCCAAGCCTTCCTCCAAGCGTTCAAATACTTGCCCCAAACCAAATGGAATTGCAGCCGGAAACAGCAGGGCAACAGGCCACAACGCCAGCAAGACCAACGCCCCCCGGGCTTCGGGTACAAACCAATGCGCCCGTATGCGGCTCCACAACCCCAGTACACCCGCCCGCGCCAGAACACCCATGCCCACCGCGCCAGCCAAGCAGCCTGTCACATTGAGCAGCCAATCTTCCCGGGACGCCACCCGTGCAGGCAGGTAGGTCTGTGCGGCCTCCAAGAGCAGCGAAAGCGTTCCCCCCAGCAACAGCGGCAGCAACAAGACATGGGGCCCGGTGCGCCCGCTGCGCAAGATGCCCAGCGCCAGCAAGGCACCCAGCGGCAGGTACCCGATGACGTTGATGGCGACGTCAAAACTACTCCAGTATCTGGGGATGGGTGCGGCCAAGTACACCCACGGGGACATCCCCTGGTTGCGCCAATCCGCAAACGGATACAAGCTGGCATACACCACCAGCGCTGCATAGATCAGGGCCAGGGGCCAAGCCGCTGATTTGTGCATGCCGCCCTGCCTGGCCTAGAACGGCTTGACAACGACCAGTATCACGGCCGCGGTCAGCAAGATGACGGGCAGTTCGTTGAACCAACGAAACCATACATGGCTGCGTTGCATGGCTGCAGCCTCAAACTGGCGCAGGATCACGGCGCAGGCATGGTGGTACACGGCCACCGCTACCACGACCACCAGTTTCGCGTGCATCCACCCATTGCCGGGGCCCCAGCCAATGCCATACCCTGCCCACAGCCAAACACCGAACACTACGGCGATGATGGCAATGACGGTCATGAAGCGCAGCAACTTGCGCGCCATCAGCAGCAAACGCGCGCGCTCGGCAGTGGAATCTGCGGGCACCATGGCCAGATTCACAAAAATACGGGGGAGATAGAACAAGCCGGCAAACCAGCTGGCCACGAAGACGATGTGAAGCGATTTGATCCAGAGCATCGGTCCAGTGTAGCGGGCAACGGGCAAAAAAAACCCCGGCACGCAGCCGGGGTAGTAAGCCTATTTGCTGTCACACATCAAGGCCCCGCTCAGGGAGGAAAAGCGGGAGGTAGCAAGCTACCTGGGATGAACTTTAGCAACTTTATCGCCGCGTTGCAACTGGCTTTACGTATAAGACACAAAAAAGTCAGGCATTTGACAGTGGCTGTGTTGCGTGGATGCGTGCATGGGCTGGCCGCAGGATTTCAGGCACAATTTTGTGCATGAACTACGCACCTTTTCCCCTGGGCCGTCCGCGCCGGCTGCGCCGCGATGCCTTCACCCGCAATCTGGTCCGCGAACACCGCGTCACCGCGCACGATCTGATTTATCCCGTGTTTGTGGTCGATGGCAAACAGCAACGCGTACCCGTGGCGTCCATGCCCGGCGTGGAGCGCTTGAGCCTGGACCTGCTGCTGCCAGTAGCCGAAGACTGCGTCCGGTTGGGTATTCCGGTGATGGCGTTGTTTCCGGTGATTGAGCAGTCCCTGAAAACGGCCGATGGCCAGGAGGCCCTCAACCCCGACGGACTGGTGCCCCGGGTGGTGCGCGCGCTCAAAGCTGAATTCCCGGATCTGGGGGTGATGACCGACGTGGCGCTGGACCCCTTTACCAGCCACGGGCAAGACGGTTTGCTCGACCCCACCGGCTACATCCTGAACGATGAAACCGTGGCTATGCTGGTCCAGCAAGCGCTGACGCAAGCGGCGGCGGGGGTCGACATCGTTGCGCCCAGCGACATGATGGATGGCCGCATCGGCGCCATCCGACAGGCTCTGGAAGCGCAAGGCCACATCCACACCCGCATCATGGCCTACAGCGCCAAGTACGCCAGCGCTTTCTATGGCCCGTTTCGGGACGCGGTGGGTTCTGCGGGCAACTTGGGCAAAAGCGACAAGAAGGTCTACCAGATGGACCCCGGCAACACCGACGAAGCCCTGCGGGAAGTGGCCATGGACATTGCCGAAGGGGCCGACATGGTCATGGTCAAGCCCGGCATGCCCTACCTGGACGTGGTGCGCCGGGTCAAGGAGACCTTTCAGGTACCCACCTTCGCTTACCAGGTCAGCGGCGAGTACGCCATGCTCAAGGCCGCCGCCGCCAACGGCTGGCTAGCCCACGACGCGGTCATGCTCGAGAGCTTGCTGGCCTTCAAGCGCGCCGGCGCCGACGGCATATTGACCTACTTTGCCCGCGAAGCCGCCCAGTTGCTACAAACTTCATAGCTGCTTACGCAATAGCCACGGTCTCTAGAGCCACTTTTTTCATCAAAAATCGACACAAAGCCTTCGGATGCGCTTCTTCTACCTGAACACCTCCAGCGCAACCGAATATGCGGATCCGACGGCCTGTGCTGAGCGCCACCGGCAAGAGCCCGGGTTTGTGTGGGTGGCTTGCACGCGCTCCGAGTTCGAGGGCCAGCAGTCCGAGCTGCAGGCGTTGCTGCAAGCCTGCGGGTGTGCAGCCCTGGTAGACCTGCACGTTTCCGACCTGCTCAATGCGCAGCTGCCCTCGCGCTACGACTACACCTCGCAGTACGATGTGCTGGTTTTTCGGCGGCTCGCCGCTGGCCACGGACGCCCCGCCGCGGGAGAGCCGCCCTTGTTGCGCTCCCGCAGTGGCCCACCCATCTTGCACCGCATCGACACCAGTCCCGTGGGATTTGTCGTCTATGACCGGGTGTTGCTCACCGTCCACCCGGCCGATTGCACCGCACGCGATACGTTTGCCAACAAGCTACTGCAGTCCGCCAGCACCGATTCCCGGGTAGCCGGTGCCAGGCTGCCCACCAGCCCCGCGGACCTGATGCTGCGCATCGTGAACTTGATGGTGGACGGGTTTCTGGAGCTGCGCCGCGAGCTGACCCACCAACTGGACCATTGGCAATCGGAGCTGATCGATCCCAGTACCCGATTCGTCAATTGGAGCTCGCTGCTGCAAGCGCGCCTGGCCCTGCATACGTTGGACGAGATTTGCGAAGACCAGCGCGCTGCCATCCAGGACTGGGTCGAAGCCGTCAAGACCTGGCCCGACGCGGCCAATGCCGCCGAACAACGCGAACGTGATCTTCTGCAGGTGCGCGGGCGGGATGTGCTGGAACACATCGAACGGGTGGTCCACCACGTGCGCCGGCTGGAGCAAAGCGTCGAAACCGCCGTGCAGTTGCATTTCAGTGTTCAAGGTAGCCGCACGAACAACATCATGCGTACCTTGACCGCCATCACGGCCATTTTTCTGCCGCTGAACCTGATTACCGGTTTTTTCGGCATGAATTTCGACGCCTTGCCGCTCATTCACCAGAAGGACGGCGTGTGGTTGGCGGTAGGCATCATGGCGACCATCGGCGTTGGCCTGATCCTGTTCTTCTGGCGTAAACGCTACCTGGCCCGCACCGGCCAATGACCTGCAGACGCATTTGCATGCCTGCTGCCACAGCCCAAGGCCAGATGGGCTTGCAATCTGTCACAATCCGGGTCTGCGCTTTTTCTGCGCGGCTGTAGCTCAGTGGATAGAGTATTGGCCTCCGAAGCCAAGGGTCGTGGGTTCGATCCCCGCCAGCCGCGCCACCCGTCGAGCCATCTGCCCGACACAACGGCACATTTCCAAACCGGTCAATGACAGCAACCTACCCAGTGCAGCGCACCAGCGTGGGTGCCGCCATATTGGGTCTGCATGTGCTGGCCGTAGTGGCGTGGTGGAGCGTGGCACCGCCAATGCCAGGTTTGCACAAGGTTGCGACCTTGCCGTTGGTCACGCTGTGGTTGCCCGAGCTGTCCCTGCCTGCACGGTCTCCACACACCTCGACTGAACGACGGAACAAGCCGGAGCAACCATCAGCCCCTACCAACCACCGCGCAACGGCACCGCATCCGACCGACAACCCTGCAACGCCGCCTACCGCAGTTGCCCCGGCAACGATTGCAGAGGATCCGCCGTCGCCACCGGTTTTGAATCTCGCGCTGCCACCCAAGGACTCGGGGCGGCACCGGCCCCCGCGTTTTTCCGAGCAGGCTGAATTTCAGGGGCGCAAGCCCGAGACCAAGGAGGAAACGTTTGCGCAAGCACTGGGGGACACGGGGCCGTGGATCGAAGAACGCATCGACAACGACCACATCCGATTTCGACGCGGCAACACCTGCATCATGATGGAGCGCTCTGCCACGGAGCGCTTGATGCCCATGGATGAAGGATCCCGCCGCGTTCCGTGGAAAGCGAATACCTACCGCTGCCGATAGCGGTCAAACCGCACCGGCGGCCAGCAAGCCGCGCTTTTTCAACATGGGTTCGATGCGTGCGTCGCGCCCACGAAACGCGCGATACCCTTCAGCAGGTTCGATAGAGTTACCTGCGGCGTACACATAGTCGTGCAGGCGCTGGGCGGTGGCGGGGTCAAAGGGGTCGCGCTGCTCGACAAAGGCGTCAAAGGCGTCGGCATCGAGCACCTCGGCCCACATGTACACGTAGTACCCCGCGGCGTAGGAATCGCCCGAGAACAGGTGCCGAAAGTGGGGCAGGCGGTGCATCATCTTGCCGTTGGCGGGCAGGCCCAAACGCTGCAATTCTTCGCGCTCAAAGTGTTCGAGCGCAAAGTCGGTGTAGTCCGCACGGGCATGCACGGTCAGGTCAACCAGGGCGGAGGCGGTGTACTCCACGGTTTCATAGGCTTTGTTGAAGGTGGCGGCGGCGCGGATGCGTTCCACCAGGGCAGCGGGAATCGGTTCTTGTGTCTGGTAGTGCCGCGCGTATTCGCTCAGCACGCGCTCCTCCAGCGCCCAGTGCTCGAACAGTTGGGACGGGAGTTCGACATAGTCCTGCAGCACGTTGGTGCCCGAAAGTCGCTCGTAGGTCACGTTGGACAACAGGCCGTGCAGGCCATGCCCGAATTCGTGGAACAGGGTGCGGACGTCGTCAAACGTCAGCAGCGCTGGCTGGCCTTGTGGGGGCTTGGAAAAATTGTTGTGGTTGCCGATGATGGG
>JAYRUL010000147.1:0-5709 GCA_041919095.1 Rhodoferax sp. | reverse complement strand
GTCCGGCCGAGCGCGACGATGTCCTGCGCAACATCGAAGAAGGTGTGCAACGCATGACCACCATGCTCGACAGCGTACTCATGCTGGGCCGCGCCGAAGCACAGATGCTGACCTTTGCGCCACGCCCGACACCATTGCGCCCGCTGTGCCAATCGGTGTTGGATGAAACCTTGCAAGCCGCCTCACCCCATCAGTGTGAAGTGGCGCTGGACTTCCCCCCAGATATTTCTAGCGGAGCATTCGATCCGGCGCTCATGCGCCATATCTTTGGCAACCTGCTGTCCAACGCCATCAAGTATTCACCAGCTGGTGGGCTGGTTCGGTTTGCATTGCAGATGGACGATTCGCACTATGTTTTTGCGGTGTCTGACCAGGGAATTGGCATCCCTGCCGACGAGATTGCCCATCTGTTCGCGTCGTTTCACCGGGCCAGCAACGTCGGGGACATCAAAGGGACCGGCTTGGGCTTGGCTATCGTGAAACAGGCCGTGGACCTGCATGGCGGCACGATTCTGGTGGAGAGTCAGCTCGGCCAGGGCACCCGATTCGTGGTGCGGCTTCCGCGCTGAGTGGCTAAGCCGTTGCGCGAGCGTGCGCAGCCCCACCGAACAAGCCCCACCGAGGCGCCAGCACCGTTTCGTCGAAATTTACAGCCAAAACAGACTCCAGGCCCCGTGGAATATGCGTAACCAGCTATGCTTTTTATAGTGGACAGGGCGGAGGTTCGCCGCCCCTTCTAGCACTACAGCACCTCAAAAATGCCCGCCGCTCCCATGCCGCCACCGATACACATGGTCACGCACACGCGCTTGGCACCACGGCGTTTGCCTTCAATCAGCGCGTGGCCGGTGAGGCGCTGGCCCGACACACCATAGGGGTGGCCCACGGCGATGGCGCCGCCATTCACGTTCAGGCGGTCGGCGGGGATGCCCAGTTTGTCACGGCAGTACAGCACCTGCACGGCAAAGGCTTCATTCAGTTCCCACAGGTCGATGTCGTTCACCCCCAGACCCAGGCGTTTCAGCACCTTCGGGATAGCGAACACGGGGCCGATGCCCATTTCATCCGGCTCGCAGCCCGCGACGGCAAAGCCCAGGAAGCGGCCCAAAGGCTTCAGGCCCTTTTGCTCGGCCAGCTTCTCGTGCATGACAACCACCGCGCCGCCGCCGTCGGAGAACTGGCTGGCGTTACCGGCGGTAATGAGGCCGCCGGGCACGGCAGAGCGCAGGCCTTTGATGCCGTCGTACGTTGTTCCCGCGCGGATACCTTCGTCGTCGGACACAGTCACTTGCTTGGTCATCAGGCCCATAACCTTGTCGGCCACACCCATGGTGACAGTGATGGGGGCGATTTCGTCCTTGAACAGGCCTGCGGCCAGCGCTGCGGCAGCCTTTTGCTGACTGGCAGCACCGTACTCGTCCATGGCTTCGCGGCTGATGTTGTAGCGCTTGGCCACGTTCTCAGCGGTCTGCAGCATGTTCCAGTAGATCTCTGGCTTGTTCTTCACCAACCAGGGGTCACTCAGCATGTGCTGGTTCATCTCCTGCCCGGTGCAGGAAATGGCTTCCACACCACCGGCTACATAGATGTCGCCTTCGTTGGCAATGATGCGCTGGGCGGCGGTGGCGATGGTCTGCAGGCCGGAAGAGCAAAAGCGGTTGATGGTCATGCCCGACACGGTCACAGGGCAACCGGCGCGCAACGCGATCTGGCGGGCGATGTTGGCACCGGTAGCACCTTCGGGGGTCGCACAGCCCATGATGACGTCGTCCACCTCACCGGCTTCGATGCCGGCGCGGGAAATGGCGTGCTCCACGGCGTGGCCGCCGAGGGTGGCGCCGTGGGTCATGTTGAAGGCACCCTTCCAGCTCTTGGCCAGGGGGGTACGGGCGGTAGAAACAATAACTGCGGATGTCATGGTGATTCCTTGATTCTTGGGGCTTGCCGTTGATCAGTTGGGGACAGAGCTTGCGGCAGGGCCGCTGCGGTCTGTCCCGCAAAAAAATTAGTTGAAGGTCTTGCCTTCAGCAGCCAGGCGGGCCAGCAGCGGCGCGGGTTGCCAGAATTGGGCGTCGTCCAGCGGGTTCTTCGCGAAACGGTGCATGGCCTGCACCACGTTGAACAGGCCCACTTCGTCGGCGTAGTTCATGGGGCCGCCGCGGTGGGGAGGGAATCCGTAGCCAAAGATGTAGACGATGTCGATGTCGCTGGCCTTGTTGGCAATGCCCTCTTCCAGGATGTGGGCGGCTTCATTGACCAGGCTGAACACCAGGCGCTGCACGATTTCTTCGTCGGAAATCTTGCGCGGGGTGATGCCCAGTGCAGCGCGGTGGTCGGCAATCATCTGCTCGACTTCGGCATTCGGGATCGCGTCACGCTTGCCTTCGACGTAGTCGTACCAACCCTTGCCCACCTTCTGGCCGAAGCGACCCTTCTCGCACAGCAGGTCGGCTGTTCGGCTGTACTTCATGTCGGGCTTTTCCTGGTAGCGGCGCTTGCGGATGGCCCAGCCGATGTCGTTGCCGGCCAGGTCGCCCATACGGAACGGGCCCATGGCAAAGCCGAACTTCTCGATGGCCTTGTCCACCTGCTGTGGGGTGCAGCCTTCGTCGAGCAGGAAGCCACCTTGGCGTCCGTACTGTTCGATCATGCGGTTGCCGATGAAGCCGTCGCACACACCAGAAACCACGGCCGTCTTCTTGATCTTCTTGGCCACAGCCATCACGGTGGCCATGACGTCCTTGGCGGTCTTCTCGCCACGCACCACTTCCAGCAGCTTCATCACATTGGCGGGGCTGAAGAAGTGCAGGCCCACCACATCTTCGGGCCGCTGGGTGAAGGAGGCGATCTTGTTGACGTCCAGAGTGGAAGTGTTGGAGGCCAGGATGGCACCGGGCTTCATCACGCGATCGAGTTCCTTGAACACCGCTTCCTTGACGCCGATTTCTTCGAACACAGCTTCGATCACGAGGTCGGTGCCGTTCAGCTCGTCGTAGCTCAGTGTGGTGGACAGCAGGCTCATGCGCTGCTCGTACTTGTCCTGTTTGAGCTTCTTCTTGGCCACTTGGGCTTCGTAGTTCTTGCGGATGGTGGCGATGCCGCGGTCCAGCGCTTCCTGCTTCATTTCCAGCATCTTCACGGGAATGCCAGCGTTGAGGAAGTTCATGGCAATGCCGCCGCCCATGGTGCCCGCACCAATGATGGCCACGGAATTGATGGCGCGCACCGGGGTGTCAGAAGGCACATCGGGAATTTTGGACGCTGCGCGCTCGGACAGAAACAGGTGGCGCAGGCTGCGGCTCTCAGCGGTCCACATCAGGTTGATGAAGATCTCGCGCTCCACGGCCATGCCTTCATCAAACTTCTTCTTGGTGGCGGCTTCGACAGCGTCCACGCATTTGGCGGGCGCAGGGAAGTTCTTGCTCATGCCCTTCACCATATTGCGTGCGAACTGGAAGTACGCATCACCCTGGGGGTGCTTGCACTTGAGGTCACGCACCAGTGGCAAGGGGCGCACGTCGGCTTTATCACGGGCGAAGGCGATGGCTTCTTCGAGCACGCTCTCGGCGGAGGCAGCCATCTTGTCAAACAGCTTCTGGCCGGGGGCCATGGCCAACATTTCGGCCTTGATGGTTTCACCGCTGACAATCATGTTCAAGGCAGGCTCCACGCCCAGCACGCGTGGCAGACGCTGCGTGCCGCCTGCGCCAGGCAGCAGGCCCAGCTTCACTTCGGGCAGGGCCACACCGGTGCCCGGGGCGACCACGCGGTAGTGGCAACCCAGCGCCAGTTCCAGCCCCCCGCCCATCACCACGGTGTGGATGGCGGCGACCACGGGTTTGGCAGAGTTTTCCAGCACGCCGATCACGCTGAGCAGATTGGGTTCCTGCAAGGCGGTGGGCTTGCCGAATTCCTTGATGTCGGCACCGCCCGAGAAGGCCTTGCCAGCACCAGTGATGACGATGGCCTTTACGGCTGTATCGGCATTGGCTTGGGCCATGCCGTCAGCGATGCCTTGTCGCGTGGACAGGCCCAGCCCATTCACGGGGGGGTTGTTGAGCGTGATGATGGCGATGTCGCCCTGGACTTGGTATTGCGCTGTCATTTGCATTCCTTGGTAGAAAAGTGACACAGTCAGTAAAAAAGAACGATCGTTCGTTTTGGATTGTAGGGGTGTTTGCGGCACCGAGAAAAGCGTATTTGTCACTGGTGGGACAAACTACCAGCCGACCCGCTTGCTGCGCGGTGCGCCCGCGCAGCCTTAGACCTCCAACCACTCTTTGCGAATGGCGCTGTCCGCACGCAATCGCTCGGGCGTTCCGTCAAACACAATATGGCCATGGCCCATGACCAGGCAGCGGTCCGATATTTGCATGGCGATGGTGAGCTTTTGCTCGATCAGCAAAACCGAAATGCCGCGTTTGCGCAGCTCCAGCAGGTACTGTCCCACCAACTCCACAATTTTCGGTGCCAGCCCTTCAGTCGGCTCGTCAATGATGATCAGATCCGGGTCGCCCATGAGCGTACGGCACAAGGTGAGCATTTGCTGTTCACCGCCGGAGAGCACACCGGCCTCGGTATGCTCACGCTCCTTGAGGCGCGGAAACATCCGGTACACGTCATCAAAACTCCAACGCGGATGCTTTTGACCGCGTTTTTGGCCCATCACCAGATTCTGGTGCACGGTGAGCTTGGGAAAGATGTCGCGGCTTTCGGGCACATACCCGAGCCCCAAATGCGCGATTTCAAAGGTCTTGCGCCCCAGAATCTCCTGGTCTTTCCACTGGATCGAACCTTGGCACTGCACCAGGCCCATGATGGCCTTGGCCGTGGTGGAACGCCCGGAACCATTGCGCCCCAATAGCGCCACGATCTCGCCAGCGTTGACCTGCATCTCGACACCATGCAGCACATGGCTCTTGCCATAAAAGGCATGTAGTTGGGTCAACTTCAACATATTCAGTGCCCTCCCCCAGCCTGCGCCTCTGCCACCGACGATCCCAGGTACGCCTCCTGTACCCGCTGGTTGGCCCGTACCGCATCGGGCGTATCGAACGCAATGACTTCCCCGTACACCACCACGGCAATCTTGTCGGCCAGGCCAAACACCACACCCATGTCATGCTCCACGGTCAGTAGGGTCTTCCCCTCGGTCACCGTGCGGATCAAACCAATGAAGCGCGCAGTCTCGCTGGTACTCATGCCCGCCGTGGGCTCGTCCAGCAAGATCACATTGGCACCGCCGCCGATGGTGATGCCGATTTCCAGGGCGCGCTGTTCGGCATAAGTGAGGTTCATGGCCAGCACGTCGCGCTTCCTGTCGAGGTTAATCATCTGCATCAGCTCGGTCGCCCGCGCATTGGCATCGTGCAATCCCGACAGGAAGCGCAAGAAGGTGTACTTGTAGCCCAGGCTCCACAACACGCTGCAGCGCAGGTTTTCAAAAACGCTGAGCTTGGGAAAGATGTTGGTAATCTGGAAACTGCGCGACAGCCCCAAACGGTTGATCTCAAAGGGTTTCTTGCCCATGATCGAGGTGCCGTTGAGCAGCACGTCACCGCTGCTGGCACCAAAACGACCGCTGATCAGGTTGAACAGGGTGGACTTTCCTGCTCCATTAGGACCGATCACCGCAACGCGCTCCCCGTGGCGGACGGCGAGGTTCACGCCGCGGATGATCTCGGTCTTGCCAAAGCTCTTGCGCAGGTC
>JAYRUL010000146.1:0-5728 GCA_041919095.1 Rhodoferax sp. | reverse complement strand
TGGAAGCCGTAGCCCATCCAGGCCCCGGCAAAGTAGCGCCCGTGCTGGCCCTGCAGCGCCGCCATCTGCTTTTGCGCCTGCATGGCAGCCAGGTCGAACACCGGGTGCGCGTACTGGATGCGCTGCAGCACCTTGTCTTCGGCTATCGGGCGCACCGGGTTCAGGCTCACGATCACGTTCTGCGCAAAGGGCAGCGGCTGCAGCTGGTTGATCCAGTAGTGCAGGCACACGCGGGCGTCCTCCTGCGCGGTGGAGGGGGCGCGCTCGTAGTTCCACGAGGCCCAGGCGGCGCG
Organism: Rhodoferax sp.; assembly: GCA_041919095.1. Taxonomy (GTDB): domain Bacteria; phylum Pseudomonadota; class Gammaproteobacteria; order Burkholderiales; family Burkholderiaceae_C; genus Allorhodoferax. The sequence goes on along the minus strand of JAYRUL010000146.1, from coordinate 5,435 downwards.
CTGGGGCGGCATGACGGCGGTGTCGGTGTGCAGCACGGCTTCGTTGGGCTGGTAGCCGATGGCCCCCAGGGCGGCACGCTCGGCGGCGCTGGCGTCGCCCAGCAGGGCCAGGGCCTGGTCGCTGTGGGTGGCCAGGATGACGCGGTCAAACCACGCGCTGCCGCTGGCGCTGTGCACCGCCACGCCCTGGCGCCCGGCCTGCTCGGCGGCGTGCACGCGCTGTACGGGCGTGGCCAGGCGCACGTCGGGCACGTGGGCGGCAATGGCCTGCACGTAGCGGCGCGCACCGCCTTGCACCGTCCACCACTGCGGGCGGTTCAATATCTGGAGCAGACCGTGGTTGTGGCAGAAGCGCACCATGGTGGCCACCGGAAACTCCAGCATCTGCGCCGTGGGGCAGCTCCAGATGCAGGCCATCATGGGCATGAAGTACCACTGGCGAAAGGCCTCGCCAAAGCGGTGCTCGTCCAGGAACGCGCCCAGGGTCTGCTGCATTTGCGCGTCACTGCCGTCGCGGGCCAGCGCGGTGGTGAGGGCATTGAAACGCAGCAAGTCGGACAGCATGCCCCAAAAGCGCGGGCTGGCCAGGTTGCGTTTTTGCGCAAACAGGCTGCCCAGGCTGGTGCCGCTCCACACCAGCGGCTGGCCGTCGCCGCGCTGCGCCTGCACGGAAAACGACATGTCCGACTGCGCGCTGGGCACGCCCAGCTCGGCCAGCAGCGCAATCAGCCCGGGGTAGGTGCGCTCGTTGAACACCAGAAAACCCGTGTCCACGCCGTGGGTGGTGGCGCGGCCCTGCGCGTTGGGCAGGGTCACGTCCACGGTGTGGGTGTGGCCGCCCAAGGTGGAAGATGCCTCGAAGAGCGTGATGTCGGCCTGGCCGCGCAGGGTGTGGGCGGCGGAGAGGCCACTGATGCCGCTGCCAATGATCGCTACTTTCACAGGGGTACTCCTCGTCCGTACAATTACCAAAAATTCTTCACTTGGACGTAAATGTATGTTTTGTGACTAATCAGTTCACGAAACTGATAAAAAGACTACAATCGCAGCATGGTTACTACCTCTACTCCCAAGCCTTCCTTCAAGCAACAGATGCTGGCCGCACGCGAGCAAGCCATCATCGATGCCGTGAACCGCCTGCTGGCCGAAAAGGGCTTCGACGCCATGACGGTGGACGAAGTGGCCGCCAACGTCGGCATTGCCAAGGCCAGCCTGTACAAGCACTTTCCCAGCAAGGAAGACCTGGCCGCCGCCGCCATGGCGCACCTGATGCAGGCCGCGCAAACCATGCTCGACGGTGTGGACGCCGCCCTGCCCCCGCTGGACAAGCTGCGCGCCGTGGTGGAATGGACCATGCGGCTCAAGCTCAGCGGCCACATGCCCACGCTGCCCAGCCAGAACTCCAGCCTGCGCGCCGCGCTGGTGGGCCACAAGGGCTATATGGATGGGCTGATGGACGTGAGCGATCGACTGGGCGCGTGGATTGAAGCGGCCCAGGCCGACGCAAGCCTCAACCCCGCACTGCCCCCCATTGCCGTGCTCTACACCCTGTTCGCCCGCGCCTGCGACCCGGTGCTGGAGTTCCTGAAGATGAGCGACGGCTTTGACGACGACACCATCATCGCGCTGGTGATGGGGACGTGTTTTGACGGCTTGCGCACGCGCTAGACCTCGTCCCAATCCTTCCAGTCCACCGGATGCGTCTGCCGATACTGGCCGACCGCGTAACCGGTGGTTGCACTGAAATGGTGTTCGCCCAGGGTTTGCAATGTGCCGTAATGGCGCAGCCGGTCCTTCACCGTGCCTTTCATGCCAGCAAACCACAACTCGATCCCCAAACTGTGCAGTTCGCCCTGCAACCGCACCAGGACGTCAGCGGCGGTCAGATCCACATCGGATATCGCATCGGCCACCACCACCAGACGCCGCACCGCAGGCTGGGCGGTTGTCGCGGCGCGCAGGGCCTGGGTAAAGAACACCTCGGCATTGGCGAAGAACAGTTGCTCGTCCCAGCGAAACAGAACCAGCCCCGGAATCTGCCGGCCTTCGGGGTGGCGGTGGGCGTCGTGGTAGCCCTTGGTGCCATCTACCCGAACCAGGGTGGTGTAGTGCGGATGCCAGGCATTCCAGACCAAGGCCAGCAAGGCCAGACTGACACTGATGACGATGCCCTCGATCACCCCTACAAACGCCACCCCCAGAAAACTCGCCAGCGCATAGCCAAACTCGGCCTTGCGCAGGGCCAACAGCGCCCCCATGGCCCGGAAATCGGCAAATGACAGGCAGGCTGCGATGACCACCGCAGCCAGCACCGCCATGGGCAAATCCGCCAACAGGTGGGGCACCCACCACAACAGGGCCGCAATGGCGGCCGCACCGACCACACCGGTCAGCTGCGTGCGGGCACCGGCCGCTTCCGCCACCGGCGTGCGCGATGAACTCACGCTGACCGGAAAGCCCTGCAACCAGCCAGTACCCACGTTGGCAAGACCGACGGCCATGATTTCCTGATTGGGGTTGACCGCACGGCCGCTGCGCAGCGCCATGGCGCGCGAGAGCACACTGGTGTCGGCGAAGGTCAGCAGTGCAATCATGCAGGCGGCGGGCAACAACTGCAGCGCATCGCGCCAATCCACGCCACCCAGGCCCGGTGTGGGCAAGCCCTGTGGCAACGCCCCAACGACGGCAATCCCGGTGGTTTGGTGCAGCTTGAACCCCCAGGACACCAAGGTAGCCAACACCACGCAGAGCAGCATCAGCGGCCATTGCGGCCGCAGTCGTCGCCCGATCAGAATGATCGCCAGGCTGCAAGCCCCCAGCGCAAGAGCAGTCGCATTGCCTCCGCCGCGCAGAACATGCTGGGCGGTTTCCAGCGCACGACCTACCAGGCTTTGCGCCTGGATGTCGATATCCAGCAACTTCGGGGTTTGACCGACCAGCACCGTGAGCGCAACCGCATTCAGAAAGCCGATGCGAATGGGTTTGGACAACAGGTCGGCCAGCATGCCTAGCCGGGCCATCCCAATCAGGACCGAAATGGCCCCGGCAAGCACCGCAAGCAACGCCGCCAGGGGTGCCGCCCGATCGGGTGTTTGCGCCGCCATCGGAACCACCACCGCCGCGATCACGGCCGCCAGGGTGGAATCCGGCCCCAGCACCAGGATGCGACTGGGTCCCACAACGGCATACACCAACAACGGGACGATGGTCGCGTACAGCCCGTAGACCGGCGCCAGGCCGGACGCCTGCGCATAGCCCATGCCCACCGGTACCAGCACGGCACTCAGCGCCAAACCCGCCACCAGATCGTGGCGCAGCCAGTCACGCTGGTATTGGCGCAGCGTCTGCAGTCCAGGCAGCCAAGGGTTCATGCGGTTTCCATCAGTCGTTGACCTTCGACGCAGCGCGCGCTGGGGGGTCGCGCACCATGGCATGCGCCAACCGCAGTCCCAGAAGAAAGTTAGCCACCGCAAACACCGCAAAGACCACCTGCAACCAAGTGGGCAAATCGCGGCTTTGCAGCACCCAGGACACGGCCGCAGACGCGCCGTTGAAGGCTAGCAACAACCAGAACCGCGGGTCACTGGGGCGCAACAACCTAGACAATTTCATGGGGTTGAGGATACCCTGCATCGCCTTAGTTTTCCGCAGGGACGCCGGTGCCCACCAACAGACGCTGTGCCATACTTTGACCCTTGCCCTTGTTGACGCAGCCCCGGCGCTGCGTTGGACACCTTGTTGTGCTGAACACCACCTCCACCCCCCTGATTGAAGACCGCATCAGCAGCCAAGAACTGTTGCGCGGGGCCTTTCTGCATGCGTTTCGCGACCAGGTGCGCTTGCCCGATGGCAGCACCGCCCAGCGGGAGTATGTGGTCCATCCGGGTGCCGTTATGGTGATACCGCTGCTGGAAGGCACCGACGGATCCTTGCGCGTGGTGCTGGAGCGCCAGTTTCGCTATCCCGTCGGGCAGACCATGGTGGAGTTACCCGCTGGCAAACTCGACCCCGGTGAGTCCACCTGGGCGTGTGCCCAACGGGAACTGCGTGAAGAGACGGGCTACCGCGCCACCCAGTGGGCGCGTGCGGGTGTGCTGCACCCGGTCATTGCGTATTCCACCGAGTTCATCGAAGTTTGGTTTGCCAAGGAGTTGCAGGCGGGCAGCCGTGCGCTCGACGCCGGTGAATTTCTGGAGGTATTCGATCTGCCGGTGCCGGACTTGCTGCAGGCCTGTTTGGATGGCCGGGTGACCGACGCCAAAACCTTGGTCGGCGTGTTCTGGCTGCAAAACTATATGGAGGGCCGGCTCGCGCTGCATTGGCAGGTGGCGCAGCCCGGTGCGTCGGCATGAAAGTCCTCAACCTGCATTGCGCGTCGGGGCACACGTTTGAAGGCTGGTTCGCCAACGAGGACGATTACCAGAATCAACACGCACGCGGCTTGCTGGGCTGCCCCGTCTGCAATTGCCCCGATGTCCGCAAGGGCCTGTCCGCACCACGCCTGCATTTGCGCAGTGCGCAGGAGCCCGTAGCGCAGCCGACCGAAACCGCTTCGCCAGTCACCACGACCACCCAACCCTCGGTTGCTCCGGCCTGGATGCAAGCCTGGCAAGCAATATCACGCGAATTGGCTGCGCACAGCGAAGACGTTGGCGCGCGTTTTGCCCAGGAAGCGCGCAAGATGCATTACGGTGAAACCGAAGACCGCAGCATCCGTGGGCGCGCCACAGCCGCCGAGGTGGTGGACTTGCTCGATGAGGGCATCGACGTCCTGCCACTGGCCCTGCCTGACCCTGGCAAACGCACTTTGCAGTAGCCCGCGCACTCCTGAACGAAAATAGGCGGTTTTTTCCGTGCGGGTGCTTGGCACGCGGCACGTGGCTGAGGTTGTTGTTGCAGTATCGAATCAATCGTTCACCCCTGGTGGCCTTGTTGGAGCAATGGGAGCATGCGTGGTCGCCACCCGAGCGCCAGGACGTGGCCGCGCACTGGAGTCAATGGCTGGGAGCCTTGGATGCTGTGCATCTGGATGCGGCACTGCGCGGCCTGGATGCCTGCGCTGGGGCACCCGCTAACTCGGCCCGGGTGCTGGACCGCACCCACCTGGAAACCCGGTGGGCCCACGGCCAAGCCGAATTGCAGGCACTCGTGGCGCAGCACAGTGCCCCTGAAGCCACACCCCAAACGCGCACTGCCCGCCGCAGCCAAGCGCCAGCTATCCGTGCCGTTGCACCGGAAGCGCCGGTCTACGCAGCGCAGCACAAGCGCTACCTGCGGACCCAACGCACCATGACCCAGCAGGTGGCCCACCTGCGTGCGGGGCTGCGCCAACTCCTGGCGCACGGTTCGCGCGAACTGCAGCAACTTGCCACCCTGGACGCTGTGCTCGAGCGCCTGTTGGCGCCGCGCGAAGAAAAAATCTGGAAAGGCATCAC
>JAYRUL010000145.1:0-5775 GCA_041919095.1 Rhodoferax sp. | reverse complement strand
GCGATGCCCCCCAGATCAAGCGCCATGCCCTTGTGCTGCAGGCGGGCAGTTCCGGCCTCAGGGTCCAAAGTCAGGCCCCGGTAACCGATCAACTGGCGCTGTGCATCGATCTCACGGTCGCTTGGCAGGGTGGTCTGGCCCTCATCGAACCGCCAGGCCTTGAGGGCACCGACAGTGGGATCAAACGCACCGTGCGTCTGGCTGGCCATGTCTTTCGCAAAGCGCAGAATCGACATGACTTCAGGTGCGATCGCTACCGCTGCGGTACCTGCCGCGCGGTTGATGGCGCTCACCGCGCTGTCCGCACGGTAGCGACTCATGAGCACCGTCAGTCGATGCATTTGTGTCCAGGCCTGGTTCATCGCCGACTGCAAGACGGCAGGCTCCTGACCTTGGACAATCAAATCCACCTGCGTCCCCATCAGGAAACGCTGGCTCTTTTCAATGGTGGGCGCCGCAAACGCAAAAGCCTCCGGCAACCATACGGCGCAACCCACCAGCGGTAGCGCCATCGCTAGGCTGCGACGGGTTGGGCTGCGGAGATGATCCTTACCGTGCACGGCTGCCTCCCTTGGGTTTAGCTGGACAAACCGACCATGTGATCCACGGCTGCCTTGACGTCGTCGTCAGTCAGGGTGCTGCCGCCTCCGCGTGCTGGCATCTGGCCCTTGGAACCCGTGAAGCCTTCAATGGCGTGCTTGTACAAAACGTCTTTGCCCTGCGCAATACGCGGACCCCAGTCGGCCTTGTCACCGGGCTTGGGTGCACCGGCTACGCCGGCCGCGTGACACAGTGCGCAGGTCTTGTTGTAAACCGACTTGCCCGCCTCGGCATTGCCCGCGGGTGCGGCTGCAACCGTGGAAGCAACGGGGGCTGCCGGTGCGGCAGGTGCAGCGGGTACAGCTGCAGGGGCCGGTGCAGGTGCTTCGGCAGTCTTCTTTTCACCGCAAGCGCTCAACAAGAACGCCAGCGACACAAGAGCAATGGTGGAGATTGAAAATTTCATAAAGGATCCAAGAAAGGACAAAGAGCAGGGCGACATCTCCGGCTGCATTGCCATCAACACGAGGTTGTCAACCGATGCGTCGAATGAAAAAATCGGCGCAGCAGTTCGCTGGCAGGGCTGGATTGCTGCAAATCATAGCGCCAAGCCGCGTCCAAGCCATCCATAGCCTTACGACAACGGCTGATATTAGCCTTCCCCAACCGAAGCACTAAGGGAAACATTCATAAAACATGGCATATATCAAGGATTTGGCAGTTTCCGTTCGTATACTCCGACCTCATGAATACCCTTAGGTCAATGACGCGCCTGAAATGGTGGGTCGTGGCGTGGTTCCTGCTCAGTATGGCGGTGGCGTCTGCAGCGTCCATCGTGCAGCCGCGCCCCATGGAACTGATCTGTTCGGGTACAGGCGCTGCAGTATTGATTAACGTTTCCGGTGGCGATGGAGTCGCCGCCAACGCGTCGGACATGGACTGCCCGATGTGCCTTCTGGGCAATGCGCCCCCCGATGCCACCCACGAGCGCCTGCATTTGCTGCCCTTGACGTCACAGGGCCCGGTAGCGTGGGTGCACCACGTGTTTTCTGCAAACTTGGTTGGCCCCCCTCCCGCGCGGGGGCCACCGTCTTTTTCTTCCTGACCTAACTTAACGAGGTGATCATGCGCGATAAAAAAATGGATAGTCAAACCGAAACCGTTGGTATGGGCCGTCGGCGGTTCATCAACACGGCAGCATTGGCTGGCTTGACCGTAGGGGTTGCCGCCTGCAATGACAAACCTGCAGCCGCTCCGGCTAGCGCACCTGCTGCACCTGCGCCAACCGCAGGAGCCTCGCACGGTGCTGGCGCAAGCGTTCACCTCAAGCCTGGAGAGCTGGATTCCTACTACGGTCTTTGGAGCGGCGGTCACACGGGTGACATGCGCGTATTGGGATTGCCCTCGGGTCGCGAAATTCACCGGATTCCCTGCTTTGCGCCCGATGCGTTGGTGGGTTGGGGTATCACCAACGAATCCAAGAAGGTCATGGGGACCAAGGCGGACGGCAGCCTGCGCTACACCGTAGCCGATACCCACCATACGCACGCATCCTACAAAGACGGCAACTACGACGGCCGCTACGCCTGGATCAATGACAAGATCAACAGCCGCATTGCGCGCATTCGTCTCGACTATTTCGTCTGCGACAAGATCACGCAATTGCCCAATGTGCAGGGTTTCCACGGCATTTTTCCGGACAAACGCGATCCCGTCGATCCCGCCATCAACTACACCACACGTGTTTTTTGCGGTGGTGAATTCTCCATCCCACTACCCAACGCTGGAATTGAAGACCCCACCAAGTACCGTTCATTGTTCTCGTGCGTGGATGCTGAGACCATGGAAGTGCGCTGGCAGGTTTTGATCGATGGCAATTGCGACTTGGTGGCTACCTCGTTCGATGGCAAGCTGGCTGCAACCAACCAGTACAACACCGAAATGGGCGCCAAGTACGAGGACATGATGTCCGCTGAGCGTGACGCATGCCTTTTCTTCAACGTGGCACGTATCGAAGCAGCCGTCAAGGCTGGCAAGTTCAAAACCATTGGCAGCTCCAAGGTGCCCGTGGTGGACGGTACCCGCGATTCCAACAAGGATGCCAAGACGGCGCTGACTGCTTACGTGAGCGTTCCCAAGAACCCGCACGGTGTGAACGCCAGCCCCGACCAGAAGTACTTCATCTGCGCCGGCAAGCTCTCACCCACCGCCACCGTGATCGAACTGGCGAAAGTGCTGGATTGGTTCGACGGCAAGAGCGAAAAGCTGGACGACGCCATCGTCGCTGAAGTCGAACTGGGCCTAGGCCCGCTGCACACCGCTTTCGACGGCCGTGGCAACGCGTACACCACGTTGTTCTTGGACAGCCAGGTGGTCAAGTGGAATGTGGAAAAAGCGATTGCCTTCCACAAGGGTGACAAGAGTGCCAAGTACGTGGTGGATCGTCTGGACGTGCACTACCAGCCCGGGCATATCAACGCGTCGCAGTCCGAGACCATTGCTGCGGACGGCAAGTACCTGGCCGTAGGTTGCAAGTTTTCCAAGGACCGCTTCTTGCCTGTTGGGCCACTGCACCCGGAAAACGAGCAGTTGATCGACATCTCCGGCGAAAAAATGGTGCTGCTGGCCGACCACCCGGTGCGCGGCGAACCGCACGACTTCATTATTTTCAAGCGCGACCTGCTCAAACCCAAACAAGTCTACAGCCTGGATGACTTCCCCTTGGCTGTCAAGGATCCCAAAGACACGGGAGTCTTCCGCAACGGCAAGAAGGTCACCGTAAAGCTGACCTCTCAGGCTCCGGCTTTCAGCCAGCGCGAATTCAAGGTGAAAAAGGGCGACGAAGTCACCTTGATCTTGACTAACCTGGACAAGATTGAAGACTTGACCCATGGATTCGCCATTCCAAACTACAACGTTAACTTCATTGTTAACCCACAGGAAACGGCGTCCGTTACTTTCGTGGCGGACCAACCTGGTGTGTTCTGGTGCTATTGCACGCATTTCTGCCACGCACTGCACTTGGAAATGCGCACGCGCATGATTGTGGAGGCCTGATAGGCCAAAATCGGAGGTGCACGCGCATGGGCGCGGCACCTCTTTGATAGGAAAGTGTGATGTTATTGCTCGGTCATCGGTTTGCGATCCTCGGGATCGCGTTTTTTTTGGCGCTTTCCCTGTTTGCACCGCCGGCCCATGCAGGCGCTTATGAGGCCGAGCTGCCTGCTGCTTTCAACACCGCTCCCGACTTGTGTGCCTTGTTGCCCTGCAAGGACGTGTTCCCTGGGGCCGAGCATTTTTCGCCGCGAAAAGGCCAACCGCCCTATGTAGAAGCCTACGACAACGATTCAGCCCAGAAAAAGCTGCTGGGCTATGTCATGTTGTCCACCGACATCACCGACACCCCGGCCTATTCGGGTAAGCCGGTGATCACCCTCATCGGCATGGACAAGGAGGGGCGCTTCGTAGGCGTCAAGGTCCTCAAGCATTCCGAGCCTATCTTGTTGTTAGGCATTCCCGAGTCCGCCCTGGTGAACTTCAACAACCAGTACCTGGGCAAGTCGGTCAAGGACAAGATCGAAGTGGGTCCTTCGCGACCCGAGGAAGAAGTGATCGGGGTCGACGCCATTTCCGGGGCCACCGTCACCGTAATTGCGCAAAACCAGGTCATGATGATGTCCGGTGCGGCGGTGGCGCGACAAACCGGCATCATCGCGCCGACCGTTCGCGAACCCGCGCGCTTCCTGGTTTCGAATCAGCGTTACGACTGGGCACAACTCGTCAATCGTGGGATCGTCCAGCAACTGTTGGTTCGGCCTGAGCAAGTTGGCCTTCCACGCGGGCCAGAGCCGTTTATTGAGCTTTGGTTCGGTGACCTCAATCATCCCGATCTGGGTCGCAGCCTGCTGGGCGACCGGGGCTATGAAAATCTGCGTTCCCGCCTTAAACCCGGAGAGAACGCCTTTTTTGTGATTCGAACTGCTGGAGTTGAGTCCTTCAAGGGGTCGGGGTTTGTGCGCGGTGGTATCTACGACCGGGTGCAAGTGAAGCAAGGCGCTGACTCTTTCACGTTCCGGGATTTGGATTACTACAACCTTTATGGTCTGGAGGCTACCGGGGCTCCTCGATACAACGAGTCCGCCATCTTCGTCATTCGCTCCCAGGCTTACTCGGCAGCGCATCCGTGGAAGCTGTCGTTTCTAGGCAACCGGGTGGATCGCGCCACCGGACAGCGCAGTTTCGCCGTGTTCGAGTCCAAGTATTGGCTGCCGGCCGACATGCTGGAAGGTGGCCGACCCGCGATCGACGAACCCGATGCGCCTTGGGTGCGGGTCTGGAAGTCGCAGGCACTCTCCATCACCTTGTTTGCCTTGCTGCTGGTTTTCGTGACCGTGGTCTATGCGTACCGCGAGACACTAACCCGGCTGTCTACGCACAAGAACAAGTGGCCGGTCAATGCCTTCAAGTACAGCTTCTGGGCGATCAGCATGGTGTGGGTTGGTTTTGGTCTCATGGCCCAACCCTCCATCACGCAGGTGCTGACCTGGTTCCATGCGCTGCTGTTTCAGTGGACCTGGTCGCTGTTCCTGTCCGATCCGTTCATTTTCCTGTTCTGGATCTTCATCATCGTCACCGTATTCCTCTTCGGGCGCGGTCTGTTCTGCGGCTGGATGTGCCCGTTTGGCTCGCTGCAGGAATCCATTTACAAGGTCGCCCGCATGGTCGGCTTGGGGCGGTTCCAGACCCAGTTGCCGCAGGCATGGCACGACAGGCTCAAATGGGTCAAGTACGCGGTATTCTTTGCGCTGCTTGCGGTATCCATGTTCTCCATGGGTCTGGCCGAGAAGCTGGCCGAAGTGGAACCGTTCAAGACCACTTTCCTGGTTGGCGTGATGAACCGTGCCTGGCCCTACGGCCTGTTCGTGGCCGCCATTCTGGGTGTGTCGATCTTCATCGAGCGGCCGTACTGCAAGTACATCTGCCCGCTGGGCGCCTCGCTGGCCATGCCCAGCACCTTTCGCTGGTTTGGCCTCAAGCGCAAGCAGGACTGCAATAGTTGCAAGGCCTGTGCCGTGGGCTGTGGCGCACAGGCGATTGATGCCGATGGCCGCATCGACCACCGCGAGTGCCTGCATTGCCTGGACTGCATGGTGCTGTACACCGATGTGAAGGGTTGCCCGCCCCTGGCCAAGGAGCGCAAGCGCCGCGAGAAGGATGGCCTGGAGATCACGCCCA
>JAYRUL010000144.1:0-5804 GCA_041919095.1 Rhodoferax sp. | reverse complement strand
GTACCAATGAAGAGGTAGGCATTGGTCTGCCCCGTGGCCGACCGGCCCAAGGCGACATAGGCCGGACCAAAGGGCGTTTCCCCGCGCAGATAGATCACCAGCGAATTCAACAACCCGGTGCGACGCGGTTCCGAAACCGGCTCGGTGACTTTGCCGTATTCCAGCGCCAAGCCCAGGCGCAAGTCCCCTGCCAAGCCGGTTGGCATGCGCCCCAGAATGCGCTCGGCCCGCAAGTGCGCATAGGCTGTGCCATTGCCCATGAGTTGATCGCTGGCAAAGCCCGATAGGTTCAAAAATCCCCCCAACCGCCCCAGGTGCTGCACGGGAGGCTTGCCGTAGGTGGAACCCACGTAGCTGGCTCGCGAACCCAGCACCCACGGCCCCTGCGCCCACGCCCCGTCCAACTGCGCGGACAGCAAGTCGTAACGGCCTTGCAGGTCGGCATACCAGCTCGCCTTGACGGACCAACCGGTGGTGGCAATGTGCAGCTGGTTTTTCAGGTCTGACTCCCAGCTCAGCAGCGTACCGCTGGTCTGCACGGCTTCCGTGGGCAAGAGGGGCACGCCGGTCTCAATGGCCAGAGACTGGCGCTCGCTGCGCACGCCCAGGCGCAGTTGCCCGGTCAGGCCCAGATTGCGCCCCAGCGCGGCGTCCAGCCGCACTAGGCTGGCGCGGTAGTCGGCGATGCGCAAATCATCGGCAAACAGGGCCAGGTTTTCGCGGCGCAGGGTTGCGGCGGTGAAGCCAAAGTACTGCTGGGTAGGCTCCAGTGGCTGGTACCACTCGGCGCCCAAGCCGGTGTGCGTGCCCAGCTCGGCGGTGAACAGCAGCTCGCCACCCAGTGCGTTGATCCAGGCCTTCTGGTAGGCGCCGCGCAGGCTGTAGGTGGAGCGCCCGGTGAGTGTGGTGTTCAGGTTGAGACCGAGGCGGGCGTAGTCGGGGCCCCAAGGTTTCTCCACCGCGTCGATATGCAACGTGGTGTGCCCCTGTGCCGCGCTCAGGCGGTAGTCCACCCGTTCGAAGTCGCCGTCGCCGTACACACGCAGCAAATCCCGCTGGAGTTGCGCGGCATTCAGCGGCTGACCCAGCTCCTGGTGGATATGGCGTGACACGGCCGCCGGGTTCACCACCCGCAGTCCGGCAATCTCCACCGCATCTACCGTGGGCGGCGCAGCGACGCGAGTCGCGTGCGCCTGCCGCCAGGCTTGGTAGCTTGCGTTGGACACGGACAGGCGCGGCAACGCCTTGGCCGCCTGCGCCGCTGCAAGACCGCGGTCGGCGGTTTCACTGGCGCGATCAAACTGCGCGGCGGTGATGCCGGTGAGATCAGGCTGGATGTAGATGTCGGTCGCGCGCAGGGCAGCCAGTGAGCGGGTCACGTTCTGCTCGGTCAGGATGGAGATGACTTGCGTCGATACCGTCAGCAAGCCGCTGACCTCACTGGCGGGCAACATGGGCGAGCCGACGTTGACCGCAATCACCACGTCCGCGCCACAGCGATCCCGCACTTCCTGGATGGGCAGGTTGTCCACCAGACCCCCATCGACCAGCTTGCGTCCACGGTAGTCCAGGGGCGCCATCAGGCCCGGAACCGCCATGCTGGCGCGCATGGCCATGCTCAAGCTGCCGTCGCGCAGCACCACGCGCTCGCCGGTGCCAATGTCGGTTGCCACGATGGACAAAGGCGTGGGCAGGTTCTCGATCAGGCGCTCACCCGCGTCGGCACCGACCGACTGGTTGAAGAACAGCTTGATTTTCTGACCCAGTACGACGCCCGGCGGCGTCACCAGCCCCTGCGCAGTCACACCCACTTCGCTGCCCGAGAGGAACCGCTTGTCGAAGCGCTTGTTGCGGTAGGCAACGTCGTTGTAGCCGGGGTTGTCTTGAAAGAGGTCGTTCCAATCGGCCTGCGCCATTTCGCGTCGCAGAGACGCCGCATCGCGCCCGGCCACCCAGGCACCCGCCACCAAAGCACCCATGCTGGTACCGGCCACGCAATCGACCGGAATGCGCAGGCGCTCCAGTTCTTCCAGCACCCCGATGTGCGCCGCACCACGGGCACCGCCGCCCCCCAGGACCAGCCCGATCTTGGGGCGATCCTGCGCGAAGGCCGCCGTGCCGATGACCATCAACCCGGCAACCACCCAATGACGCACGGTGGTGTTCATGGGGGCGCTAGTGCGCGTGCAAACCCAAGCGCTCGCACAGCGCCAGGGTGGGGACGCTCTGGTTCATGGTGTAGAAGTGGATGGCGGGGGCACCACCGGCGATCAGTTGCTCGCACAGGTTGGTCACCACATCCAGTCCAAAGGCCTTGATGGAGGCGGTATCGTCGCCAAAGCTTTGCAGGCGCAGGCGAATCCAACGCGGAATTTCGGCACCGCAGGCGTCGGAAAAGCGCATCAGCTGCGTGGAGCTGCTGATGGGCATGATGCCCGGCACCACCGGCACGCTCAGGCCCAGTGCATCCACTTCTTCGACAAAGCGGAAATAGGCATCGGGGTTGTAGAAATACTGGGTAATGGCCGAGTTGGCCCCCGCGCGCACTTTGGTGGCAAAGGCCTGCAAATCCGACTGCGGCGATTTGGCCTGGGGGTGCATTTCGGGGTAGGCGGCAACTTCAATGTGAAAGTGGTCGCCTGTCTCGGCACGGATAAAGGCCACCAGATCACTGGCGTACTGAAACGCCCCACCCAACCCGTAGCCACTGGGCAAATCGCCGCGCAAGGCCACCAGGCGCTTGACGCCCATGGACCGCAGCGTGGCCAGGTTCTGGCGCACCGTGTCCTGGGTGGCACCGATGCAGGAGAAGTGGCAGGCCGCATCCACGCCCTCGGCCAATATTTCGCGCACGGTATTGAAGGTACCGTCTTGGGTGGAGCCACCGGCACCAAAGGTGACCGAGCAGAACTCCGGCTTTAAGGCATTGAGCTGCTGGCGTACGCCGCGCAGCTTGCCCGCCCCCTCGGGCGTTTTTGGGGGGAAAAATTCCAGGCTGATGGGCAGGCCTGAATCAGGGTGGCGTACATCGGCCATGGGTGCCTCACTCTACAAAGGGGTTGCGTGCAAGAAAAATTCACGGTTGCCGTCGCCACCGGCTATGGGCGAGTCGTACCAGCCGCGCACGGTAAGTTGCAGGTCTGCGCAGGCCTGGCGCAAGCGCTGCTCGACCAGCGCGTACAGGGCCGGGTCGCGCACCAGGCCGCCCTTGCCCACTTGCCCCGGCTGCAATTCAAATTGCGGTTTGACCAGCAGGAGCAAGTGGCCCTGGGGTGCCAACAAGGGAATCAGCGCGGGCAGCACCAGCGTGAGCGAAATGAAGGACAGATCCCCTGTGACCAGATCAAACACGGGGTTCAATTGCTGGTCGGCAAACTCGGCCTTGCGGCGGCGCTGCACCGGCAGCGTGCCGGCCGCCTTGGCCTTGGCGCGCTCGGAACGCGCAGCCTTGAAGGCTTCGATCTCGTGCTCCTTGGCGTCGTCGCTGTCGTCGTAATCGTCAGCAATTTCGCCGCCGTTGCGCATCCAGGCATAGGGAGCTACGGGTTGGGTCTCGTTGTCTTCCTCGTCTTCGATGTCTTCGCTCAGGGCATCGTCCCACGCGGCCACCAGAGTCTGTGGCGTCAGGGCGCGGGCATTGATGCCTTCCAGGCAGACCACGCGCGCATCGGCGCGCAGGCGCGTGTGCAACTGGTCATGCCCCACGTCCACACCCACCACCCGCAGTGCCCCTTGCTCCAGCAGGCAATGCGTAAACCCGCCCGTGGACTGCCCCACATCCAGGCACTGCTGCCCCTTGACCGACAGGCCCGCGAGCTTCAGTGCGCCTTCCAGCTTGAGCCCACCGCGCGAAACAAAGCGCGCCTCGGCCCCGTCCAGCAGACGCACTTCCGCCTTCGCCGGAATGTCATCGCCATTCTTGGCAACCTTGTGCCAGGGTGAGGCATCGCTCAGGCGCCACTCCACCCCGGACGCGATCAGGCGCTGCGCCTGGGAGCGTGAACTGGCCTGGCCCGAATCGACAAGAAATTGATCTGCACGCATTAGTAGCGATACGAGTCTGCCTTGTAGGGGCCTTGCTTGGGCACGCCAATGTAAGCGGCCTGCTCGTCGGTCAGCTCGGTCAACTGGGCGTTGAGCTTGGCCAGCTGCAGGCGCGCTACCTTTTCGTCCAGATGCTTGGGCAACACGTACACCTTGCCGATGTCGTAGGCGTCTTTGTGGGCAAACAGCTCGATCTGGGCGATGGTCTGGTTGGCAAAGGAGCTGGACATGACGTAGCTGGGGTGGCCCGTGCCGCAGCCCAGGTTCACCAGACGGCCCTTGGCCAAGAGGATGATGCGCTTGCCGTCCGGGAAGATCACATGGTCGACCTGGGGCTTGATCTCTTCCCACTCGTACTTTTCCAGCGAGGCAACGTCGATCTCGTTGTCGAAGTGGCCGATGTTGCAGACGATCGCCTGGTCCTTCATGGCGGCCATGTGCTCATGGCGGATCACGTTCTTGTTGCCCGTGGTGGTGACGAAGATGTCCGCTTGCGTGGCGGCGTACTCCATGGTCACGACGCGGTAGCCTTCCATGGCGGCCTGCAGCGCGCAGATGGGGTCGATCTCGGTCACCCACACCTGGGCGGAGAGGGCGCGCAGGGCCTGGGCGCTGCCCTTGCCCACGTCACCGTAACCGGCCACCACGGCAATCTTGCCCGCCACCATCACGTCGGTCGCGCGCTTGATGCCGTCCACCAGCGATTCACGGCAACCGTAGAGGTTGTCGAACTTGCTTTTGGTCACGGAGTCGTTGACGTTGATGGCGCGGAACAGCAAGGTGCCCTTGGCCGACATTTCTTTCAGGCGGTGCACGCCGGTGGTGGTTTCTTCGGTCACGCCAATGATCTCGGCGCTCTTGCGGGTGTACCAGGTCGGGTCTTCGGAGAGCTTCTTGCGGATGGAGGCAAACAGGATGCGCTCTTCCTCGCTGCCACCGTTGCCCGCCACCAGCGAAGCATCCTTCTCGGCCTTCTGACCCAGGTGCATCAAGAGCGTGGCGTCACCACCGTCGTCCAGGATCATGTTGGGGCCTTCACCGGCCGCGCCCTTTGGGGCGAAGTCGAAGATGCGGTGGGTGTAGTCCCAGTAGTCTTCCAGCGACTCGCCCTTGATGGCGAACACGGGCGTGCCACCAGCAGCAATGGCGGCGGCAGCATGGTCCTGGGTGGAGAAGATGTTGCACGAAGCCCAGCGCACATCCGCGCCCAGGGCCTTGAGGGTTTCGATCAGCACGGCGGTCTGGATCGTCATGTGCAGCGAGCCGGTAATGCGCGCGCCTTTGAGGGGCTGGGTCTTGACGAACTCGTCGCGGATGGCCATCAGGC
Organism: Rhodoferax sp.; assembly: GCA_041919095.1. Lineage (GTDB taxonomy): Bacteria > Pseudomonadota > Gammaproteobacteria > Burkholderiales > Burkholderiaceae_C > Allorhodoferax. Next base: position 433 of record JAYRUL010000144.1, on the reverse strand, counting down.
CAGGCATTTCGGTTTCGGCAATGCGGATTTCCTTGCGGCCCCAGGCGGCAAGGGTGATGTCAGCGATGGCGCTGTCGTGGGCAACGGGGTTGGTGGTGGGTGCGTTCATGGCGGGCTCCTGGCACAAAAGTGAAAGGGACCACGAAGGCGGAAGGGGGTATTGCTAACTCACCCCGCCGGATTCGTGGGTGAGCGTCGTTGCAAAACTTGCCGAGCCTCACGCTTTCGGACCAGCTGGCCCCAGCGCTGCAACGCTCCTCGGATGGGGCGCATTATACAAACGGATAATGATTCACCATGCCTGATAAGCCTATTACCCGCTCAGACGCTTGCGATGCGGATGCCTGGACGCAGCGGGGCGTAAGCGCCCTGCAGCAAGGCCGTGCCGATGAAGCACTGGCTTGTTTTGCCCAGGCGGCTGAGCTGGAACCCG
>JAYRUL010000143.1:0-5864 GCA_041919095.1 Rhodoferax sp. | reverse complement strand
TCCTGGAACGTGGCCGTGGGCGACTGCGCCAGGCGCGTGGCGTAGGAGAGCAGCTTCTCGCCCTTTTCGTCCAGCACGTGCTGCTGCTGGCGGTACTGGTCCAGGATGGTGAAGCGGTAGGGGGCGAGCGCGGGCGTGGCTTGGATCCACTGCTCCATGGTGGCCTGCGGGATCTGCAGCAGCTCGGGCGCAAACCAGGCCGTGGTGGTGCCGAACTTGGCAAACACCGCGTTCACGCGCTGAAAGCGTCCGGCAATTTCCTGGTTGCGCGTGTCTACGTCGCGCTGCAGCTGCGGGTAGCGGTACACCTTGTACTGCAGCATGCCAATTTCGTCGAAGGCCTGGTAGGCCTCCAGCACCGACTGTGCGCCGTTCTTGAGCGTGCCCTTGCGCGCGGCGAAGGCATCCATCTTGGATTCCAGCGTCTGCATGGCCGTCGACCAGGCGTCCCAATGGGGATAGATGGCATCAAAGCTCCAGCGGTACTGGCTGGCAATTTCGGCGCGTTTTTGCGTGGCGGGCTTGAGGGCGCTGGCCGACCAGGCGGCACTGTGCGACAGCAACAAGGCACAGGCCGCAGCGGCCAGGGTAGGGGAAAAACGGTTTGTCATCTCGGGTCTCTCTTGTGGTGAAACATCATGAAAAAGAGCCGCTGGTAGCGGCCCTTTGCTTTAAGAATTTCGCTTCCAAATCATGGGTGTCTAGGCGCGAAGCCGAGGACAGTGCGCTAGCACGGCAAGGCGAAGCAACAACGACACGGATGATCTTGGAGCGAAATCACTTGGCGCCGGGGATCTTGCCTTCGACACCCTTCACATAGAAGTTCAGCCCGCCCAGGAAGTCGTCGGTGGCGACTTCGTCTTTCTTGAGCTGTTCCTTGCCCGTGTTGTCCATGATGGGGCCTTTCCAGATGACATAGCTGCCATCGCCCAGGCCTTTCTTCACTTCTTCCACCCTGGCCTTGGTATCGGCAGGCACGTCTTCGGCGATGGAAACGATGTCAATCGCGCCTTCCTTCACGCCCCACCAGGCCTTGCCGGTGGCCCACTTGCCTTCCAGCGCTTCACGCGTGGCCTTGATGTAGTACGGACCCCAGTTGATGACGGCCGATGCCAGGTGCGCCTTGGGGCCGTAGGCAGTCATGTCGGAATCCCAGCCGAAAGCGCGCTTGCCTTTTTCTTCGGCGGTCTTGAGCACGGCGGCGGAGTCGGTGTTCTGGAACAGCACGTCGGCACCGGCGTTGATCAGGCTGGTGGCAGCCTCGGTCTCCTTGGGCGGGTTGAACCATTCGTTCACCCACACCACCTTGGTCTTGATCTTGGGGTTGCTGCTTTGCGCACCCAGCGTGAAGCTGTTGATGTTGCGAATGACTTCGGGGATTGGAATGGACGCCACCACACCCAGCGTGCCGCTCTTGGTCATCTTGCCTGCGATCACGCCGGCCATGTAGGCGCCTTCGTAGGTGCGGCTGTCGTAGGTGCGCATGTTCTCGGCGGTCTTGTAGCCGGTGGCGTGCTCGAACTTCACATCCTTCATGTCGCCTGCGATCTTGAGCATGGACTCCATGTAGCCAAAGGTGGTGCCGAAGATCAGCTTGTTGCCTTGGCCGGCCATGTCGCGGATCACACGCTCGGCATCGGCCGACTCGGGCACGCTTTCGACAAAGCTGGTCTTGACCTTGTCGCCAAATTCTTTCTCGACGGCCTTGCGCCCGTTGTCATGCGCAAACGTCCAACCGCCGTCGCCCACCGGGCCCACGTAGGCAAAGCCAATCTTCAGGGGTTCGGGCTTGGGTGCGGGTGCCGAGGCAACCGGTGCGGGCGTCGCCGCTACGGGTTCTTCCTTCTTGCCACAGCCCACCAGGGCGGCACCGGCCACGGCGGACAAGGCGGCCACTTTCAGCAGGGCGCGTTTATGCATATCGGTCATGGAAATTCCTTCGTGAACATGGAGCTGGCACAAACCAGGCCCGCTGAACAATGGCGCTCAGGAGCCGGGGTAAAACGGTTTCCCAATGGAAGCGGGCATGTTAATACGAATCCACTGCGGGTTGCGCGAGATCAAGGCCAACACCCCTATGGTGGCCAGATACGGCAGCATGCTCAGGAACTGGCTGGGAATTTCCACCCCCGCCCCCTGCAGATGAAACTGCAGCATGGTTACGCCGCCAAACAGGTACGCCCCCAGGAGCACGCGCACCGGCCGCCAGGTGGCAAAGGTGGTCAGCGCCAGCGCAATCCAGCCCTTGCCCGCCACCATGCCTTCCACCCACAGCGGCGTGTACACCACCGAGATGTAGGCCCCGGCCAAGCCGCACAGCGCCCCGCCCGCCACCACCGCGCCCAGGCGAATCCAGCGCACCGGGTAACCCAGGCCGTGGGCCGCTTGCGGGCTTTCGCCCACACTGCGCAGCACCAAGCCTGCGCGCGAGCGGTACAAGAACCAGACCGCCAGCGCCGTCGCGACCATGGCCCCGTACACCAGCGGATGCTGGCGAAACAGCGCCGGACCCAGCAACGGCACGTCCGCCAGGCCGGGAATGGCAAAGCTGGCACGATCGGGCAAGCGTTCTTGCACATAGCCAATGCCAACAAAGGCGGAAAAGCCCGCCCCGAACAAGCTCAGCGCCAGCCCGGTGGCGTACTGGTTGGTGTTGAGCCAGATTACCAGCACCCCAAACACCGCCGCCAGCAAGGCTCCCACGCCCACACCCGCCAAAAAGCCCAACAGGTCGCTGCCGCTGTGCACCACGGTAGCAAATCCGGCGATGGCTGCGCACAGCATCATGCCCTCGGCCCCCAGGTTGACCACCCCGGCCTTTTCGTTGATCAAAAGCCCCAGCCCCGCCAGGGCCAGAACCGTTCCGGCATTGAGCGTGGCGGCCACCAGCAGTGCATAGGTTTCCATCAAACACCTTCCTGGGCGGGGCGCCGTCCCACCCAACGCAACCGGTAGTTGACCAGCGTATCGCAGGCCAGCAGGCTAAACAGCAGCAGGCCCTGGAACACGCCGGTGAGCGACTTGGGCAGCCCCAGGCGCGACTGCGCCATCTCGCCGCCGATGTAGAACATGCTCATCAGCAGCGCCGAAAACACCATGCCCACCGGATGCAGCCGCCCCACAAAGGCCACGATGATGGCGGCAAAGCCATAACCGGCGGGCACATAGGGGGTGAGTTGGCCGATGGGCCCGGCCACCTCGAGCGCTCCGGCCAGCCCGGCCAAGCCGCCCGACACCAACAGCGCCGTCCACAACGCGCGCCGTGCGGAAAACCCGGCATAGCGCGCCGCCGCCGGGGCCAGGCCACCGACCTGCTGGGCAAACCCGGCGCGCGTGCGAAACAGGAACACCCAGGACAGCACCACCGCCACCAGCGCCAGCACCAGACCCAGGTGCACGCGCGAACCCTGCATGAGTTTGGGAATGCGTGCCACGGCCTCGAAGGTTTGGGTCTGCGGAAAGTTGTAGCCCTGCGGGTCTTTCCACGGGCCAAATACCAAATAGCCCAGCACCTGCACGGCCACGTAGACCAGCATCAGGCTGACCAGGATTTCGTTGGCATGGAAGCGGTCGCGCAGCAGCGCGGTCAGGCCCGCCCAGGCCATGCCCCCCGCCACCCCGGCCAGCAGCAACGCCAGCACAATCCAGCTGCCCGTGGTCTTGTCGGCCAGCAGGGCCACGCCGCTGGCGGCAATGGCTCCCAGGATGTACTGACCCTCGGCACCGATGTTCCACACGTTGGAGCGAAAGCACACGCCCAGCCCCAGCGCAATCAGCAAGAGCGGCGTGGCTTTGACCAGCAGCTCGCCTACGGCATAGCTGCTCTTGATGGGCTCCCAAAAAAAGATCTGCAGGCCGCGCACCGGGTCTTTGCCCAACAACGAAAACATCAGGAGGCCGATCACCACCGTACACACCAAGGCCAGCAGGGGCGATGCATAGGTCCAGAAGCGCGAGATTTCGGGCCGCGCCTCCAGCTTCAAGGCCCCCACGCTCCAGCGCTGCGCGGGTCGCTGCCCCCCGAGGGGGCCGCCCACGCCTTGGGGCGGCCCGGCGACGTGGCTACCCATACGCCACCTCCGCAGCGGCGGTGTCGGCCTGCCACAAGCCGCTCATCCAGGTGCCGATCTGCTCCACCGAGGTCTGCGCCACCGCCACCGAGGGCGACAGGCGGCCGCGCGCCATCACGACCATGCGGTCACACACTTCAAACAATTCGTCCAACTCCTCACTCACCACCAGCACCGCGCAACCGGCGTCGCGCAGCGCCAATATCTCGCCGCGAATCTGTGCCGCTGCACCGACGTCCACGCCCCAGGTGGGCTGCGACAGGATCAAGAGTTTGGGGCGGGCATCGATCTCCCGGCCCACGATGAACTTCTGCAAATTGCCGCCCGACAGCGACTGGGCCGGTGCCGTCGGCCCGTGCGCCTTCACCCGAAACTGCGCAATCAGGCGCTGGGCGTGGCTGCGCAGGGCACCCAGCCGCACCCAGCCACCGGCCAGCCGGGGTGCGGTGAGCGCCTCGTTGCGGGTGAGCAGCAGGTTGTGCGCCAGGCTCAGCGTGGGCACGGCGCCGCGGCCCAGGCGCTCTTCGGGCACAAAGTGCAGGCCCAGCTTGCGCCGCCGCCCGGGGTGCAGGTGCGACACATCCACGCCGCCCAGATGAATGCTGCGCGTGGGGGCGCGGTCATCTTCGCCCGACAAGGCGTAGAGCAACTCCTTTTGCCCGTTGCCCGACACCCCGGCAATGCCCACCACCTCGCCCGCACGCACCTGCAGCGCCACGTCGTCCAGGTCCACGCCAAACTGGTCCTCGCGCGCCAGACGCAAGCCCTGCACTTGCAGCACCACCTCGCCCACATGCGCGCTGGCGCGCTGCAAGGTGGGCGGTTCGGCCCCAATCATCAGGCGCGACAACGAGGCGTTGGACTCTTCCTGCGGGTTGCACACGCCGGTGACCTTGCCGCCACGCAGCACGGTGCAGGCGCTGCAGAGCTCGCGAATTTCGTGCAACTTGTGGCTGATGTAGAGGATGCTGCAGCCCTCGGCGGCAAGCTGCTTGAGCACCACAAACAGTTTCTCCACTGCTTGCGGGGTGAGCACCGAGGTGGGCTCGTCCAGGATCAGCAGTTCCGGGCGCGTGAGCAAGGCGCGGATGATCTCCACCCGCTGCATCTCGCCCACGCTCAGGGTGTGCACCGGGCGCGCCGGGTCGATGTCGAGCCCATATTCGGTGGCCTTGGCCACGATGGCGGCGGTGACCTGGTCAAGCGAGGTGCGGTTCAGGCCCAGCCACACGTTTTCGGCCACGGTCATGGTGTCAAACAGGTTGAAGTGCTGGAACACCATGCTGATGCCGTTGGCGCGTGCGTCTTTGGGGTTGCGGATGTGCAGCGGCTGGCCGTTGAGCAACACGGTGCCCGCATCGGGCTTGACCGCGCCATAGATGATCTTCATCAGGGTGGACTTGCCGGCACCGTTTTCACCCAGCACGGCATGGATCTGGCCGGGCATGACGGTCAGCGCCACGTCGCTGTTGGCCACCACGCCGGGGTAGGCCTTGGTAATGCCGGTCAACTGAAGTCGGGGAACTGCCATGCACCGACTTTACACGCTCCCATGCGCGCCAGTGCCGCCCTGCCTGCCCCCAAAGCGACGCCTTGTGGTCTATGCTTGCGGGCATGAACGACCTGCGATTTCTACGCCGTGGCACGGTAGTGACGGTGCCCAACGTCTCCCCCAGCCGCACCCTGCTGGAGGTGCTGCGCGAAGACCTGCACTGCACCGGCACCAAGGAAGGCTGCGGCGAAGGCGACTGCGGGGCCTGCACCGTGGTCGTGGGCGAAGCGGTGGATGGCCAG
>JAYRUL010000142.1:0-5894 GCA_041919095.1 Rhodoferax sp. | reverse complement strand
GTGACGGACTTCATCCGCAAGTGGCGCCAAGGTGAAGGCCAACAGGCGGCCTGCAAGGCCTTCGTGCCATTGACCTTCGAGCTTGGCGAGGCCTTCCAGTTCGACTGGAGCGAAGACGGCTTGCTGGCGGGCGGCGTGGCACTGGCGCGCTGACAGGGTTTTTTACAAGTGGGTGCCGCTGCGGGTCTGCCAGCGCGGTGGCAATGCGGGCTTCATCGGCTGGCGGCGGGGGCCGTGTGGTCACGGGGCGCCCTGGAGGTGGCCGAGCACATGCGCACCGCCGTGGCCCAGGCCACCTGGCTGGCCCAGCCGGCCATCATCACCATTGGCGTCGCCAAGCTGCAATCGGGCGAAGACGCCAGCAGCCTCTGTGCACGGGCCGACGCCGCACTGTATGCCGCCAGGGCCGCGGGGCGCAACCGGGTGGCGCCTGAACGCCTGAACGCCTGAACGCCTGAACGCCTGAACGCCTGAACGCCTGAACTCAACCACTCCTGATTTGATAGCTGGCAGCGCTTTACCATCAAGCGCTGGAGGCCAATTTGACCTGAAAAATCACCATGGCATTCGCCACCGAACCGCCCCCCAGCTCCCCCGCCTTCCCACCGCCGCCGCGGCCCCAGCCACGCAACCCGGCCGACCTGTTCTGGTCTTTCACCTGGCTGGCCCTGCAGGGTTTTGGCGGCGTGCTGGCCGTGGTGCAGCGCGAGCTGGTGGAGAAAAAACGCTGGATGACCAACGAGGAGTTCGTCGAGGACTGGGCCGTGGCGCAGATCATGCCGGGGCCCAACGTGGTCAACCTCAGCATCATGATTGGCGACCGCTACTTCGGCCTGCGCGGCGCGTTGGCGGCGCTGGCGGGCATGCTGACCTTTCCGCTGATGCTGGTGCTGGCCCTGGCCGTGGTGTATGCGCAATTTGCGAGCCACCCGGCCGTGGCGGGTGCGCTGCGCGGCATGGGCGCGGTGGCGGCCGGGCTGATCGCCGGGGTGGCCATCAAGTTGTTCACCTCCATCAAGATCCACCCGCTGGGCCGCCCGCTGTGCGTGGCCTTCCTGGCGCTGACCATCGTGGCCATGGTGGTGCTGCGCTGGCCGCTGTGGTGGATCTTGCCGGTGATCGGCGGCGCAGCCTGCATGCTGACGTGGAGAAAGCTCGCGCCATGAACGCAGCCACCGCCCTCACCCCTCCCTTGACGGCCCTGAGCCCGGGCGACTGGTTCAACCTGTTCCTGTACTACCTGTCGCTGTCGCTGCTGGCCGTGGGCGGCGCCATTGCCACTGCGCCAGACATGCACCGCTTTCTGGTCGAGCGCCAGGCCTGGATCACCGACCCGCAGTTCAACGCCTCCATCGCCATCGCGCAGGCCGCCCCCGGCCCCAATGTGCTGTTCATCGCCCTGCTGGGCTGGAACGTGGGCATCAACGCCGGCGGCCCAAGCCTTGCAGGCTGGCTGCTGGGCGGCCTGGGCATGGCGGTGTGCATGCTGGGCGTGATGCTGCCCAGCAGCCTGCTGACCTGGCTGGCCACGCGCTGGGGCCACCGCAACCGGGAACGCCGGGGCGTGCGCGCCTTCAAGCAGGGCATGGCGCCGGTGGTGATTGGCCTGCTGCTGGCCACCTCGTGGGTGCTGGCGCGCGCCCACGGCGACCCCGCCGAGGCTTGGCCCCTGTGGCTGCTGAGTGGCGCCACCGTGCTGCTGGTGTGGCGCACCAAGCTGCACCTGCTGTGGATGCTGGGCGCAGGGGCGGTGCTGGGGGCGCTGGGCTGGGTGTGATCTGCGCCCCACCCGGCGGCTGCATCACGAAGGGCGCTTGAGCGCCGCCACCTGCCCCGCCGGCACGGCCTGCAGCGCGGCGCGCAGGTCGTCCATGGGCAGGTTGCCGCTGCCTTCCAGCAGCACGCCGTTGGGCAACAGCAAGACCAGGCTGGCGCTGGTGCCGTCCTTGCGGTACTCCTCCTTGATGGCCGTGCCGTCGCGGCGGTATACGCGCTCGACCTCGTCGGGGGTTTCGCGGTCCACCGTGCTGCGCGACCAGGCCGCCATGCCGATGGCCAGCGCAGGCACGGCGCCGATGTCCTGCATGCGCACTTCAATGAGGCGCTCGCCTTCGGCATACTGCGCGCTCACATTCGTGAACTGAATGCCCATGGCCGCTTCGCTGCGCGCCTCCACCGCCGTGCGGGGCATACTGCCCAGCGCTTCAGGCAACATTGCGCGCAAGGTTTCGGGGGCCAGGGGTGCACCGCCTTTGCCACCCAGCGCGGCACTCATCATGTCGCCCATGGCCTGGCCCGCCGCCTGGGTGTCGCCGCGCGACTGGGCCTCTTCCATGCGGCGGTTGGCGGCCTCGACCTTGGCGGTGTCGATGGTGATGCCTGTTCCCGGCAAGGTGATGTTGACGGGCGCATCGGTTCCTGTGCGGCCCAGCGGACCGGTGCCGACAGCGCTGCCCCAGCCTGCCAGACCACCCGGGCGCGGTGTGACCAGCGAGGTCACCAACCCCACCACCAGGGCAGCCACCACGCCGCATGCAATCAACGCTGCGGTGTAGCCCACCGCCCTCGCCTGCGGCACACGCATGAGCACCGGAACGCCCCGGTAGATCAAGTACACCGAATACAGCGCCGCCAGCACGCCCAGCATGGCCAGCGACGGCAACACACTGAAAACCCCGCCCAGCCAGCCCGCCGTGGCTCCGTAAGCAATCAGCTGAAACGCCTTGAACAACTGTGACTGCCCGCCAAACCGTGGCGCCAGCGCATTGGCCACCAGGGCCATCACCAAGACCATGGCCAGTGACATGGCATACCCCACCACCATGCCCACCAGCCCCTGCACGATGGGCACGCGCACCGAGATGCCAAACGCGCCCACCCCCACCAGGCTGTAGCCGATGAAGCCCGCCACCGCTGGGATGGCGGCCAGAAAAACGAGATAGCCGATGTAGATGCCGCCGATCGAGCCTCCCTCGCGGTCCACCGTCTGCCAGGTCTCGCCTGGCTTGAGCAGCATGCCCAGCGCGCGGTCGAAAACGCCCTGGGCGATGGCTTTGCCACCCGGCGCGGCGCTGGCAGCGGGCGCAACCAGAGAGGGATCGGTGGCTGCCGTGTGGTCGTGGGGATGTGTCATGTCAATCTCCGGGTTGAGGGGGTTACTTGCGTGTTCAGGGCTCGTTCAGAAGCCGGGCTTGACGACCACTTCGGTGAACTTGAACCGCCCTTGCACCTGCTCCACCGTCTGCCCCTCCAGCTTTTTGGCCAGTACCGCAGGCACCAGGTTGGTGGCCTTGAAACTGCCCTCCACGGCATAGGTGGTGTCGTTGATCTGCTCGAATTTGTCGATGGTCACCTCCGCCGCGTCAGGGCCAGACTTTTGCGTGGTGAAGCTGCTGAAGTAGTCCCCGGATTTGGGGTAGTAAGACACCATGGCGCTTTCCAGGCGGTAGTCCTTGTCGGACAGCTGCATGTCCAGCGTGATCCGAGGCCCCTGGGGCAGCTGCGCGTCCAGCGTCACGCTGTGGCGCTTGACGATGGCCACGTGCCGCATGAACGACGTGAAAACGGTTTTGCCAGCGTAGCTGTCGGCAATGGCCTGCACCTGGCTCGCGGTGTCGGCCTTGCCGCCGGACGTGCCGGTGATGGCCTCAATGCGGTCATTGGCCTTGGCCACCTGCTGCTGGCCCTGGACAGAGTTCAGGCGCTCTGCCACCTGCTTGCCCAGGTTGGCGTCCATGATGGTGGCCATGGAGCGCAACGCCACCGGACCCTTGCCCAGATCCAGCTCGATGGTGCCCTGCAAGCGCTCGTTGCTGGCCAAAGGCGCCGGGGTGCCGGGTGCTACGGCAGCAGCCGTGGCCGCAATGGCCTCCACAGCAGCGGCAGGCGAAGCGGGGGCACCTGCACCGCCACCGCCACTGCTGGCGACAGGCGGGCTGGCCTTGTCACCGCAACCCGCAAGAGCCAATGCGACAACAAACGACAGGCTGATGAACGGGGCTCTGGAGTGCTGAACAGTTTTCATGGTGGTCTTTGGCAACGATGAAGGGGACGATGGGGGTTTGCCCGGGACGCCCCATGGTGCTTAGTTGGTTTGGGCAGAACAGCCCACCTCGTACGAGCCAAATGGCTGGGCATAGTCTTCAGGCATGCGCGGAAACTGCGCGCCTTTGGGAATGCTGAAGTTGGCGCCGTCGTAGCCCGGTTCGGTAAACACCAGAATCGAGCAGCCCGGCTGGCAGTACAGCGACTTGATCCCCTTGCGCCAGCGCTCAGCCGCCTCGCGCACCTGGCCGCCAGCGGCTCCGCCGATCTGCAGGCGGTTGCCCGTGTAGTTCTCCTGGTCGTAGGCGGTGCAGCCCTCATTGAAGTGGGGGCTGACCACCTTGGCTGGCGGCGGCGCGGGTGCCGGAACCGTGCGCGCCACGTCGCCCATGGCCTTGTTCAGGTCTTCAGCGTTGCGGGCATCCAGGTACTTGCCGCCCGTGCTGGTGGCCAGGCATTGCAGCTCTGCTTTGGCTTTCGGGTTCTTGTCAATGTCAAAGCCAACCACATGGGCGGTGAAGTCCACGCCGAGCTTCTCCAGCTCCTTGCCCAGCGCACAGGGGTCGGCGTGGCAGGTTTCCTCGCCGTCGCTCACCAGAATGACGGTGGCTTTGCGCTCGCTGAACTTGAGCTGCTCCGCCGCCATGCGCACCGAGGCAGAGATCGGCGTCATGCCCTTGGGCTGCAGGGCATTCACCGACTGCTGAAAGCTGGTCTTGTCCACGCTGCCTGGGGCCTTGAGCATTTCAATATCAGCGCAGTTGCCCTTGCTGCGGTGGCCGTAGACCATCAGGCCGAGCTGCTGGCTGGTAGGCCAGGTGGCGAGCATGCTCGCCACGGCCTCGCGGGCGATTTCGATCTTGGGCTTGCCGCCGATCTGGCCCCACATGGAGCCCGAGGCGTCGAGCACCAGCATGGACTGGCCGGGGCCTTGCGGGGTGGCGGGCTGGGCGTGCGCGCTGATGGCGCAGGTGAGCAGCGCGGCGGCAAGGGTGGATGTGATTCTTGGCATGAAAAGACTCCTGGAAAGGGATTGGCGCGTCATGGCGTCCCGTCACTGGTCACGCAGCGGCACTTCGGTGAACGCAAAGCGCCCGCTCACGGCGGGCAGCGTCTGGCCCTGAAGCTTCTTGGACATGGCACCGGGCTGGAGGTCATCCGCCGAGAAGCTGCCGGAGACGGCGAACACCTTGTCTCCCACGCGCTCGATCTTGTCGATGCGCACGGTGGCGGGGGCCTTTTTGCCGGTCTTGAAGCTGTTGAATACGTCCTTGCTGTCGGGGTAGTAGCTCACATTGGCGCTCTGCGGTGCCAAGGTCTCCTCGTTCAGGCGCATGTCCAGCGTCACGCGCGGGCCGCTAGCGGCCCTGGCGTCCAGCGTCAGCAGGTAGCCGGATACCACCGGCACGCGCCGCATAGACGATTCATAGACCGTCTTGCCCGCATAGTGGTCGGCAATGGCCTGCACGTCGCCTGCGCTCACGCCCCGGCCCGTGGCTGCCTTGGCGCGGGCATCGCCCTTTTGCACTGCGGCCTGGCCTTCGGAAGTCTGCAAGCGCGCAGCGGCCTGCTGGCCCAGGTTGTCGGGCAGCGTGGTGGCGCGGGATGCCATCTCCACCATGCCGCGCCCCGCGTCGGCGTGGATGGTGCCCTGCACGCGCTGGGTGCTGCCGGGGGCCAGCTTTTCCTGCGCACTGGCCGGGCCGGTTGCGCCCAACGCCGTAGCGGCCATGAGGACACCCAAACGAAGGCGGGTGCGTTGTACGGGGTTCATGGAAATTCCTTCCAAGAGTGAAACGCGGCTACTGCCGCACAAAGGTGAACGGCGTGCTGAGGGTGCAGGCCGAGGG
>JAYRUL010000141.1:0-5924 GCA_041919095.1 Rhodoferax sp. | reverse complement strand
CCAAGGCCGGCGACGAAAGTACCAACGCGTCCACCGGACGCATCTGCAACCCGACAAAGCGCGCACAAACCAGCCCCCCCATGCTATGTCCCAACAGAATCAAAGGTGTGGAGCGCGGCATGCGCGCACGCGTCTGGTCCACGATGTCAGCAAGGTCATCGAGCAAGCGGGTATCGGTCGGCAAGCCGCCCCGCGCGCCGGCCGACTCACCATGCCCGCATTGGTCGTAACCGCGCACAGCATATCCCCATTGATTAAGACGCCGTGCCACATGGTCATAACGACCAGCATGCTCACCGAGCCCATGCACGATCAAGACAACCCCCCGCAGGGCGACATCGTCGGGCAATGGCCAATCTTGGATGATGAGGTTGTCCCCGTCGGAGGCAACGAAGGTAGAGAGGGTGGATTGCACGTTCATGGTGTTGATATCAAGGGCACTGTGCGATGACCTCCGCAACAGCGGCGGTCAGTTTTTTGGCGTAGGCAATGTGCAGAAACTCGTTGGGACCGTGCGCATTGCTCTTGGGTCCCAGCACGCCGCAAACCATCATTTGTGCTGCGGGGAAGCCCTTAGAGAGCATGTTCATCAGCGGGATGGTGCCGCCTTGGCCGATGTGACCGCAGGGCGCACCAAAGTGCACCTGGGACGCAGCATTCAACGCTTGTTCAAACCACGGTGCCGTGTCAGGTGCATTCCAGCCGGTGGCGCTGGACAACCCTTCAAACGTCACCTTGGCCTGGTAAGGTGCGTTATCTTCCAGCAGCGCCTTGAGTTCCTGCACGGCGGTGGCGGCCTCAACCAAGGGTGGCAGACGCAGCGAAAGTTTGAACGCGGTGTAAGGCCGCAGCACGTTGCCAGCGTTCTTCAATTCCGGGAATCCGTCGGCTCCGGTGACGCTCAAAGTGGGGAGCCACGTACGGTTGAGGAGCGCCTGGAGCGGATCGGTGGTGGTAGGCAGGGCGAAGGCGGAGGCACCGCCGCAGTCGGCGTGCGCCCAGGGAAAGCGCTTGAAGATCTCGTCGCCGAGAATGGCGGCTGTGGCCCTAGCCTGGGTCAGGCGCTCAGCAGGAACCGCGCAATGGAAGCTAGCCGGTAGCAGTCGGCCGGTAGCGCTGTCTTCCAAACGGTCCAATACCTGGCGCATGATGCGAAAACTAGACGGCACCAAACCGGATGCATCGCCGGAATGCACGCCCTCTGTCAGGATCTCGACCTTGAGCACCCCGCTGGCCATACCGCGCAGGCTGTTGGTGAGCCAAAGCTGGTCGTAGTTGCCAGCGCCCGAATCGAGGCATACGACCAAACTGACCGCACCCAATCGGGGCTTGAGGGCATCAATATAGTGCAGCAAGTCGTACGAGCCGCTTTCTTCGCAGGTTTCGATCAGGCCGACGATGCGCGGGTGGCTTACAGCCTGCGACTTCAGGGCTTGAATCGCAGTGATGGCTGCGTAAGCCGCATAGCCGTCGTCCGCGCCACCACGGCCGTACAACTTACCATCGTCGATTTTGGGTGTCCACGGCCCAAGATCACTACGCCAGCCAGAGAATTCGGGCTGCTTGTCCAGGTGACCGTACATCAAAACGGTGGAATGTGAATCTTGCTCCCCCGTTACGCCTGCCCCCAAGGAGGCGGTCGGGTGCTCGCCGCGCCAGGCCGGCACCTCAAAAAACAGCACCGGTGTGCGACCAGGCAGACGCACTATTTCCAGCGTCAGACCAGCGACCTTTTGCGCCTCGATCCAAGTGGCAGTGTTGCGAACCACAGCGTCAATGTAGCCGTGCGCTTCCCAGTCAGCATCGAACATGGGCGATTTGGCCGGAATACGAATGTAGTCCTGCAGTTGGGGAACAATCTGCGCATCCCAAGTTTGACTGACCCGCGAGAGGGTGGATGCAGCGTTGAGAACTGTCGACGGTAATCGGGCGTTCATGGGGACTCCTGATGGGAATAAGTCTGGCAATGCCCCATCATGCCACGCTCCGCATCCGCGATGCCCGGCCACTACCGGTCCAGGGAAAGTACGGTACTTTCCTTGACTTCTTCCATCACCACGTAGCTGTTGGATTGCGCAGGCACTGGGACTTTTTTCAAGATGGTTCCCAGCAGTTCCCGGTACTCCGACATGGCCCGCAATCGCAGTTTCACCAGGTAGTCAAAACTGCCAGAGATCAGGTGGCACTCCAGCACTTCCGGCATCTGTCCGAGCTCGCGTCGTATCGTTTCAAATATCTGCGGTGATTTCTGGGACAGGGTGATTTCCATGAACACCAGCAGTGGCCTTCCCAGGGCAGCCGGGTCCACGCGCGCGTGGTAACCAGTGATCAACCCCAACCGCTCCAACCGTTTCACACGCTCAGAGCAAGGCGAGGTGGACAGGCCAATCTGCTCGCCCAATTCCGTCATCGACATACGGCCCTGGCGCTGAAGCAGATCCATAATTTTGAGGTCGGTTCGGTCGGGTTCGTACATCTTGTGGTGCGGCGTGGCTCGTCCATCGATTTTCAGGATGTTTTACTGCCTTTGCAATGTTTTTCCAAAACATTTGCTGCCTTCAATCCATAAACTCTGCTTATCTCAAGCGTATCGGAGTTTGGTCATGAAGGTGATTGTTTTGGGTGGTGGCGTGATTGGTGTCACAACGGCCTGGGCCTTGGCGCGCCAAGGCGTGGAGGTGACGGTGCTCGACCGCCAACCCGGCGTTGCACTCGAAACCAGCTACGCCAACGCCGGGCAGGTTTCGCCTGGCTACTCCACGCCTTGGGCTGCGCCCGGCATTCCGCTAAAGGCCATGCGTTGGCTGTTTCAGCGCCATGCGCCGCTGGCCATCCGCCTGGATGGGTCGGCTTTCCAATGGCGCTGGATGGCCCAGATGCTGCTCAACTGCTCGACGGGCCGATACGCGATCAACAAAGAACGCATGATGCGTTTGTCCGAATACAGCCGCGACTGCCTGCGCCAGTGGCGTGCCCAGACGGGCATTGCCTATGACGAACGCAGCGGTGGCACCTTGCAGCTGTTTCGCACGCAGGCCCAGCTGGATGCTGCCGGACGCGATGTGGAGGTACTGCGTGCCTGCGGCGTACCGTTTGAGCTGCTGGACCGTGCCGGAGTCGCGCAAATCGAGCCCGCGTTGGGGCGTGCGCCAGTGGCACTGAGTGGTGGCTTGCGCCTGCCCAATGACGAAACCGGGGACTGCCACCAGTTCACCACGCGGCTGGCCGAACAGGCACGCACCTTGGGTGTTCATTTTCGCCAGGGTGTGGCCGTAAAGTCGCTCCAGCAAAGCCATGGACGCATCAGCGCCGTCGAGCTGCAAGGTGGCGAAACCGTGCAAGCCGACCATTACGTGCTGGCCGCCGGAAGCTACTCACGCGGCTTGCTGCTGCCTTTGGGCTTGGACATTCCGGTCTATCCGGTCAAGGGCTATTCACTAACCATTCCACTGCTTGACCCTAGCCTGGCACCGCAGTCCACCGTGCTGGACGAGACCTACAAGATCGCACTGACCCGCTTGGGTGACCGCATCCGCGTCGGCGGGATGGCCGAACTGGCCGGTTTTGATTTGGGTCTGAATCCACGTCGGCGGGCCACGCTGGAGAAGGTGACCCGCGAATTGTTCCCTGGTGGCGACCTGGCGCGTGCCGAGTTCTGGACCGGCCTGCGTCCCATGACCCCCGACGGCACGCCCTTGGTTGGGGCAACACCAGTCGCTAACCTATCACTCAACACTGGGCACGGAACCCTGGGTTGGACCATGGCATGCGGTAGCGCGCAGGTACTGGCAGACCAGATTGTGGGGAAGCAGCCCGCTATCCAAACCGAGGGTCTGGACATGCGTCGCTATGGCACAAAGCACAGTTCCGCAACTGCGCGACCCCACTGGATCAATTCACCTGCTTGATCACCCCAATATGCCCTACTACGGGCTATTCGTACCTGCTAGAACGCCAAACGCTCTCATCGACAAGAGTTCTGCGGCAAGGACCAAGGCGGTGTTCTTTTCCAAAACGCGTGATCAACTGACCGCCATGCACTAACAGAATGCTACCGAGTCCTCAGCGGCCGCTTAAGGCGGCCTCAATCTTGTTTTTGAGGTCCGGCAATCGGGGGGGCTTAACAATATAGGCGTCCACACCCAACGGCAGCGCCGCGTTCAAGGTTTCGCGACTGCTATCAGCGCTCATGAAAATGACTTGGGTACCGCCCAAGCCTTCGCGCGCGCGCAGCTTCTCCACGAACTCCAGCCCCCCATGGGTTTCATGTGGATGTCAGTCAAAATCAGGTGGGGATGAAACGCAAGGGCCATCTTCAAAGCAGCCGTTCCATCTGCACACTCTTGCAAATGGGTTACACCGATACGCTTTAAAGTATTGACGGTGAACGTGCGCATCAACGGGTCGTCTTCAACCACCAGGATTTTTGCATCGGATAGATTCATGGTCGGGACCTCAAACGTTCACAACGAGAAGATTTTCCATTCTAATCAGGCCCGCGCATCGAATTGCAGAATCGCTTGGGCTATCTGTTCCAACGGCAAGATGTCATCAACAGCCTGCAGTTTGATGGCTTCCTTGGGCATGCCAAATACCACACAAGTATCTTCGTTTTGCGCGATCGTTCTGGCACCCACCTCGTGCATCACCTTCATGCCGCGAGCACCGTCGTCCCCCATACCGGTCATGATGATGCCCAGTGCATCGCGTCCCGCGCACTCGGCCGCTGACCGGAACAACACATCTACCGAAGGTTTGTGGCGGTTGACGGCCGGGCCATCGGCCACGTGGACGAAATACTGGCCAGCAGTCTTGCGCAGTTGCATGTGTAAACCCCCGGGTGCAATGAGGGCAAGTCCGCGCTCCAACCGGTCGCCATCGCAGGCTTCGCGCACTCGCATGGCACAAATGCCGTCGAGCCGCTTGGCATACATGGCCGTAAACCGCTCTGGCATGTGCTGTGTGATAGCAATGCCGGGCGCGTCCGCAGGCAAGTTGGTCAGAACCAGTTCCAATGCTTGCGTCCCACCGGTGGAACTGCCAATGACTACGGGTTTGTTCATCGACAAGGCATGGACCCCTGCGGACGCCAAGACCGCGCCCGCAAACGGCTTGTTGAACGCGAGCGGACTTACTGCCGCAACGCGATAGCGCGGCTTGGCGCGTGCTGCAGCCTTGAGTGTTTGCACCATCTCGCGACGCGAATCTTCCAGATGCTGCTTCAGCCCGAGCTTGGGCTTGGCCAGTACCGCCACCGCCCCGGCTGAAAGTGCCTCCAAAGCAATCTTGCTGCCTTCGGTAGTGAGGGTGGAACAGATGACGGTGGGAATGGGCTGGCTCGCCATCGTTTGGCGCAAAAACGTGAGCCCATCCATGCCCGGCATTTCGATATCCAGAAGCATGACATCAGGGGGATTCTTCTTGATCGCATCCATGGCCAGCAAAGGGTTCGGAGCGCTGCCTATGAGCTCGATATCGGGCTGGTCTTTCAGCATATGCGCCAGGGCCTGGCGGACCACAGCCGAATCATCCACCACAAACACTTTTACCGTCATCGGTTCTTCCCGTCATCATTTAGGCAATTGGCTTGCACTGCGTCACGCGGCCTTGCGAAAGGCTCCAGGAATCACTGGCATAACCTTGGTCTTGCAAGGCACACGCCCCTCGGCCGTTCCCAAGAACAAGATGCCGCCCGGCTTCAAAGTCGTCAGGACCCGATCCACGACTTCCACCTTGGTTGGCGGATCGAAATAGATCAGTACGTTGCGCAGGAACACGAAATCAAAAGGGCCCAAGCCTTCAATCGGCTTGCACAGGTTCAATTGTCCAAACTGCACGCGGCTGCGGATCTTGTCTTGCAGCAGCACCTGGCCTTGCGATTCTCCCTCGCCGCGCAGGCAATAGCGACGCAGCCGCTCGGGGCT
>JAYRUL010000140.1:0-5951 GCA_041919095.1 Rhodoferax sp. | reverse complement strand
CGATATTCGCCGCACCATTTTGTGGGTGATTTTTGGTTTTTCCATGGTCTTGCTCTGGGATCAATGGCAGATCCACAATGGACGCAAGGCAACGTTCTTTCCTACGCCTCCGACGCAATCGGAAGTTCCAGTCAAACCCAATGCAGGAACAACCGTCCAAGCGACAGGCGTTCCTGCCTCTGCCCCTACCATGTTGGCTGGCGGAGCTGCGGGTACGGCGCCTGCAACCTCCGCGCCAACGGTGGCGGCAGCACCGGTCGCCCATGAGCGCTTCGAAGTGACCACCGATGTATTGAAACTCACGTTTGATACGGAGGGTGGCACACTGGTGCGCAGCGAGTTCCTGCGCCATGCCGACAAGGATGGGCACGTCGTACTGCTCAATGATGCAAAAGATCGCGTCTACATGGCCCAAACCGGCGTGATCGGTTCCAATGCACCAGTCGGTTTCCCGACACACAAAACCGTCATGACGGCTAGCCCGGCGCGCGCGCTAAAGGATGGCGATGATCAACTGGTCTTGACGTTCACGTCCCCCGAGGTTGGCGGTGTGAAACTCGTCAAGACCTATACCTTGCGTCGCGGGTCATACGACATCGCGGTTAAGCACGAAGTGACCAATGTTTCCAGCGCGCCGTTGGCCCCGCAGCTGTACCTCCAGTTGGTACGTGACGGCAACAAGCCTGAGGGCGAGTCTGCGTTCTATTCCACATTTACAGGACCTGCGGTCTACACCGCAGCCAAGAAGTACCAAAAGGTGGAATTTTCGGACATCAAGAAGAAAAACGCCGAGTACGAGCGCCAGGCTAGCGATGGCTACATCGCCATGGTGCAACACTACTTCCTGACGGCTTGGCTTCTGCCCGAAGGCGTTCCGCGCACGATCTCCCTGGATGGCGTCGACATCGGTTCCAACGTTGCGGACTGCTGCTACCGCGCGACTCTGATTTCCCCCTTCGAAAGCCTGGCAGCCGGTGCGAGCAAGTCGATCGAAGCCAAGCTGTTCGTGGGTCCGCAAGAAGAAAAAATGCTCGAGGCCTTGAGTCCTGGCCTAGAACTGGTGAAAGACTATGGTTACTTCACCATCCTGGCCAAACCTCTGTACTGGCTCCTCGACAAGCTGCACGGCGTGATCTTGAATTGGGGTTGGGCGATCGTGGCGCTGGTTTTCCTGTTGAAGGTGGCATTTTTCTGGCTGAACGAGAAGGCCTACGCCAGTATGGCCAAGATGAAAGCCATCAACCCCAAGATCATGGAAATGCGGGAGCGCCTCAAAGAAAATCCGCAGCAAATGCAGCAGGAGATGATGCGCATCTACCGCGAGGAAAAGGTCAACCCCATGGGGGGCTGTTTCCCCATCATGATCCAGATCCCGGTCTTCATTGCGCTGTACTGGGTGCTGCTGTCCACCGTGGAAATGCGGGGAGCGCCTTGGGCATTGTGGATCCATGACTTGTCGGCACCCGATCCCTACTACATCTTGCCCCTGGTCATGACACTGACCACGCTCTTGCAAACAGCCCTGAATCCGGCACCGCCAGACCCCATGCAGGCGAAGATGATGTGGCTCATGCCGCTGCTTTTCAGCGTCATGTTCTTCTTTTTCCCATCGGGCTTGGTGTTGTACTGGATTACGAACAACGTGCTGTCCATCGCGCAGATGTGGGTGATAAATACCCGCATGGGCGTGCCGCCGCAGTTCAACCTTCCGCGGTTCAAGTAGCTTTCGCGTTGCCCCGTACCCCCACTTTGGGGGCCTACGACCCGGCAAAACCGGCTCTGCGGAGTCCCTGGCTACACTTCGGCGCATGCTGCAGCGACACCACGATCCCATCATCGCCATTGCCACAGCGCCGGGGCGCGGCGCGGTGGGGATCGTACGGGTCAGCGGGCAATCGCTGGCGGCGTATGTCGAACGTCTTCTGGGCCGCAGTTTGCGCCCGCGTGAGGCGACCTATCTACCGTTTGCTGACCACGCAGGCCAAGCGATAGACCAAGGCCTTGCACTGTACTTTCCAGCACCGCATTCCTTCACCGGCGAGGATGTGCTCGAGCTGCAAGCCCACGGCGGTCCGGTGGTCTTGCAACTACTGCTCGCTCGTTGCCTGGAACTGGCTGCCGAACCGAAAGCCGACACTTGCCAGCCGCTGTTGGCGCATTTGCGCATCGCCGAGCCTGGCGAATTCACCCAACGCGCCTTTCTGAACAACAAGATCGACCTCGCCCAAGCGGAAGCCATCGCGGACCTGATTGACGCCAGCACCGAGGCTGCCGCACGCAGCGCAGCGCAGTCCTTGCAGGGCCGATTCTCGACCGAAGTCCACACGCTGCGTGACGCCCTGGTGCATTTGCGCATGTTGGTAGAAGCCACGCTGGACTTTCCAGAGGAAGAAATTGACTTTCTGCGCAAGGCCGACGCGAAGGGCCAGCTGCGACACCTGCAAGAAGCCGTGCAAAACGTGCAAAGTCAGGCAACCCAGGGAGCACTGCTACGTGAAGGGCTCACGGTGGTCATTGCCGGACAACCCAACGCGGGTAAGTCGTCGTTGCTCAATGCCTTGGCCGGTGCCGAACTGGCGATAGTCACGCCGATTGCGGGTACCACCCGGGACAAAGTGCAACAGACGATCCAGATTGAGGGAGTGCCCATCCATATCGTGGACACCGCAGGTCTACGTGACAGCACCGATGCCGTAGAGCAAATTGGCATTGCGCGCGCGTGGACCGCCATTGGCGAAGCCGATGTCGTGCTGTACCTACATGACTTGAGCCGCAGAGATGCTACTGATTTCATAGCTGCTCACGCATTATTGGCGAGGGCTATAGCCCAAAAAGTGCCTAAAACCGTGCCCGTGATCGATGTCTGGAACAAAGCCGATCTGGTGCCGGACAACCAAGCTGGCGCGGCGAGCATTTGTCTCTCTGCCAAGACCGGCCAGGGGCTGCAGGCTTTGCGCCTGCGGCTGCTGGAGATTGCGGGCTGGCAGACCACCGACGGTGCCAACCCCTTCATGGCGCGCGAACGCCATTTAAGGGCGTTGGAGCAGGTGCAGATCCATCTGGCCTTAGCAGCCCTTCACCTGGAGGCCCAGGCTCAATCACTGGACTTGCTGGCCGAAGAACTGCGTCTGGCCCAAGTCGCATTGGGCTCCATTACCGGTGAATTCACTGCCGATGATTTACTGGGCGTGATCTTTTCCCAGTTTTGCATCGGCAAGTAGCTGGCATACACTGCGGCGTCGTTGTTCTAAAGGGATGTCCCATGTCGATTCTTGACTGGTTCTCCAAAAAACCCGCCCCCACACCGGTGCCCGAGAGCTCCGGGCTGGGGCATGCAGACGCCACGGAGCCCTACAGCCCATCGGGCAAGCCGCGCGCACGCGGACCGGTGACCCCTCCAGGAACGGCTGCCAACCGCAAACATGAACGCTTGGAACGGCGTGAGCTGCTCTATGCCGTGGTCCGGGAGACCATGATCAAAGCCGGTGTGTTGTCTTCAAGCTACAAATTCAAGGTACTTTCGCTGGACTCTCGCGGACGCCAGTACCTGATCATGATGGATCTGGCCCGTCCCTTTGCCAACGAGCCTGGGCGGCTGGCAGAAATTGAGGCGTTGATCGCGCAATATGCCAAAGTGCGCCACGACATCTTGGTCACTGCGGTGTACTGGCGCATCAATGAACACGTGACGGCCGGCCTATCACGCGCCGCTCCCAGTACCGCACCCACTCCGTTGGCAGTGCAAACCCCGCCGCCCCCGGTAAAGCCGGCGTTTGAACCGCTGCATCCTGACGAAGTGGCCGCATTCAAGCAAGCCTTGGCCGGGGTGCAAGCCCCCTTGGTGGCACCTGGAGAGATTGTGCAATCAGGACGCCGCAACCCGGCACCACCGGTAGACTTTCACGATACCGAAGTGGATGAACGCCAATCGCCACTGAGCGGCACCCAATACGGCGATCTGCGCTGAAAACCAACCACCAGCATGGGCACTGTCCTCAGTGCCCTGCAAAATCCAACAAAGTAAACAGCGGCAATCCGGCCTCGCGAAGCTTGCGGGATCCACCAAGCTCGGGCAAATCAACTATAGCCGCACCTTCCATGACGACGGCACCGAGCTTTTCCAGAAGTTTCTTACCCGCCATCATGGTGCCACCCGTTGCTATCAAATCGTCGATCAGCAATACGCGACGACCGGCTTGGACCGCATCGGTATGCAGTTCCACTGTCGCACTGCCATATTCCAACTCGTACGTTTCCTCCACCGTTGTGAAGGGCAGTTTCCCTTTCTTGCGAATAGGAACAAATCCCACATTGAGTTCGTAGGCCACCACCGCCCCCAGAATGAACCCCCGCGCATCCAAGCCGGCCACCACATCGGGGCGCATCGTTGGGTCCATATAGCGATGCACAAAGGCATCAATCAGCACGCGAAAGACCTTTGCGTCTTGCAGCAACGGTGTGATGTCTCGGAACTGCACGCCAGGCGCAGGCCAATCAGAAACGGTTCGAATGTGATGGCGCAGGTATTGTGTAATGCTCATGTCTTGCATGGTGGAACTCTCACTTCTTCATCAATTGTTGCTCGGCCAACGCCAGCGAATCTGGCCTTCCGGATAAAACCAGGGTATCGCCCACTTGCAGTGTCGT
The DNA here is from genome assembly GCA_041919095.1 of Rhodoferax sp. Classification (GTDB taxonomy): domain Bacteria; phylum Pseudomonadota; class Gammaproteobacteria; order Burkholderiales; family Burkholderiaceae_C; genus Allorhodoferax. The sequence goes on along the minus strand of JAYRUL010000140.1, from coordinate 1,304 downwards.
CGTTTTGTCCGGAGTGACAGCTTTGCCGTCGCCACGCCGAAGACTCACCACGCGCACCTCCCACTGCGCCAAAGTCAATTGATCCAGCGACAGTCCGACAGCACGCGCTTTTGCAGACACCGTCAAACTTGCTAGACGTTCATGCTGCAGCTCATCGGCCGTGTCATCGTCAGCTCCACGGAAGTACCCCCGCAAAAGGTTGTACCGCGCGTCACGTTGTTCCTGCACGATACGCAACACCCTACGCATCGGCACGCCCACAAGGGCCAATGCATGGCTGGCCAGCATCAATGAACCCTCCAGGGTTTCGGGCACCACCTCGGCGGCCCCGGCTCTTTGCAGATCTTCCAAACGCAAGTCATCCTGGGTGCGCACAATTACTGGAACCTGCGGTGCATGCTGTCGCGTATGACCAAGAACGCGCATCGCCGAATGTTCGTTCAGATATGTGACCACGACCGCACTGGCCCGGGACAGACCGGCTGCAGCGAGTGCCTGTAACCTTGTCGCATCGCCGTACACCACCGTGTGTCCTGCGGCTGCGGCATGCTTCACGCGATCAGGATCCAGGTCCAGTGCCAAATACGGAATCTTTTCCCCCTCCAGAATCTTGGCGAGGTTTTGGCCGCATCGTCCAAAACCACAGATGACCACATGGTTTTGCGTACTGATGGACTTGCGTGCAATGGTGGTCATTTGCAGCGACTGGGCCATCCATTCGTTCGCGACCAGTTTCAATACCAAACTCTGGCTGTGGGCGATGATGAACGGGGTTGCCAGCATCGACAGCACCATGGACGCCAAAATGGGGTTCAGCAATTCCGGGTCAACCAGCCCTTGAGTATGTGCCAACGTCAACAGTACGAAACCGAACTCCCCTGCCTGTGCCAGATACAACCCGGTTCGTAGCGCAATCCCCATGCCCGCACCCATCAGACGGGCCAAAGTTGCAATCACCAGTATCTTGAGCACAAATGACGCGGCCAACATGAACAACACCATCTGCCAGCGATTGAGAACGATATGCCAGTCCAGCATCATGCCAATCGTTATGAAAAACAGGCCCAACAGCACATCGTGAAACGGACGGATGTCGGTTTCCACTTGGTGCTTGTAGGGCGTTTCCGAGATCAACATGCCGGCTACAAACGCACCCAGTGCCAGACTCAGTCCTGCTAGTTCGGTTACCCATGCCAACCCCAATGTCACCAACAAAAGATTGAGCATGAACAGTTCATTGCTCTGGGTCCGTACCACACGGTGCAACCACCATCGCATCAGGCGTGGACCGATGGCCAGCAAGC
>JAYRUL010000139.1:0-6052 GCA_041919095.1 Rhodoferax sp. | reverse complement strand
GGGCCGGACAGGGCCTGTGCCACCGCCAGCCCCTGTGCTTCGAACCACTGGCGCCAGGCAAAAGGCCGGGTGCTTTGTTGCAAGAGGGGCAAGTGGGTCAGTGCATCGGCGGTGCCGGGCGCCACGCGCCCACCCAGCAGGGACGGTGCGCAGACGGGCAGCGTCACCTCGGCCAGCAGCCTCGTGGCCTGGGTACCGGCCCAGCGCTGGAGCTGCTCGGGTGTGCCGGCATACAAGGCGGCGTCAAACGACGTGTCGGCAAACAAAAAGGGGCGCGTGCGGGTTTCGATATGCACCACCACCTGCGGATGCCGCGCCCGCAAATGGCCCAGGCGGGGAATCAGCCAGCGCGCGGCAAAGGTGGCCACGGCCGCCAACTGCACCGTGCCGTGGGTACCGGCACCGGCCATGGCATCGAGGGTGTCGCGCTCCAGCGCACCCAGGCGTTCGGCCACCTGGCGTGCGTAGGCCTGCCCGCGTGGGGTCAGGGTCAGTCCGTAGCGCGTGCGCGCAAACAGGCGATGGCCCAAGTATTCCTCCAACGCAGCCACTTGGCGCGAAACCGCGCTTTGCGTCAGGGCCAGTTCCTGCGCCGCGCGGGTGTAGCTCATATGGCGTGCGGCGGCGTCAAAACAGAGAAGGGACTGGGTCGACGGAATGCTGCGGCGCATGGTGCGGCAATTCTCTCAGATATTCCGTATATGAATAGCTGGGTGCAAAAGCATCGTTTGCCCTGGTGGGGGCGGCACACTACCATGCGGCACTTCACCCCCTGCAACCCCACCATCGAATTCGGAGACGCACCATGGCCCACGCTGCATTCAACTGGCAAGACCCCTTCCTGCTGGACGCCCAGCTCAGTGACGACGAGCGCCAGATCAAGGATGCCGCTGCGGCCTATTGCCAGGACAAGTTGCAGCCGCGCGTAACCCAGGCCTTTCGCGATGCCAGCACCGACCCTGCCATCTTCCGTGAGATGGGCGAGCTGGGCCTGTTGGGCCCCACCATCCCCGAGCAATACGGCGGCCCTGGCCTGAACTACGTGGCCTACGGCCTGATCGCGCGGGAGGTGGAGCGCGTGGACAGCGGCTACCGCTCCATGATGAGCGTGCAATCCTCCTTGGTGATGGTGCCCATTTTTGAGTTCGGCACCGAAGCCCAGCGCCAGAAGTACTTGCCCAAACTCGCCACCGGCGAATGGATTGGCTGCTTCGGCCTCACCGAGCCCGACCACGGCTCCGACCCCGGCTCCATGGCCACGCGGGCGCACAAGGTGGCCGGTGGCTACCAGCTCAAGGGCTCCAAGATGTGGATTTCCAACTCCCCCATCGCCGACGTGTTCGTGGTCTGGGCCAAGGAGGTGTCGGAGGGCGGCCAGGTCGGCCCGATTCGCGGCTTTGTGCTGGAGAAGGGCATGAAGGGTTTGAGCGCCCCTGCCATCCACGGCAAGGTGGGCCTGCGCGCCAGCATTACCGGCGAGATCGTGATGGACGGTGTGTTCGTGCCCGAGGAAAACGCCTTTCCCGAGGTGCAGGGCTTGAAGGGACCGTTTACCTGCCTGAACAGCGCCCGCTACGGCATTGCCTGGGGCGCTTTAGGCGCCGCCGAAGACTGCTGGCTGCGCGCGCGCCAGTACGTACTGGACCGCAAGCAGTTCGGCAAGCCCCTGGCGGCCAACCAGCTCATCCAGAAAAAGCTGGCCGACATGCAAACCGAAATCGCGCTGGGCTTGCAGGGCTGCCTGCGCCTAGGGCGCATGAAGGACGAAGGCACGGCGGCGGTGGAAATCACCTCCATCCTGAAACGCAATTCGTGCGGCAAGTCGCTGGACATCGCACGCATGGCCCGCGACATGATGGGGGGCAACGGCATCTCGGACGAGTTCGGGGTGGCGCGGCACATGGTGAACCTGGAAGTGGTCAATACCTACGAGGGCACGCATGACATCCATGCGCTGATTTTGGGTCGGGCGCAGACGGGCATCGCTGCATTCTGATTCCTGTTTCTTTGGGGGCCGTGCGGCAAAGCTTTGGTTCGGAGGATTTGCCTTGCAGGCGGCTTCCTTGTTTCCCCCCCTCTCCCCCCGCCCTCTCGCCCCGACGGGCGAGAGGGAGCTTGAACAGCCCCATGTGGTCGCGTCTTTCAACAAGGGACATGCACGGGCGTACGGTGCGTTGGACGATAAGCGTATTCGGAAAATAGTGCAAAAAAGCGGCTCAAGGCCATATGGAATATGCGTAAGCAGCTATGCTTTTAGTAGCATATTCACCGCCACCAACCGATTCCACGCGCATGCAAGCTCTTCGTTTAAAGACGCGGCCACATGGGGAGGTTCAGGCTCCCTCTTTCGCCCCGGCGGGGGCGAGAGAGGGCGGGGGGAGTGAGGGGGCTGTGAGGAAGCCCCGCAGGGCAAAACACCTCCAAACCGACCACCATCTCCCCATTGAATTGGAGTCTGACCCCATTTAACTGAATCCCTTTATGCACGTACCGCCATACCGCCACGACCAGACGACAACATGACCCCAGAACCCAACCCACCAAACACCGGCGCCCTCTCCCACCTCAAGGTCCTGGACCTTTCCCGCGTCTTGGCCGGTCCCTGGTGCACCCAGATGCTGGCTGACCTGGGGGCCGATGTGATCAAGGTCGAAAAACCCGGCGCGGGCGACGACACCCGCCATTGGGGGCCGCCCTTTCTGCCCGATGCCCAAGGCAACCCCACCGAACACGCCACGTATTTCACCGCCTGCAACCGCAACAAGCGCTCTGTCACCATCAACATGGCGCACCCTGAAGGCCAGGCGCTGCTGCGGCGCTTGGCAGCGCAGAGCGACGTGGTGGTGGAAAACTTCAAGGTCGGTGGCCTGGCCAAGTACGGACTGGACTATGAAAGCCTCAAGGCCGTCAATCCGCGCCTGATCTACTGCTCGGTCACCGGCTTCGGCCAAACCGGCCCCTACGCCGCGCGCGCGGGCTATGACCTGATGATCCAGGCCCTGAGCGGCCTGATGAGTATTACCGGGCGTGCCGACGATGCACCCGGCGGCGGCCCCCAGCGGGTGGGTGTGGCGGTGATCGACGTGTTCACCGGCGTGTACGCCTGCAGCGCCATCCTGGCCGCCGTTGAGGCCCGCCACCGCACCGGCCAGGGGCAGCACATCGACATGGCGCTCTTGGATGTGGGCATGGCCATCCTGGCCAACCAGGCTGCTGGCTTTCTGAACACCGGCGCAGTGCCGGGACGCCAGGGCAACAGCCACCCCAGCCTGGTGCCCTACCAGGACTTTCCCACGCACGATGGGGCCATGCTGCTGGCCATTGGCAACGACGGCCAGTTTGCCCGCTTCTGCCAGGCAGCAGGGCAACCGAAGTGGGCCAGCGACGCGCGCTTTGCCACCAATGCGCTGCGGGTGGGTCACCGCCACGAACTGGTGCCGTTGATCGAAACCGTCACCCGCCAGCGCACCACCGACCAGTGGATCGCCCTGCTGCAAGACAAAGCCGTGCCCTGCGGCCCCATCCATACGGTGGACCAGGCCTTTGCCGACCCCCAGGTGCAGCACCGCAATTTGGTGCTGAATCAGCCCCGCGACAGCGCCGATGCTGCGCAAGCAGCTATCAAACAAATAGCGACTGTAGCCAGCCCGTTGCGCCTGAGCGCCACACCGCCGGTGCTGCGCCGGGCACCACCTGCGCTGGGCGCGCACACCACCGAAGTCTTGTCCGAGCAGGGTTTCGATGCCGCTGCCATAGACGCCTTGCGCCGCGCCGGGGTGATCTAGCGCAACGCCCGCCGACTGCGGCGCACCGCAATCGGTGCCAGCCCTTCGTTTTCGCGATGGCGTGGGCGCAGACCCTCTGCTATGCTGGGCGCGTCCAAGCCGCAGGTTGCGGCGTCCACTCACCGCCTTGCGCCGCATGCGAAACGCATCCCGTTCGATCCGCCTGTTCGCTGAAGTTCTTGGAATCATCGGCCTATCCGAAGGCCTGGTCGCGCTGGCTTGGCGCAGCCTGGCGCTGGAACTGGAGGGCTGGACCCAGGTGGGCCTGCATGTTGGGATGTTGCTGTTGCTGGCGGCACCGCTGGTGCTGTGGCGCTGCCAGCATGCGCTGCAAGCTCTCCCCGATTCGGCGCACCCCCGTGACGGCGCAGGCGTGTCTACGGACGGGGCCACACCGTCTGCCGTGTTCAGTGCCTTGGCGGCGCTGCTGGGCGGACTGGCCTTAACGGCGTTGCTGGTGGGTTGGATCCAGCGCTCCCAGGTACATGAGGCGCAGGTACGCTTCGACAGCCTCGCCGAGCGCGTACATACCGAGGTGACCCACCGCCTGGAGCGCCCCTTGATGACCCTGCGCGGCGCCCGTGGTGCCTTTGCCGCCAGCCAATCCATCACGCAACGCGAGTTTCAGGCCCTGGTGCAGTCGGGCAACATCGCATCCGAGTCGGTAGGGGTCAGCGCATTGGGGTTCATGGCGTATGTACCCCGCGAACGCTGGGCTGAGTTCGCCCGCACCGAGCGAGCCAGCGCCTGGCCCGGCTTCTCGCCGGTGCCTCCGCCGCCCAGCGTCCAAGCTCTCTATATCCTGAAGTACATCGAACCGCGCGAGTCCAACGCCGCCCTGCTGGGCCACGATTTTGGCCAGGATGCGATCGTGCGAGCAGCCATTGACGAGGCGGTGGACACCACGTTGCCGGTATTGAGCGCCCCCGTGTTGCACCTGCAAGACAGTCTGGCGCAGGGCTATTTCTACCTGGTGCCCCAGTACCGCCCGGATCAGCCGATGGGCAGCCTGCCTGAGCGCAAAGCGGCCTTGCAGGGGCTGCTGGTCAGTACGTTGGTGGTGCATGACTTGCTGGACGGTATTGCCGACGTGGGCGAACGGCTGCTGCGCACGCAGGTTTTTGATGGCACCCAGATCGACCCGGCCCACCAGGTCTACGACAGCGGTGCTCCCGAGCTGGATGCCCCCAACTCCGGATTGGCGCAGACCCGGCTGATCAGTGCCGGACGGCGCACGCTGACCGTGCGCATGCAAAGCAGTGCCGCGTTGCTGGCGCAAGGCGGGCGCACCGAAATCCTGGTGGCGGGGCTCAGCGGCACGCTGGCCAGCACGCTGCTGGGTGTGGTGGTGGGCTTGTTGGTGTCTGGCCGGGTGCGTGCCCAGCGACTGGCTCAGCGCATGACGGCCGACCTGGATCGGCTGGCGCGCGTGGTGCAAAGTACCCACAACGCCGTCACCATTGGCGATGCGCAGTGCCGCATCACCTGGGTCAACGAAGGATTCATCCGGATGACCGGCTACACGCTGGAGGAGGCGCTGGGCAAGACACCGGGCGAGCTGCTGGGAAGCGGCAAAACCCATCCGGATGTGCTGCAAGGCTTGCACGAGGCCATGGCGCAGGGCCGCGCCCACCGTGCCGAGGTGATCAACCGCGCCAAGGACGGGCACGAATACTGGGTCGACACCGAAGTGCAGCCCACCTACGATGCCCTGGGCTTGCTGCAAGGGTTCATGGAGATCGGTACCGACATCACTGCCCTGAAGCAAACCCAGCGCAAGATGGAAGCCGCGATGCGCGAAACCCAGGTGTTGCTCAGTGCCATGGAGTACCAGACCATTGTGTCGGTCGCCGATCGGGACGGGCAGATTTTGGAAGCGAACGAAGCCTTTTGCGACATCAGCGGCTACAGCCGCGAAGAGCTGGTGGGCCAGAACCACCGCCTCATCAACTCGGGTGTTCAGACCGCGGAGTTCTGGGAATCGATGTGGGCGACCATCAGCACGGGTGCATCCTGGCGCGGCGACATCTGCAACCGGGCCAAGGACGGGCAGTTGTACTGGGTGGACAGCATCATCACCCCGTTCATTGGCGACGACGGGCTGGTGGACAAGTACGTCTCCATCCGCACCGACATTACCGCCCGCAAACGCGATGCCCAGCGCTTGGCCGAGCTGACCGATCGCATGACGTTGGCCATCGAGGGCGGCAGCGACGGCCTGTGGGACTGGATGGACATCACGCAGGACGAACAGTGGTGGGCTCCCA
>JAYRUL010000138.1:0-6063 GCA_041919095.1 Rhodoferax sp. | reverse complement strand
CCCGAAGCTTTCGAAGCGTTGCGGCAATTGCAGCTGCGCTATCCCGAAGACCCGTTGGTGAACTACCATGTGCAGCGGTACGCATCGGGTGAATCCGGTAGCCTGGTGGTGATGAACCGGAAATAATGCCAAGCAAGGAAATGGAGTGCGCCTTATGGACCCAAGTTTGATGGAACTGCTGGAAAGCACGGTACAGCACCGCGACGTGCAGACGCTGGCGTCCAAGACGCTTCCGCGCATCGTGCGCTATGTTGGGGCGGATAACGGATCCCTCATGCTGCTGGCCGGGGAGCGCGTGATCCACAAGGTGTTGGCCAACAAGGAAACCTTTACCGAGGTCTCGGAACACAAGATCCGTACCGTCTTGGCCGAGGGATTGGCGGGCTGGGCCCTGCGCCACCGCCAGGGTGCGCTGGCATCCAATACCGCCTTGGATGAACGCTGGGTCTCGATGGGCGACACGAGCATTGGTTCGGCGCTGGTGGTTCCCCTGATGATTCGGGGCGGTGCCGTGGGATTGCTTTCTCTGCACCATCCCGAGCCTGGTCACCTGCGCGAGTTGCACTTGGCCAAGGCGGCCGAGCTGGCCCAGTTGCTGGCTGTTCCTTTTGAGATGGCGCTCATGATTGAGTCTGCCATGGCGGCGCTGGCGACGCAGTGCCGCTGCGCCGCCAACCCGTCTGTCGTGCTGGATTGGGACGGCAATGTGCGGGTTGTCAATGCGGCGATGCAGGCACTCGACATCGCATGGGAGGGCGTGAACTACGCCCAAACCCTGCTTCCCCGTGAATTGGGTGCCGCCAGCGTTGCCGAATGCGATTGGGACGGAGTTCGCCCCCTGGTGACCCAGCCGTTTGGTGCCCATGCCATTCCATTTCGGGGTGCCGGTGTCTGGATTGAACTGGTCGACCGCACGGTGTAACCTTTACCAGTAAGCCCATCCGTTACGCGCAGTTCGCGCACCGTGCCATAGAAAGTCCACCATGAACCCTGCCTCTCCCGCCGCAAGCAATACACGACCCGCACCTTCCACCCGTGCCATTGGCGAATTCCCCGCCTTTGCGACGCGCGCGGTCGAGTTGTTGACCATGCGCAGTCCCAGCTTTTCGCTGACACAAAACGAGGCGTCCTGGATCGTTTCGCTCATGCGGCTGGTGCAATACCCGGCGGGCGCAGCGCTGTTCAGTGCCGGGGACGACAGCAACACCGGTTACATGCTGCTGGTGCTGGAGGGCGATGTGTCGGTGGATACCGGCAACGTGGGAGGGGCTGCCAAGGTGGATATCTCGGTACTCGGCCCCGGTGCCCTGCTGGGAGAGCTGGCGTTGATCGACGGCGGCCCGCGCTCGGCCACGTGCACGGCAGTGACTGCCGTCACGGCTGCGGGCCTGTCCGCCGGCGGGTTGCAGCGGCTGACCGAAACCCAGCCCCAGGTGGCGGCCAAGCTGGCCATCTTCATCGCGCGCAATGCCGCAGACCGGTTGCGTGCCTTGAGTGAGCAGCTCCAGATGTACGACCACCTGAGCGCTTCCCTGCAGCAAGAAATTGACCAGTTGCGCGCTGCGGCCAAGCGCTGACCCGGTCATTGCCCAGGCGCTCAGGCCGACAGTCGCAGCTCCAGCGCCGCCAGTTGTTCGGCGGCTTCATAGGCTTGCAGGGCGTCGATCACATCGCCCAGGTCGCCTTCCATGACACGGTCGAGCTTGTACAGGGTGAGGTTGATGCGGTGGTCGGTGAGCCGCCCTTGCGGAAAGTTGTAGGTGCGGATGCGGTCGCTGCGGTCGCCGCTGCCGACCAGGCTCTTGCGTTCGGCGGCGTCCTTGGCCGCGCGTTCGCTGCGCTCTTTTTCATGGATGCGGGCGGTCAGCACGCGCAGCGCCTGGGCCTTGTTGCTGTGCTGGCTGCGCCCGTCCTGGCACTCGGCCACGATGCCGGTGGGAATATGGGTGATGCGCACGGCCGAATCGGTCTTGTTGATGTGCTGGCCACCCGCGCCGCTGGCACGGAAGGTGTCAATGCGCAGATCCGACGGGTTGATCTTGGCCGCTTCGATTTCGTCTTGCTCGGCCAGCACGGCGATGGTGCAGGCGCTGGTGTGGATGCGGCCCTGGGTTTCCGTGGCGGGTACGCGCTGCACCCGGTGGCCCCCGCTCTCGAACTTGAGCATGCCGTAGGCCCCACACGAGCCGCTGGCGGTCTGGGTGCTGCCTTCCATGCGCAGTACCACTTCCTTGTAGCCGCCGAGCTCGCTTTCCGAGGCGCTCATGATCTCGGTCTTGAGCCCGGCGGAATCGCAAAACCGCGTGTACATGCGCGCCAGGTCGGCAGCGAACAGGGCCGACTCGTCGCCCCCGGTGCCCGCCCGGATTTCCACGAACGCAGGGCGCGCGTCGTCGGGGTCCTTGGGCAGCAGCATGCGTTGCAGTTCGACCTCGAGCTGGGCCATTTCGGCGGTTGCGCTGTCGATCTCCTCCTGCGCCATTTCCGCCATGTCGGGGTCACTGGCCATCTCTTGCGCGGCGGCCAGATCGGCTTCGCGCTGCTGAAAGCGCGCCCAGCGGCTGGCCACCGCACAGACGTCGGTGTGCTCGCGGGAGAGTTTCAGGAACTGCTCCATGTCTTTCATGATGTCCTCGCGGGACAGCAGGAACTCCAGCTCGCCTTGGCGGTCGGCGTAGCGGCTGAGTTGTTGGCGGAGAAACGGTTTCATGCAGACGGCACTTTCGAGGGGATGAATCTACTATCAAAAAGATAGCTGGTTACGCTTGTTGGATAAGGGCTGGAGCCCAATTTGTCATTGATTTTGGTGGGAAAGCCCACCGCCGCAGTCCCGCTAACGCTCGTTGCGCAGGAAGAAGTGCTGGATGGCGCTGCTGGCGCGCTCGCGGGCGTGGGGTTCGGCGGCGCGCAACTCCGCCATGGCACCGTGCAGCATCTTGTGCGTCAGACCTTTGGAGAGGGCTTCCAGCACCGCATCCACATCCTCGCCACGGGCCAGGGCCTTGCGCGCACGCGCCAGTTCGGTTGCGCGCCATGCGTCGGCTTGGGCGTTGAGTTGCTGGATCAATGGAACGCTGGAGCGCTGGTCAATCCAGTGCATGAAGCTTTGCACGCCCGCGTCGACGATGGCTTCGGCCTGCGCCACGGCAGCCTGGCGACTGGCTTGGGCTGTCTGGACCACGCTGGCCAGATCGTCCACGGTGTACAGGTACACGTCTTCCAACGCCTTGACTTCGATCTCGATGTCGCGCGGCACGGCCAGATCCACCATGAACATGGGGCGGCGGCGGCGCTTTTTCAGCGCCCGCTCCACGGCCCCCAGGCCGATGATGGGCAGGGTGGAGGCGGTGCAGCTCACCACGGCGTCGAACTCATGCAAGCGATCCGGCAGGTCGGCCAAGCGCATGACTTCGCCCCCAAAGCGGCTGGCCAGCTTTTCGCCGCGCTCCAGCGTGCGGTTGGCAATGGCGATGTGCTTGGGTTGCTTGGCGGCGAAGTGCGTGGCGCACAGCTCGATCATCTCGCCCGCACCCACGAACAACACCTTGACCCGGCCCAGGTCTTCGAACAGGTTGCCCGCCAGGCGCACCGCGGCGGCAGCCATGCTGATGGAGTGGGCCCCGATTTCGGTGGAAGTGCGCACTTCCTTGGCCACGGCGAAAGAGCGCTGGAACAATTGGGAGAGCGTGGTTCCCAGCGCGCCCGCTTCTTCGGCGGCGCGCACGGCGTCCTTCATCTGGCCCAGGATCTGGGGCTCGCCCAGCACCATGGAATCGAGTCCGCTCGCTACGCGAAACGCATGGCGCGCCGCCAGACCATCTTTGAGTCCGTAGGTGTGGCCGCGCAAGGCGTCAGGGTTTAGTCCTGCCGAATCAGCCAACCAATGCAGGGTGTGCTCGAGTTCGTGGGATTCACCGGCGCAGTAGATTTCGGTGCGGTTGCAGGTGGAGACGATGGCCGCCTCCGGCGTGCGCTGCAAGGCCTGGCGCAGCCCGTTGAGGTGCGGCGCAATATGGTCCATGGCAAAGGCAAACTTGCCGCGCACATCCAGCGGGGCGGTGTTGTGATTGATGCCGAGGGTCCAAACTGCCATGGGTCAATTATAAAATCCAGTTCCCCTTTCAAAACCCCGTTGGCTGGGGTCCGTTGCATGGCACCCCTGGATCAACTCCTGCACTGGCTGAACTTCTTGTACCCGGCGCTTGCGCTGGGGACCGGTCTGGCACTCCTGGGCAGTTTCTTTCAACGAAATGCTGCACCAGTGCGCGTGTTCCTTGCGCAAGCAGCTATTAATTGCATAGTAGGCGGAATCGTCCTGGCTGCTGGGCTCTGGCTCTTTGGGCGCGACGGCAAGATGGCAACCTACGGCGCCTTGGTGCTGGTGTGCGCAACCACCCAGAGCTGGCGGCGCCCAAGGTGAGTGCTGTGCCGACAGAAGCCTCGTGGCGATGCCATCAAGCCAGGATGGCCCAATGATTGCCCGCCGATAGGCCGCTTGGCCAGCGCAGCATGGCAGCACCATCTGTGGCGTGCCAGCGTGCCAATCCCAAACCGCCGCCAATGGCAACGCCCGGGGCATCGGCCATGGGCCACAGGCCGCACGGATTCTGTACCTTGCCAATGGTGGTGAGCTGCCCGGGCTGCTGGGGTTGCCACAACAGAATGCGGTTGGCGCGTTGCGCGCTCAGGACGAAACCCCCATTGGGACCGGCGGCGACGTCGCCGGCATAGCCCTCGGCCACGGTGATCGACGGCACGAAGAGCTTGTGGCCGTCCCATACCGCCAGCAGCGGTGCATCGCGGCGCTGCGCGGGATCGTCGTGCTCCGCCTGCAAGCCAATGCCCAAGAGACGGTGCCCGCCCTGCGCATGGTTCCAGGCGATGTGGTGCGGAGCCAGGCGCTTGTCCTGCAGGCTCCATTCACCCAGTTTTTCACCGGTCGTAGGGTCCAGGCGCACCAGTACAGGGTTCATCTGCTCCAGGTTGCGCTTGTCGCCAGCGGGCGTGCGTGGAATACCTCCGTTGGCAATGACCAGGGCCCCCTGGTCGTCCACCAGAATCTGGTGGGGATCCAGCCCGTGGGTCCGGTGCTCGGCCACCTTGCGCAGGTTGCGCGCATCGCGCACACTGACCCATCCATCACCACTTTGGCGATCGGTTTCGCCCGTGTACAGCCATTGCCCATCCAGACTGGCAATGACATGGCCATCCAACGTGCGTCGGTTTCCCTCATCCGCCATGTCCAGCCGATGGCTGACCTGGCCTTGGGTGTCCACACGCACCATCCAGGTGCCGGGTCGGGTGGCGACGGCCAGAAAACTACCATCCGCCTGCGGCACCACCGCATGCGGCAAGCTCGCAACCGTGGCGGCAGCCGCTACGCGCACTTGCTGGGCGGCCCAATCCACTTCCACGACACCGACCTGAAAATCGCGATCGGCCATGCGCCATCCCCCCGCTACGCGAGTCGGCGAGGTCGGTGATGTGGTGGCGGCAAGCGCAGGCAACCCCACGGCGCCCAACAGAAAGGCTGTGTTGTGCAGAAAAGAACGACGATCCACGATCAATACCCCATGCAATAAAGTGGAGTGCATTCTATTGCAAATGCGAGCGATTCGCATTTGATTTGCATCAGCCGCAATGCAGTCACAAATTCGGAATCCGCAAGTTTTCAAATCTTGTTAAGATAGTCATCAATTACTTACTAACAGGAACATCATGGAAGCATCTCCCCGCAAGCGCCTGCGCACCGAAGAGCGCCAGGAAGAAATCGTCCGCGTGGCCGTGGAGCTGGCCGCTGACAAGGGCGTGGCCAGCGTCACCACGCAGGACATGGCCGATGCCATGCAGGTCACGCAGGGCGCCATCTTTCGCCACTTCGCCAGCAAGGACGACATCTGGTACGCCGTCATCGTCTGGGTGCGCGAGCGCCTCATGGGCGTGCTGGAAAAAGCCGCCGCTGGCGGGCAAGACCCGCTGGACACGATCGCGCGCATGTTCACGGCGCACATCGGCTTCATCGCCCAGCACCCGGCCATTCCGCGTCTGCTGTTTTCCGAGCTG
>JAYRUL010000137.1:0-6066 GCA_041919095.1 Rhodoferax sp. | reverse complement strand
TACGCAAGCTTGAAAATCGGATCATCGTGTTGGGTAAGACGCAAGGTGGATATCCGACCGATCGTACGCAAAGGCGGTTACCTTGGAATCGATGAGTGACCAAACGCCTTGTCGAAGGGATCACTGCCGGGTTAGAGGGTCTGTGGTCCAACCCAAGCCGTTCTGGGGCTACTGGCATTAGCGGGCTTGATTCGCATGAAGATGCTATAAAAATGCTAGCTGCTTACGCATGTGTGACGGGCTCTGCAGCCACAAAATGCTTGAAAAATCGGTATTCAGTGAATAGGACGTATGCGTTCAACGCACGTCGTTGGGTGACCGGCTGCAGAAATAATGGTGAGATACTGAGCCGCACAAAGCACTCCGCGTGGTTGTGGAGTCTGTGGGGATGGTGAGCGATGGCTTGTTGCACGACGCGCCGAGGATTCGGCCTGAACGCGGGTTGGAAAAGTTGGCTGGGGAGATGCCTTGGTGTCGCCCTGGTCTGCATTGCGTTGTCGGCGCAGGCCCGTGAAATCACTTGCTACAGCGATGTTTTTGCACCCTATGTCGTGTCGGACGGCGATGCCATTCGCGGGATTGACGTCGACGCGGTGCGCGAAGCCGGACGGCGCGTGGGGCTGGAAGTGCATTTCAAGCTACTGCCCTGGGTGCGACTGGAGCGCGAGATTGCGTCTGGAGCCGACACCGAAGTCGCCTGCGCCTTTGCCTATACCCTGACCGATGCCCGCAAGCTCTATATGGACTACACCACCGTTGCGCTCAAGCTGACCGAGTTGGTGCTGTTTGTGCAAAAAGGTGCTTTGCCTTCGTTTCGCAGCTTTGACGACCTCAAGGGCAAGCGCGTTGGCATACGCCGGGGCTTCAAGATGCCAGCACCGATGCAGGCCATGGTCAGCCAGGGTGACATCGAACTGGAAGAAAGCAACCAGGACGATGCCAACTTCGAAAAACTTGCGCGCGGTCGTGTGTTTGCCATTCTGTCCAACCGTGATGTCGGCCAAGAAAGCTTGGAGCGCATCGGGCAGCACAACGTTGTGGGTTTGTCACCGGCCGTGCAAGTGACACCCACCTACTTGGTGTTGAACAAGGCCAAGGGGTTGGCAGATCTGGTCCCCCTGTTTGACAAGGGTCTGCGCGCCATCGCGGCAGACGGAACCACCCGCGCCATTCGCAAGCGCTACGTAGAGACCAGCAACCGCTAAAGCGCCTTCGCGCCGGGCTAGGGCCGTTGCCCGGACCCGGCCAGCGGCAGCGCCTTGCCTTCAGCCTGCGCCGGTACGGCAATGCCCAGCAGGCGCGACAGTGTGGGGGCAATGTCGGCTACTTCCACCCGGGCCTCCACTTGGCCCGTACCGACCCAGCGCGGCCCGTAGAACAGGATGGGTACGTGGGTGTCATAGGGGTGGGGCGAGCCGTGGGTGCTGCCGGTGCGGTAGCTGCTGAGCATCCAGCCCGGTTGCAGCACCACATGCAATTGCGGGGAGCGCTCGGCAAACCAGGACTTGCGCGATGCGTCCAGGTAGGGCGTCTCGGTAGGTGCGGTGCTGGCCAGTTGGGCGCGGGTAAATACGGCAGCCACGCCGCCCACCTGCATGAGCAAGGCCTGGGCCTCGGTTTCGATCGCGGCACTGTCCACGCCCTTGGCAGCCATGATGCGGCTGTCCAGCAACACGCCCGCTGCCGAAAAGCCGATGGCCCACTTGGCATCGCCAAACTTGGCGGACAAGCCCGTGTTCAGGTGGGCCAACGTCGTTCCCGGGTTCAGCCGCCCACCGGCACGCCCCTGGGACTGGGACCACTCCGGCGTGTCCAGAAAACCGTGGTCGGCGGTCAGCACGGCCACATACTGGTCCTTGCCGATGCGTTGGTCCAGGTCGGCAAAGAAAGCCTGCAGGCTGCGGTCCAGGTGCAGCATGTGGTCGTGCGATAGGCGCGATTCCGGGCCAAACGCATGGTTCACGTAGTCATGGCCGGACAGGCTTACCGACAAGATGTCGGTCTGCGGCCCGCGCCCGAGGGCTTCGCCCGCAATGGCGGCGCGCGCAAAGTCCAGGGTGAGCTGGTCGCTGAACGGGGTGCCGATCAGGTTGCCGTAGAAGCGCGGTCCCGGTGCGTCGCTGCCTTCGCCAATCACGGCGGGCAGACGGGGTGCGTTGCCGTCCACGCGGTGCCAGGGCTGGGCGTCGGGGGCCGAGCGCTGGTAGGCTGCGTCGGGCAACAGCGGGGTCCAGGCCTTCTTGAAGTAGGTATCGGCAGGCTTGGCCGCGTTGAACGCTTGCACCCATTGGGGGTGCGTCTGCATGTAGTAGGTGCTGGAGGCAAACTGACCCGTCTCGGTCATGTACATATAGGCCACTCCGCTGTGGCCCGCAGGCAGAATCGCCCCCCGGTCCTTGGCCGAGATGCCGATCACCTTGGACGCAGGTGTCACCCGGCGCAGCACGTCGCCCACGGTTTCGGCGCGCAAGTTCTTGGGGCTGGTGCCCGCCAGCGGTGCGGTCTTGTGGCCGATGTAGGTGTGGGCGTCGTCCTGCGTGCAATACACCGGTGCGCCCGTGGCCGGGTCGCGCCACTCGTTGCCAATGATGCCGCTGCGGTGCGAATAGGCTCCGCTGAACATGGTGGCGTGGCCCGCACCGGTTACCGTGTAGCTGTAGCCGTAGTGGGCGTTGGCAAACACGGTGCCGCGCTGCAGGAAGCGGTTGAAACCATCACTGGCAAACTGGTCGCGGTAGCCCAGCACCTGGCGCATGGGCAGGCCGTCCACGACCAGCAGCACCACCAGTTTCGGCGGCAAGGGGGGCGAAGAGGCGAGCGCAAACGCAGTGGTGCTGAGTGTCGCGGCGGCGACCACGGCGCAGCGAAAAAGTGCATAAATTGATTTCATGGTGGCAGTGTAGCCAGGCGGGTGCGCGCAAGCGTGTCGCTGCGGGCCGCAATAAAGGTGTGATACTGCTTCGACAAGGGAAGAACCGTAACGCAACGGAACCACAGAACGATGAAAAAAGCAGGTTTTTGCAGCCGACTGGTCGGCGTGTTTCTGGCATGGGCAGCGCTAGTAGGCTCGCTGCAGGCGGCCGAACGGGTTGCCGTGGGAGCGTATCCGTTCTTGCCCTTTGTGCACAACCAAACCGGCCTTACCTACGACCTGGTGGACGCGATGAATCGCTTCCAAAGCGAATATGAGTTCCACGTGGTGAGTACCTCTGCCAACCGCCGCTACCGCGACCTGGCGCAGGGCACTTACCAGGTGATGCTGTTCGAAAGCATCAAGTGGGGGTGGGACAGCCAGACAGTCGATGCCAGCAAAGTGTTCTTGCAGGGCGATGGAGAGGTGTTCGTGGCCCGCAGTGGACGCGGGCGCGGGCAGCTGTACTTTGAAGACCTTGCCAGCAAACACATTTTGGCGGTTACTGGGTACCACTACGGTTTTGCCAACTTCGAGGCCGATCCGGCCGTGTTGTCCCAGAAATTCCGCATCACGTTCAGTTCCGACTGCGAAATCAGCCTGCGCAACTTGCTGGCTGGGCGCGGCGATGTGGCCATCGTCACCAAGTCCTACCTGTCGAGCTACCTGTTCGCCAACCCGCAGGCGGCTTCGCAGCTGCTCGTTTCCGACCAGCTCGACCAAACCTATGCCCATACGGCCCTGGTGCGCAAGGGCACACGCCCAAGCGCGCAGGAACTCGACCAGTTGCTGGAGCGCATGCGTGCCGCAGGCGTGCTCAAAAAGCTCTGGGCGCGTTACGGCATGTAATTGCGCTTCACGCGCGCAGCAAGTGCGCCTGCAAGCCCCGGCGCGGTGCGGGTTCGACCCGCGGGCCATAGCCCAGGCGCGCCCACATTTGCACCGTGTGCCCCGGCTGGGTGGCACCCAGCAGGCGGTGGATGTCGGTGTAGGGCTGGGCCTGCTCGGGATATTCCTGCAAGGCCTGTTGCAAGGGGTGCATGGACAGGCCGTGCGCGGTGGCTGCCAGTTGGGCGCGTACGTAGGCGCGCCCGGCCTGAACCTGTGTGGTACGGGTGTTGTCTGTACTCACCATCCAGAAAAATGCCGGGGTTGCGTTGATCTTGGCGGCGAAGTCCTTGATTTGGCTGGTGGTAGCGGTGTCTTCGGGTCCGGGTGCCTGATTGCGGCTAAACAACCCCAACGCTGCCAGCGCGCGCGGCAGCGGTGCGTTGACCGAAATGCCGTCGCGGTGCTGTGCTATCTCGGCCGGGCCCACGCGCAACCACTGGTACGACTCCAGTATGGTGCGCGGCGTGACCAGCTCAATACGCCAGGCTTCCTGGGCAATGGCGCGCTGGGTCGCCATGCTGGGGTCGGGCCCAACCGTAAACCCGGTTTTCAGGGTGGGTAGCGCCACGGCCGCCGCTTGGGCGATGGCTTGCAGCGCTACCGCTTCCGGCACGCGTGTTTCATAGGGGTTGCGATTGGTGTGGCGCCGCAGCACCTGGCCAAACAGCGGATCAGGCTGCATGGTGGGATCGGCCACGAAGCGCACATGCGCGGTCTGCCCGTTGTCCGGGCGTTGCCCCGGATCGAACACGCCTTGGGGGAACAGGGTGATGTCGGCGCGCAGCCCCAACTGGCGCGCGGCCAGGTCTAACAGCTCCAGGAATGTGCCCTGGCTCATCATGATCTGGCGCGCGTGCGGGTCGGTTTCGGGCAACAGGCGGGTGCGGTCGCAGTACAAGCGCATTTCACCCGGCGTGCGCAGGTCTACCAGCCACGATTGCAGGTTGTGCGAATGTGGGGCCAGCAGGGCGTGCGCCAGCATCCAGTGGCGTGGGTCGCTGCCCGCAGCCGGGGGCGGCAGTGGCTGCCAGGCGGCGATGGCATCGGGCGGCAGGCTGCTGGAACAGGCGGTCAAGGTGGGGGCTGTGGCGGCGGTGACGATGCCACCGCCCACCAGGCGGATGAAGGCTCTGCGTTGCATGGATCAATCTCCTTAGTGGGTGGACAAACTGGGGTGGACGGCGTGCGCGGGCAGGGCGAGCGCTTGCGGCGGCAGTTGCGCCAGTGCGCTGCGCACCGCCTGCAGGAAGGGGGTAGCGGGTACCGTGCCAATACGTTGCGCCAGGGCGGTTTCGTCCAGGGCGTGCGGGGTTTCCCACAGGTAGCGCATTTCTACCAGCGAAGCCAGGGTGGGGTTGAACCAGGCCGCCCCACGCAGCAGCGGCCAGGGCAGGGCGTGCACCTGAGGCGCTTGCTGGGGAGCAAGCCAGCCGCGTTCACGGGCGATCTGCGTCAAGGCGTCCAGCCAGTCCTGGCGCGTGACGGTGTGCCCGGCAAAGTGCAGGCATTCCAGGCCCTGCGCCGGCGTCTGTGCCTGGCTCTGGGCCACCCGCACGAAGGTTTGCGCCAGATCGGGCAGGTAGGCCCAGGCGTGGGCGATGTTGCGCGTGGTGGGCCAGGTGACATGGCCGCGCCCCAGCTTCTTGGCAATGACCAAGTCCAGCCACGAACCGGTGCCGGCACCGTAAAAGTCGCCCGCGCGGATCAGCACGGCGCGCAGGCCTTGCGTCTGGCAGGCGTGGCGCAATTGCTGCTCCAAGGTGGCCCGGATCTGGCCTTTGGCGTTGCCGGGTTGCTGGGGCGTACTGGGGGAGAGCAGTGCGGGCATGGTGGGGCCGTAGGGGTAGACGTTGCCCGGGAACAGCAGCGTGGCGTCCAGCGCCAGGCTCAGCGCAATGGCCGCTTGCATCAGCACCGGGGCTTCCTGCTGCCAGGCGCGGGTGGTGTAGGCAGCCGGGTTCATGGCATGCACCACCACGCTGCAGCCCTGCGCAGCGTCGCGCAAGCTGGCGTAGTCTTGCGCGCTGGCCTGCACCCAGGTGATGCCGTTTTGCGACGACGGCGGGGTAACGCGGGCGCGGCCTTGGGCCACGACGTGCCAACCGGCGTTGGCGAATGCCTGCACCACGGCCGCACCCAGGCGGCCACGGGCTCCAAGGATCAGAACGCGGGCGTTGTCGGGTTGCATCAGTTTTCCTTTTGAAAGTGGATCGGGGTTGGCAGGGATTGTTGAAGGGCGATAAGCAATTAACAATCCGTTAAAC
>JAYRUL010000136.1:0-6097 GCA_041919095.1 Rhodoferax sp. | reverse complement strand
GCAGGGCGGGCAGGTGCGCCAGTCGCTCGGCAGAGGTGAGCTTGGGATAGCCCACGTACATCATCACCACGCCCGAGATGAACCACATGGCGAAAAAGGCGCACAGCAGCACGCCCAGCCAGCGGTGGACCAGGAACAGCCAGCGTTTGGCATGCACCATGATGGCCTCCGGTGCCTCAGAAGGCGACGTGCAGCGTCACGTCGGCCGTGCGCGGCGCGCCCAGGTAGGCCTGGCTGCTCAGGTTGGCGGCATAGACGCGGTCGGTGGCGTTGCGGATGCGCCCGGTGAGCGTGCTGGTCTTGTTGATCTTCCAGGCCAGTCCCAGGTCAAGCAGCGTGTAGGCCGACTGCCACTGCGTGTTGGCCGCATTGGCGTACACCTTGCCCACGTGGCGCACGCCGGCGCTGGCCTGGAGCTGGGGCGTGATGGCGTAGCCCACCCAGAGGTTGGCCACCGTGGCCGGGGTGTTGGTGGGCACCTTGCCAGCCAGGGACACACCGCCTTGCATGAAGCTCTCGTAGCGCGCGTCCACATGCGTCAGATTGGCCTGCACTTGCCAGCGCGGCGACGGGCGCAGGCCCACCGACAGTTCGGCGCCCTGGGCCGACTGCTCGCCCACCAGCAGGGTGACCCCCGGATTGTTCGGGTCCTGCGTGGCGATGTTGCGCCGCGTGATCTGGTAGAGCGCCAGCGTGGCCGTGCCCTTGCCATCCCAGAAGTCGATCTTGCTGCCGACCTCGGCCTGGCGGCCGCTGGTCAGTTCGCTGTTGGTCATCACGTCGGCGAACGAGGCCGTGGACAGGATGCCCGAGGGTGGGTCGGCGGCGGTGGAATACTGTGCATAGAGGTTGGCGCCCGGAGCGATGTCCCAGACCACGCCGATGCGGCCCGTGGTCGGGCTGTAGCCACGGCTGTAGGTGGCGGGCATGGCGGCGGTGATGGTGCGGCGGTTGGTCAGGTCCAGGTCGATGCGTTCGTGGCGCAGCGCGGTGATGAGGTTGAACCGGGGCGCGACGGCGGTGCGGTTCTCCAAGTACAGCGCCGTGGTGGTGACCTTGTTGTCGCGGTCGGGCTTGAAGCCCGGAACCATGCCGGGGATGTCGAAGAAGTTCTCCGTGGCGAATTGGTAGGGATCGACCGTGCTCACCGTGCCCGAGCCACTGTTGGGGAAGCGCGTCTGCCGGTTCACGCTCACGTCCAGGCCGAAGGCCCAGTCGCTCTTGCGGCCGGCGATGCGGCTCTTGTAAGTGCCTTCGACGCGGTCACCCACCACCTCGTGGTCGTGGCGCTGCAGGTAGGCACCAGAGCGGATCACCTGGGTGTTGGCGGCGTTGAAGCGGTAGGTCTCGACGTTGCGGTAGTCGCGCAGCGCGTCGTAGGCGTAGAACGTGTTGCGCAGCTCCAGGGCGTCCGAGGCGCGCCATTGCGTGACCGAGCGCAGCCACTGCACGTGCTGGGCGTACAGGCCATCGGCGCTGTTGTAGTTGGTGAAGCGCGTGCGCGGATCGATGCGCAGCTCGCCCGCCACCGGGTTCTGCAGCGGCGTGCCCCAGTAGGGGCGGTCCACGTGTTCGTTCTGGTATTCGTAGGCCAGCGTGTGGGTGAGTCCGCCGCCCAGGTCGGACAGCAGCGAGGTGGCCAGTTGCGTGGAGCGCGTGTGCATGCCTTCCACCCAGTGGCCGGCATCGCGATGGTTCAGGTCGATGCGCGCGAAATGCTGCGGGCCGGCCGCGTTGTCGCTGCCGGCAATGCGCCGGTTCAGGCCCAGCGAAACCTCCTTGAGGTTGTTCTGGCCCAGGCGCAACTGGCCTTCGGTGAAATCGTGCCGATCGGCGGTCTTGGTGATGTAGTTGATCGAGCCACCCACGGCGCCCGAGCCGAACAGGAAGCTCGACGGGCCGCCAATGGCCTCGACCCGGTCGTAGATCCAGCTGTCCACCGGGCGCGCGGCGATCGAATACTGCACGCTGATGCCGTTGAACATCTGGCCGATGGAGCCGCTGCCAAAGCCCCGGTAGCTCACGCCGATGCTGCCGGGCGCGTTGTGCGCGGTCACGCCGGGGATGGCGCGCAGGACCTCCTGCGTGTCTTGGGCGCCACGGGCCTCGATGGTGGCGCGGTCTACCACGGTGACGGAGGCGGGCGTTTCGCGGGGTGTCAGCCCCAGGCGACTGCCGGTCTCGACCGGGGTGTCGAGGTTGATGCGGCCGTTGGGGGTGGGCACGGAGTCCACCACCTCCACGGCTTGCAGGGTGGGGGCTTCAGCGGTTTTGCTTTGTGCGGCGGTTCCCAGGGGCGCGAGTGCCAGGCCCGCCAGCAGGCTGGCGTAGAGGGGCGAAAGGGTGAACGAGGGGGCGTGCGCGCGCGTGGCGGCCACGCGGGCGGGTGTGGTGGAACGGATCATGAAAACTCTCTCTGACGGGTGGCGCAGCGTCGCGCCCGTGCTGTCAGCCGGCCCTTCGTGTGCATCGGGTGGCGTCGAGCGGGCACGCGCCGGCGCGGACACATGGGCCCACGGCCATGGTGCGTGGCGCGGGGGCGGAACGGACAGTGGTCAGGAGAGCGAGGGAGGGCCGCGCGCCGGTAGCGGCGCGGCGGTGGCGGCGGCGATGCGTGCGGCCGCTATGGGCTGCAGCGCGTGTGCCAGGGGGAGGGGAGGGATCACCGTGCCGATGGCGGTGACTGGCGGTGCGCCTGCAGGCGAGCACAGCGGGCAGTCCATGCCCGACAAACCCATTTTCTCCACCGTGCCGTCATCGGTCTGCATGAGCAGCATGATGGTGCCGGTGCTGGAGCAGATGAGCTGGATCGGTTGCGGATGCACGATGGGCGAGGCGATCGCCACGCCGAGCGATGCCATGAACCAAGCCAGCACCCACAGGCGCAGCGCGGAAAAGGTTCTTGGCAACTTCATGTTTGGAATTATGCCTGCCTTTGGCATGGCTGTAGCCATTTGTTTCTCGGCACATCCCGTCGGGGGCAGTATGCGTGGCTCTTGCGGCTAAGTGGCTGGGACTGGGCTGCCGGAACGGGCTTGGGCGATCAACCAGTCGCGGAAGGCCGTCATGGCATCGCTCGGGAGACGGGACTGCAGCCGCGTGAGCCAGTATGCGCCTTGGTGCACTTCCTGCGCGAAGGGCTGGACCAGTCGGCCCAACTGCAAATCGCGTGTGAACATGCGTGCCGGTAGCAGGGCCATGCCCGCGCCCTGGGCGGCGGCCTCGGCCAGGGTGAGGGACGAGTCGAACACCGCGCCGCGTACCATGGGGCAGGGTACGCCCACGGCCTGGAACCAGGTGCTCCATTCATCCGTGCGGTAGCTGCGCAGCAGGGGCTGGTGGGCCAGGTCGGCTACGGTGCGCAGGCCCTGCGCCAGCGCGGGCGAGCACATCACGGACAAGGGTGCATCCATGATGCGTTCGGCCTGGGTGCCATGCCAGGCGCCATCGCCAAACCGTATCGCGTAGTCCAGCCCTTCGCCGGCCATTTCCACCCGGTTGTTGTGGGTCAGCAGGCGCAGGTCCACGAAGGGGCAGGCTTGCTGGAAGTCGCGCAGCCGGGGCAGCAGCCAGCCCACCGCGAAGGTGCCCACCGCGCCCACGGTCAATACCTCGCGCGGTCGGGTGTCGCCCAATTTTTCCAGAGCGCGCGCCAGGTTGGCGAACGATTCCGCCACCACCGGCAGCAGCGCCTGGCCTTCGTCCGTCAGTGCCAGCCCCCGTGGCAGGCGGCGAAACAGCGGCTTGCCCAGGCGCTCTTCCAGCTTGCGGATGTGCTGGCTCACGGCGGTCTGCGTCACGTGCAGTTCTTCGGCCGCGCGCGTGAGGTTCAGGTGGCGTGCCGAGGCTTCGAACGCACGCAGGGCATTGAGCGGCAGGTGCATGGAAATGAATAAGTTTTTCTTGGGTTTTGCAGTGATTATTGTCGATGGTGCTTGGGGTTTTGCTTCTGTATCGTCCGGATCTTCGCTTTCATCCATTGGTATTTCACATGCAAAGACGGCAGTTTTTCTGGGGTTTGATGGCCACTGCGGCCGTGCCCCTCGGCGGTTGTGCTGGCGTGGGCCATGCCGCGAATCGCGGGGTCACGGTACAGCGGTGGAACGACACCCTCGCCGGTATCGAGCATGCAGCGCAGGGGCGACTGGGCGTGGCCATGCTGGACACCGGCACGGGCCTGGCGCTGGGCTGGCGGCGGGACGAGCGCTTCGCCATGGCCAGCACCTTCAAGCTGGTGCTGGCGGGCTGGATGCTGGCGCTGGTGGACCAGGGCAAGGAACGGCTCGATGCGCGCGTGCACTACCCGGTGGCGGACCTGGTGCCCTATTCACCCGTGAGTGGCCCGCGCGCGGGCGAGGGCGGCGGGCTCACTGTGGGCGAGCTGTGCGCCGCCACCGTGGGCCTGAGCGACAACACCGCCGCCAATGTGCTGCTGGCACGCCATGGCGGGCCAGCGGGGTTCACGGCCTTCGTGCGCTCGCTGGGTGACGCCACCACGCGGCTGGACCGCAACGAGCCCACGCTCAACGAGGCGGCCGTGGGTGACCCGCGTGACACCACCACGCCTCAGGCCATGCTGCGGACCATGCAGAAATTGGTGCTGGGCGATGCGCTCACGCCCGCGTCGCGCGCCTGGCTACAGCGCTGGCTGGTGGCGACGAGCACGGGTGACCAGCGCCTGCGCGCTGGCGTGCCGGGTTGGACGGTGGGCGACAAGACGGGCACGGCCGGTGACAGCGGCACGGCCAACGACATCGGTGTGCTCTGGCCGCCGGGCGGCGCCGCGCCGGTGCTGGTGACCTGTTACCTGACGCGCTCCATTGCCGCGCCCGTGCAACGCGACGCCGCCATCGCGCAGGTGGCGCGTGCCGTGGCGGCGGCGCGGGAGGGCTTCAGAGCTTCTTGACCAGGACCTGGCTGCGCCGGTCCCAGTTGTATTTGCGCTTGCGCGCCTCGGGCAGCCAGTCCGGGTCCACCTGCACGAAGCCGCGCTTGATGAACCAGTGCATGGTGCGCGTGGTGAGCACGAAGATGGATTCGAGTCCCAGGTTGCGCGCGCGCTGCTCGATGCGCTTGAGCAGTTTCTCGCCGTCGCCCGTGCCCTGGCTTTGCGGCGACACGGTGACGGCGGCCATCTCGGCCGTGCGCGCCTCGGGGTAGGGGTAGAGCGCGGCGCAGCCGAAGATCACGCCGTCGTGCTCGATGATGGTGTAGTTGGCGATGTCGCGCTCGATCTCGGTGCGGTCGCGCTTGACCAGCGTGCCGTCCTTCTCGAAGGGTTCGATGAGCTGCAGGATGCCGCCCACGTCGTCGGCCGTGGCCTCACGCAGTTCCTCCAGCTTCTCGTCCACGATCATGGTGCCGATGCCGTCGTGCACGTAGATTTCGAGCAGCAGCGCGCCGTCCACGGCGAACGGGATGATGTGGCTGCGCTCCACGCCGCCCTGGCACGCCTTCACGCAGTGCTGCAGGTAGAAGGCCGTGTCGGTGGGGCGCTGGCTGGCGGGCACGCGGGCCAGCAGCTGCTTGGCCTGGGCCAGGGGCAACTCGGTGTCGATGGGGTTGTCCTCGCCCTCGGGGGCCTCGGGGTGGGTGCGGATGCCCGGCACCTCGGAGAGGAACAGCAGTTTGTCGGCCTTGAGCGCGATGGCCACCGAGGTGGCCACTTCCTCCATGCTGAGGTTGAAGGCTTCGCCGGTGGGCGAAAAGCCAAAGGGCGAGAGCAGCACCAGCGCGTCCATGTCGAGCGCGCGCTGGATGCCCGCCACGTCCACCTTGCGCACCAGGCCCGAGTGCTCGAAGTCCACGCCGTCGACGATGCCCACCGGCCGCGCCGTGATGAAGTTGCCCGAGATCACGCGCACCGTGGAGTCGGCCATGGGCGTGTTGGGCAGGCCCTGGCTGAACGCCGCCTCGATCTCGTAGCGCAGCTGGCCCGCGGCCTCCTGCGCGCAGTCCAGCGCCACCGAGTCGGTGATGCGGATGCCGTGTGAATACTTGGCCTGGTGCCCCTTGGCCTGCAATTGCTCGTTCACCTGTGGGCGAAAGCCGTGCACCAGCACGATCTTCACGCCCATGGCCTTGATCATGGCCAGGT
>JAYRUL010000135.1:0-6117 GCA_041919095.1 Rhodoferax sp. | reverse complement strand
GACCATCGGCAGCTTTGCCCAAGAGGCCGACGCTGCCAAGTTCGCCACCGAGTTCGGCGGCAAGGTGCTGCGCTTTGGCGACATCAAGGCCGACATGGTGGACCTGAGCGGCGGCGCGCTGCACGACGCCAGGATGTGAATCCGGTCCAGCGGGCTCATCATGCGACATCGTCTGCCTTTGCCGAGATCGCGCGCTGGCATCGCGCTGGTCCTCGGCACCACCGTCGCGGCAATGGCCGCCATCGGATGGGGCTGGCGCAACGCAATGCCCGCAGCCAGTAGCTCCCTAGTCGCGCCAGTGGACGGGGAGATTTGCATCGTTGCCCCGCCCTCCCCTTACGATCCTGCTTTGGGTTTGCCGCTGCTGGCCCCGCGACCCATACCAGCCGACGCACGTTGCCCGGTCTGTGGCATGTTCCCAGCCCGCGCACCCGAATGGGCTGCGCAGGTGATCTTTCAAAACGGGGATGCCCAGTTCTTCGATTCGCCCCTGTCGCTCTTTCAGTATCTGCAGAGTCCCGAACGGTACAGCCCTGGGCGCAACCAGCAGTCCATTGCTGCTCGCTACGTAACCGACAGCTCCAACCGCCAGTGGATCGACGCCGTCTCCGCGTGGTATGTGCAGGGATCCAACGCGCTGGGTCCCATGCGAAACGGGAACTTCCCTGCGTTTCAGTCCCCCGAAGCCGCCGCGAAATTTGCCCAGAAACGGGGCGGACGCGTCATCGCCTTTCGCGATGTTGACGCCAAGCTTTTGGGTTCAATGCCCGGTGCCAACCACCACGCGGGTCACGCGTCGTCTCCTCCCAAACCCTAGCCGCGCGCGGCCCAGCCGGATCGCGCCGAGGCATTAGTCTTTGAAGAACGCCACGGGGGTGCCCGCAACCTCGACACGGGTCTGGAACACGGCTCCCGAAAGCGGGTAGCGCACCAACTCGGCGCCGCTGCGTCCCTTGCGGGCGCTGGTCAGGAACAAGGTGCGGCCATCTTCGCCGCCCAGGCACGGCATGGTCGGGCATTGCACCGGCGTTGGAATCTCGGCCACCAATTGCCCGTCCGGAGAAAACTTGCACAATCGCGCGCCTTCGTACATGGCGGCGTAGTAATAGCCTGCTTGGTCCACGGCGGCACCGTCTGGGCGACCGCGGTAGTGTGCATCCGTGAACTGCCACCCGTCGGGCTTGGGAGCAAACGTGTGGAACACGCGGCGGTTGCGCAGGAAAGGGCCATCGGGCGTGAAGTCCCAGGCAAAGGTTACGTGGCGCGGCGTATCGGACCAGTACAGCGTGCGCTGGTCGGGGCTCCACGCCAGGCCGTTTGCCGTGAGAGCCCCTTCTGCGTGGCAGGACCACTGGGCATCGCCCTTGCGGGCGTCAATGCAATACAAAGCTGCGGCGCCCGCCGTTTTCGTCTCGTCCACACTGCCGACCCAGAAGCGTCCCTCCGAATCGCAGCGCCCGTCGTTGGCGCGGACGGACGCTGGGTCATACGGCAGTGTGGCGATACGGCGCATTGCACCGCCCCAGGCATCGGCGCGGTAGACACCGTCACGCAGGGCCAGGACCAGCCCACCTTGCTGCGCGGGTGCCATACAACCCGGCTCGCTGGGCAGGTCCCAAACCTGTACCGTTCCCATATAGATATTGGTACGAAGGAGTTGGGATTTTGCAATATCCACCCAGTACAAGGTTTGTTCCGCCGGGTGCCAAAAAGGCGACTCGCCCAGCTCGCATAGATGTTCAGCCACAGGCTGCCAATCCAAATGAAGGATGGGTGCTGGAAGCGTAAGTTCCGTTTGGTTGGTCATGATCGCCATTGTCACCGGCAAAAAAAAAGAGCCATGCTACCCGTCAGGGCGGCACGGCTCCCAAGGCGCTGTTTACCTGTGAGAACGCAAATGGAGGGTTTAGCGGCTGTAGGCCGTCTCGCCGTGGCTGGTGATGTCCAGACCTTCGCGTTCGTCTTCTTCGCTGACACGCAGACCCAGGGTCTTGTCAACGATGAAAAACGCCACGAGCGACACCACAGCAGACCAAACCACGGTCAAGCCGACCGCCTTGGCCTGGGTCCAGACCTGCCCCGCAATGCTGTAGGCGTTGGCAGCGATCATGCTGGCGCTGACCCAATCGCCGACGGCGCTGGGGCCACCCAAGTTCGGGCTGTTGAATACACCGGTCAGCAGTGCGCCCAGGATGCCGCACACCCCGTGTACGCCGAACACGTCCAACGAATCGTCCGCGCCTAGCAACTTCTTGAGACCGTTCACACCCCACAGGCCGGCAAAGCCAGAGATGAACCCGATGATGAGCGCGCCACCGATACCGACGTTCCCGGCCGCAGGCGTGATGGCCACCAGACCCGCTACCGCGCCGGATGCGGCACCGAGCATGGAAGCCTTGCCGCGCAGCAACGCTTCCCCCACACACCAGGCCAGCACGGCGGCGGCCGTGGCGGCGAAGGTGTTGATGAAGGCCAGTGCGGCAAAACCGTTGGCTTCCAGTGCGGAACCGGCGTTAAAACCAAACCAGCCCACCCACAAAAGCGATGCACCCACCATGGTCAGTGTCAGGCTGTGCGGCGCCATGGCTTCCTTGCCGTAGCCCACGCGCTTGCCCACCATGAAGGCACCGACCAAACCGGCCACGGCGGCGTTGATGTGCACCACGGTGCCGCCAGCGAAGTCCAGCGCGCCCCACTGCCAGATCAGGCCGGCCTTGCTGTTCATCTCGTCCACCACATTGGCGGCGGTGTAGGAGTCCGGGCCCATCCAGAACCACACCATGTGGGCAATGGGGGCGTAGGAGAAGGTAAACCACAACACCATGAAAGCCAGCACGGCGGAGAACTTCATGCGCTCGGCAAAGGCCCCCACAATGAGGGCACACGTAATACCGGCAAAGGTCGCCTGGAAGGCGGCAAATACGATCTCGGGGATAACCACGCCCTTGCTGAAGGTCGCGGCATTGGCAAAAGTGCCTGCGGCGTTGTCCCACACCCCCTTCATGAACAAGCGGTCCAAGCCCCCGATGAACGCATTGCCCTCGGTAAAGGCCAGGCTGTAGCCGTAGATGAACCACAGTACCACGATCAGCGAGAACGTGACCATCACCTGCATCAGCACCGACAGCATGTTCTTGCTGCGTACCAAGCCGCCATAGAACAGGGCCAGGCCCGGTACGGCCATCAGAATGACCAGCAACGTGGACACCATCATCCAGGTGGTATCGCCTTTGTTCGGTACAGGCGCGGGCGTTGCGGCAGGCGCCGCTTCTGCGGCGACCGCTGGTGCAGCGACTGCTGCCGTGGTAGTGAGCACTGCTGCGGGGGCTTCTGCTGCAGCCGTTGCGCTGGCAGGCGCTGCCGCAGGCGTTTGAGCCAGGGCGAAATGGCCTGCACCGAGCAGGCCCAAGCCCAGGGCCAAGGAGAGAAGGAGTTTTTTCATGGCAGTTCCGTTCAATGGGTCCATGGGTTAAAGGGCTTCGTTGCCGGTCTCACCGGTGCGGATGCGAATGACCTGCTCCAGGTCGTACACAAAAATCTTGCCGTCGCCGATCTTGCCGGTGCGCGCGGCTCCTTCGACCGCCTCGATCACCTGTTCCACCAGGTTGTCGTCGATGGCGGCCTCGATCTTCACCTTGGGAAGAAAGTCCACCACGTATTCGGCACCGCGGTACAGCTCGGTATGTCCCTTCTGGCGTCCAAACCCCTTGACCTCGGTGACGGTGATCCCCTGCACGCCAATGGTGGAAAGGGCTTCGCGTACTTCGTCCAGCTTGAACGGTTTGATGATGGCGGTCACAAGTTTCATGGTCATTCCTTGAAAAGAGTTCAGAACGTGTACTTGACACCCACAACCGCGCCGCTCTTGCCCAGGTTGTCAAAGGTGCCTACCTTGTAGAACGCATCCTTGGCATCGGTCGTGACGAAAGCCAGCGACCCGGTCAGCCCGTTGCCAAAGTCCTTGGCCAGCGTGAGCGCATAGTCGGTGTAGTCCCCCGCGTTGCCGGCCTGATTCGGGATCGTCTGGCGACCGATATGGGGCGTGAGCGAGTAGCCACCGCCCAGGTCGAACGTGGCTGCCAGTTCGAGATAGCGACTGCCCTCGCTGTTGGTGTTGGCCATGAAATTGCTGGTGCTTTGGCTGTATTTGGCGGTGAAAGCGCCCACGGTCACGGCGGCATACAACTCGGTGGTGTTGGCATTGGCCAGCACCCGGTCGGCGGTATTGCCGGGGTACTGGTAGGTGATGGCACCCACATCAAAGCCAACACCGGACGTGATCTCGCCCTTGTAGCCGCCATACAGATCAATTTCGGTGGTGCCATCGGTGGCCCCCACGTAGTCCTTGATCCAGCTCACATTGGAGGCCCAGGCCCCTACGTAGACGCCGCTTGCATGGGCAAAGTCCACACCGGCCTGGATCGCGGGTTTGAACGAGGCCTGCGAGATGGCGCGGTAGCGGTAGTCGCTGGTGACGCCAACGTTGAAACTGAGCGATGACGCAGGCGCTGTCTGTGCTGAGGCAGCAACCGACAACGTGCTCAACGCAAAGACCAGAAGGGAAGAGGAAATAGAACGCATGGTGAGGCTCCGGCAAATGGAAAGTTGGGGGACAACCCCTGCTTAGCAGGATGTGTGCCACCGCCTGTTTCCCGGTCCAGAGTCCCGTGGGGCTACCCAAGCGTCAGAATTCGCGCTACGATAACTGTATGTAAAAACAGTATGCACCCAATGGGTGCGTTTTCGGGGCGAAAAGCCTCTTTGCGGTGCAATTTAGAGGGAGGGAGTGAATATGGGACTGGCATTGGTGCAAAGTCGCGCATTGCAGGGGCTTGCAGCTGCGCGTGTCACCGTTGAAGTGCATCTGGCCAATGGCTTGCCCAGTTTCACACTGGTGGGATTGGCAGATACCGAAGTCAAAGAAGCCCGTGAGCGCGTGCGCTGCGCCATCCTCAACGCCGGACTCGCGTTTCCCCACAACCAACGCATTACCGTCAACTTGGCTCCTGCAGACTTGCCCAAGGATTCTGGACGGCTGGATTTACCCATTGCGCTGGGCATCTTGGCGGCGAGCGGTCAAATCGACGCCCAAGCCCTGGCACCGTACGAATTTGCCGGAGAACTGTCCCTGACCGGCGCCTTGCAACCCGTGCGTGGAGCCTTGGCCATGGCCTTGGCCTTGCGTTCGGGCGGCCCCGCACGGCATCTGGTGCTGCCTCCCGGCAACGCGGAAGAGGCAGCCTTGGTCCCGGGAGCCAGCGTGTACCGGGCGCCCCATCTGCTCGATGTGGTGCAGCAGTTTCTGCCAGCTGGCAATGCGCCGGATACAGACGGTGCGCCCGCGAACACCGGCTGGACTGCGGTTCGCGCAGAAATCCCGGCAACCGCGCAGCACGTCCCCGACCTGGGCGATGTCAAAGGCCAGGCCGGTGCCAAGCGTGCGCTAGAGATTGCCGCAGCCGGAGGCCACAGCGTGGTGCTGGTCGGGCCACCCGGTTCGGGCAAGTCCATGCTGGCCCAGCGGTTTGCCGGGCTCTTGCCCCCCATGTCCTGCGACGAGGCCTTGGAGAGCGCCGCCATCGCCAGCCTGTGCGGGCGCTTTGCCATTGAACGCTGGGGACAGCGCCCCACCAGCCATCCGCACCACTCGGCCAGCGCCGTGGCCCTGGTTGGTGGGGGGTCGCCGCCGCGCCCCGGAGAAATCTCCCTGGCACACCACGGGGTGTTGTTTCTGGATGAGATGCCCGAGTTCGCGCGCGCGGCCCTGGAGGCCCTGCGCGAACCGCTGGAAACCGGCACCATCACCATTGCCCGTGCCGCACAGCGGTGTGAGTTTCCGGCTCGGTTCCAATTGCTCGGTGCCATGAATCCCTGCCCGTGTGGCTATCTCGGCTCCGCGCGCCAGTCGTGCCGGTGCACACCGGACCAGGTGGCCCGCTACCAGGCCAAGCTCAGCGGACCCCTCATGGATCGCATCGATCTGCACGTCGAGGTGCCCGCCCTGGCGCAAGACGAGTTGCTGGACGCGCCGGCGGGCGAGAGCAGCGCTGCCGTGCAGGCCCGCAGCGTGCAGGCCCGCGCACGGGCGCTGGAGCGCCAGGGATGCGCCAACATGGC
>JAYRUL010000134.1:0-6130 GCA_041919095.1 Rhodoferax sp. | reverse complement strand
CGGATGTCGCCGCCTGCGCAAAAGTTGCCAAAGTAGCTTTCCGGGGTGCCTGGCACACCGGTCTTGTTGGTGCCGCGAATAGCCACCGCAAATACGGCCGGGTCGTCTTTCCACGCTCGCAGGGTGGCCAGCAGCGCTTGCACCATGGGCAAGGACAGGGCATTGAGCGCTTTGGGCCGGTTCAGCGTGATGAGGCCGATACCCCCCTGAACCGCGGCGTGTACATCGGTCGTGAAAGATTGCGTCATGTCAAAGTACTCCGTTGTCTCCAGCCCAGCAACTCGTTGGCCACCAGGGCACCTATCACCAGGGTTCCGCCAACAGCCACGGTTGCGCCGGGTGCTTCTCCCGCACCAACCCAGGCCAGCAGAATGCCAAAAACCACTTCCAGCAGCGCCAGCAACGAGATTTCAGGTGCCTTCAGCACCTGCGCGCAAACCACCGACAAGACACAGGGTATGGCCAGCTGGAACACGCCCAGGTAGGCCAGCAAACCCAGGTCGTGGCGAGTGGCTTGCAAGGGCCACGCAAGGGGTAGCGTGATCGCAGCACTGAGGACTGCCCCCACGAATACCGCCGGGACCAAGTCGACATCGGAGCCATTGGCATGTGCGTGTTGCGTCACCGTCCAGTTGGTTGCTCCGGCCAGGGGCACACACAAGGCGATCAGCGTGCCCACCATCTGCTCGCTCTGCAGTTGGGCACCGTACATGTAGGCAATACCGGCGCCCGCTACGGCGATGGCGACCCAGGTTCGCACGGGGATGCGATGGCCGATGAACGCACGTGCCATCAGCGCCGTCATCAACGGGCCCAGCGCCATGGTAATCAGTACGTTGCCTACGCTGGTGAGCGTCAGTGCCACCATGTAGGCGGTAAACATCACGCTCCAGCACAGGCCTGACAGCCAAAAAGCCCT
Source organism: Rhodoferax sp. (assembly GCA_041919095.1). GTDB lineage: Bacteria > Pseudomonadota > Gammaproteobacteria > Burkholderiales > Burkholderiaceae_C > Allorhodoferax. The sequence continues at coordinate 5,211 of JAYRUL010000134.1, read as the reverse complement.
GCCAGCGCCCAACATGGCCGCAAACACCTGACGCCCCCGCACCAGGGGCAGCACCAGCAACAGGGTGAGGACTGTGAAGCAGGCGCGCCAAAAGGTCACTTCAAAGCTGCGCGCCGCATCCAGATGGCGCGTCACGACGCCTGCGGTGGACCACAGCAGGGTCACCGCGACCATCAGCAGGGCTGCGCGGTTGTGGGTCAGCTTCATCCTGGAAGGATTACTCTCGGGAAGCGCGCTTGCGCTCGTGTTCCTTCAGGAAGCGCTTGCGCAGTCGTACGCTCTTGGGCGTTATTTCCACCAGTTCGTCGTCTTCGATGAACTCCACGCCGTATTCCAGGGTGAGGTCGATCGGCGGCGTGATCTTGATGGCGTCTTCCTTGCCCGAGACACGGAAGTTGGTGAGCTGCTTGGTACGGGTGGCGTTCACCACCAGGTCGTTGTCACGGCTGTGGATACCCACGATCATGCCCTCGTACACCGGGTCACCGGCGCGCACGAACATGCGACCACGATCATCGAGCTTGCCCAGCGCGTAGGTGAAGATCTCGCCGTCGTCCATGGAGATCAGCACGCCGTTCTTGCGGCTGCCGATGTCGCCCTTGTGCGGTTCGTAGCTGTCAAAGATGTTGGCAATCAGGCCCGTACCACGGGTCAGGTTCAGGAATTCGTTGGAGAAACCAATCAAACCCCGCGCCGGAATGCGGTATTCCAGACGCACCCGCCCGCGGCCGTCGGGCTCCATGTTGACCAATTCGCCCTTGCGTTCGCCCAGGGCCTGCATCACGCCGCCTTGGTGCTGCTCTTCGATGTCGGCCGTAACCATTTCGATGGGCTCGTGGCGCACGCCGTCGATGTCCTTGAACACCACACGCGGCTTGCCAACCGCCAGCTCATAGCCTTCGCGGCGCATGTTCTCCAGCAGGATGGTTAGGTGCAGCTCGCCCCGGCCGGCCACTTCAAAAATGCCGTCTTCGTCGGTTTCCTTCACGCGCAAGGCCACGTTGGACTGCAGTTCTTTTTGCAGGCGGTCCCAGATCTGGCGGCTGGTGACAAACTTGCCCTCACGGCCTGCCAGCGGCGAGGTGTTGACGCAGAAGTTCATGATCAAGGTCGGCTCGTCCACCTTGAGCATGGGCAAGGGCTTCGGATTATTGGGATCGGTCACGGTCACGCCGATACCGATGTCTTCAATGCCGTTGATCAGCACGATGTCGCCCGGGCCGGCTTCGGGTGTCTGCATGCGGTCCAGGCCCTGAAACGTCAGCACCTGGTTGATGCGGCCCTTGGAGGCCTTGCCGTCCGGCCCTTCCATGACCAACACATCCATGCCCTGCTTGATAGTGCCTTGGCTCACGCGCCCCACCCCGATGCGTCCGACGAAGCTGGAAAAGTCCAGCGCGGAGATTTGCAGTTGCAGGGGGGCCGTGGGGTCACCAGAGTTGGCGGGTACGTGTTGGAGGACGGTGTTGAACAAGGCCGACATGTCCGGACCCCACTGCTCACCGGCAGCGCCCTCCTCCATCGAGCTCCAGCCATTGATGCCCGAGGCATACACCACGGGGAAGTCGAGTTGCTCGTCGTTGGCACCCAATTTGTCGAACAGATCAAACGCTGCGTTGATGACCTTGTCGCAATTGGCACCAGGCTTGTCGACCTTGTTCACCACGACGATGGGTTTCAGGCCCAGGGCCAAAGCCTTCTTGGTCACAAAGCGGGTCTGGGGCATGGGGCCTTCTTGCGCGTCGATGAGCAACAGCACGCCGTCCACCATGGACAGGGCACGTTCTACCTCACCACCAAAATCCGCGTGTCCGGGTGTATCCACGATATTGATGTGGGTCCCCTGCCAGCTCACGGCGCAGTTCTTCGCCAGGATGGTGATGCCACGTTCCTTTTCGATGGCATTGTTGTCCATCACCGTATCCACGACTTTCTCGTGCGCGGCGAAGGTGCCAGACTGGCGCAGCAATTGGTCCACCAGGGTGGTTTTGCCGTGGTCCACGTGGGCAATGATGGCGATGTTGCGGATTTGGGTGCTACTCATGGTTCGCTTTCTATGAAATCAATGTTCGGGTCGCGCTGGGTCGTTGTCGAGCGGTTGCGGTTGGTTGCGGATCTGATCGATCTCCACCGGGCTCAACAGCCGCACGGGAATCAGCTCTCCTGCGCGTACGCGGGCGGTACCCAGCAAGGTGTTCGGCTGACCGGCATAAACGGCCACGCGATCGGCGTCGGGCCAGGGGCCACGGCGTCGCATGCCACTGAGAAAACGCCCCGCATCGTCGTCGCCCAGCATGACAGTCGCATGACCCTCTAGCAATATGTCGACCGGCTGTAAACAGGCCAGACGCTGGGTTTCGGTCATCGCCTCCAGTGCAGCCAGGGTGAGGCATTGCGACAGGTCAAACGATCCCGTGCGGGTGCGGCGCAGACGCGTCAGATGTGCGCCACAACCCAACGCGTTCCCAATGTCTTCACCCAAGGTCCGGATATACGTTCCCTTGCTGCAATTCACTATCATATTGATAGCTGCTTGCGCTTGTTCCACGATGTCTAGAGCCATATTTAATGCATAAATATGAACAGTACGTGGGCTACGCTCCACTTCCAGGCCCGCACGCGCATACTCGTACAGCGCCTTGCCGTCTTTCTTGAGGGCGCTGTGCATGGGTGGGGTTTGCTGAATCGTGCCCAAGAATTGGCCTTGCACCCGCTCCACATCGGCGGCAGAAACCTGGACGGAGCGCACCGAAACGACTTCACCCTCTGCATCGCCCGTGCGGGTGGTCGTGCCGAGCAAGGCTGTGGCTGCGTACACCTTATCGGCATCCAGATGCAGTTGGCTGAACTTGGTGGCTGCACCAAAGCACAGCGGCAGCACCCCGGTGGCCAAGGGGTCGAGCGTGCCGGTGTGTCCGGCTTTTTCTGCGCGCAACAGCCACTTCACCCGCTGCAAGGCATCGTTGCTTGACAGACCCAGGGGTTTGTCCAGCAACAGCACACCATGCACGGGGCGGCGCACGATACGTGTTCTCGCTGGCCGCGCTGGCAACCCCGGCTCTCCCACGGGAGCCGGAGCACCCTGGGGTTGCCCGGTGGTATGCATGTCAATCCTCGTTCTTGGAACGCGAGGCCACGGCCTGTGCGATCAGTGCGTTCATGTCGGCGGCGCGTTCGGGCGTGCGGTCAAAGACAAAATGCAGGGTCGGGACGGTGTGGATATGCAGGCGCTTGAACAAACCGTTGCGCAGAAACCCGGCCGCTTGGTTCAGGCCCTGCGCGCACAACTCAGGGTCGCCCTGCAACAGGCTAAAGAAAACCTTGGCATGGGCGTAGTCGGGTGTCACCTCGACGCTTTGAATGGTCACCATCCCGACCCGCGGGTCCTTGAGCTCGCGCGCAATCAGCTCGGTCAGATCGCGCTGGATCTGATCGGCTACGCGAAAACCGCGGTTGGGAGTGGAAGACTTCTTTTTCATGAACGGGCTCCGCACGCCGCCGGGCCGCCCCAAGGCGGGCGACGCCCCCCCCGGGGGGCAGCGCAGGACACGAAGTGAGGAGCGTGGGGGCTCATAGAGTTCGGGCGATTTCCTTGACCTCGAAGAACTCCAGCTGATCGCCTTCTTTGATCTCGTTGTAGTTCTTGAGCTTGATACCGCACTCGAAGCCTTCCTTGACCTCGCGCACATCGTCCTTCAAGCGCTTCAACGAATCGAGTTCGCCGGTGTAGATCACCACGTTGTCGCGCAGCAGTCGGAAATGCGCGCTGCGGTTGACCATGCCCGAAGTGACCATACACCCGGCCACGGTACCGATCTTGGAGGCCACAAATACGGTGCGGATCTCGGCCATACCAATGACCTCTTCCCTCTTCTCCGGGGTCAACATACCCGACATGGCCGCCTTGAGCTCGTCAACCGCGTCGTAAATGATGTTGTAGTAGCGAATGTCTACACCGTTGCCTTCAGCGAGCTTGCGTGCGCCCGCGTCGGCACGGGTGTTGAAACCGATGATGACCGCCTTGGACGCAATGGCCAGGTTGATGTCGGACTCGCTGATACCGCCCACGCCAGCGTAGACCACCTGCACCTTGACTTCGTTGGTGGACAGCTTGAGCAAGGAACTCGACAGCGCTTCCTGCGAGCCTTGCACGTCCGCCTTGATGATGATCGGCAGCGTTTTGACGTCACCAGCTGTCATGTCGGCAAACATGTTTTCCAGCTTGGCCGCTTGCTGCTTGGCCAGCTTGGTGTTGCGGAACTTGCCGGCGCGGTAGGTGGCGATTTCACGGGCGCGGCGCTCATCGGCCAGCACCATGAACTCATCGCCCGCTTGGGGTACCTCGGTAAGACCCTGGATTTCCACTGGAATGGAAGGCCCGGCCGACTCGATCTTGCGACCGTTTTCGTCCAGCATGGCACGCACGCGGCCGTAGGTCTGCCCGGCCAACACCACGTCACCGGTCTTGAGCGTTCCGGACTGCACCAGAATGGTGGCCACCGGACCACGGCCCTTATCAAGCTTGGCTTCAATGACCAATCCCTTGGCCATCGCATCAACCGGAGCCTTGAGCTCCAGCACTTCGGCCTGGAGCAAGACATGCTCCAACAGATCATCAATGCCCATACCGGTCTTGGATGAAACCGATACAAAGGGAGATTCGCCTCCGAACTCTTCGGGAACCACTTCCTCGGCCACCAACTCAGCTTTGACGCGCTCGACATTGGCCTCGGGCTTGTCGGCCTTGGTCATGGCAACCACAACCGGTACGCGAGCTGCCTTGGCGTGCTTGATGGCTTCCTTGGTCTGGGGCATGACACCGTCGTCGGCTGCACAGACCAGAATCACGATGTCGGTCGCCTGGGCGCCGCGGGCGCGCATGGCAGTAAAGGCCTCGTGTCCGGGTGTATCCAGGAAGGTGACGACACCGCGTGGCGTTTCCACGTGATAAGCGCCAATATGCTGGGTAATGCCACCGGCTTCACCGGCTGCCACCTTGGCGCGACGAATGTAATCCAGCAGCGAAGTCTTGCCGTGGTCCACGTGGCCCATCACGGTGACAACCGGGGCACGCGGCAAGGCCTCGGCCGACTGCTGGGACACCTCGTCATCGGTAAACGCTTCGGGGTCATCCAGGGCGGCAACGACGGCTTTATGGCCCAATTCTTCCACCACGATCATGGCAGTGTCCTGGTCCAGCGGCTGGTTGAT
>JAYRUL010000133.1:0-6161 GCA_041919095.1 Rhodoferax sp. | reverse complement strand
TGGTGGCCTGGCTCCACAAAGCTTGCACAAACGCGCGGTTCATCAGCACCCACAACAGCACGGGCGCCAGCGCGGTGAAGATGAACAGGTGGAAGTGAAACCCAAACGCCACCGCCTCCACCAACCAAGCCGACGCGCGGGTTTGCGCAAGCACATGGGCGCCCGAGCGATTGAACACGTCATTGAGCCACTGCAGCGCCACCGCCACAGACGCCAACACCAGCATGGCCACGGTGCCCAGCAGCAGCTTGCGCAGCAACGCAGAAGGGCGCGAGGCCAGCAACATGGCCCACAGCAGCACCAGGCCATAGCCGTGCACGCGGTAGTCTGCCACCGGCGCCAATGCCCCCGACCTGCCCTGCCCTGGCGCTGCAATGAACTGCAGGCTGGTCAGCAGCGTGGCCTGGGTATCCGTGAGCCGGTAGGTCACCACCCAGTGAAAGGTGTCCGATACGAGCTTGCCCGCCAGGAAAAACACCGGCTCGGCCAACCAGGGCGCCAGGAAGAAGTACCACACCGGCATCAGGCACAGCAGCCCGACCACGGACAGCAGCAGGAACAGGGTCAGGGAGTTAGATCGCATGGGCCACCGCTGAAGGGGTGCGCGTCTGGGCGGCTTGCCGACCCACCCAGCGTATCCACAGCAGCCAGACCACCAGCACATCGAGCATGATCAGGGCCTGCCACAGATAGAGGTGGGCAAACTCGAACCACTGCATGTTCCAGCGCCCCAGGTAATACAGGCTGATGATGCGCAACAGGTTGGCCACCTGAATGGCCCCAAAGCCGATGGCAAATCCCCAGGCCTTTTGCACCCAGGTGGAAGGGAAGGCCAGCACCCCCGCCACCAGCACAATGGCGGCCTCGATGCCATTGCACCCCGCCTCGATGGACACGGCAAACCCCGTCGATTGGCTGTAGAGCAGGCGCCCGGAATGCACCACGTCGGCGTCAAAAGGCGCCATGCACAGGGCGCTGACCACGGCAAGCCAGTCCGACCAGGGGGCGACCACCGTGCGCTGCACGACATCGAGCATGTCGAGGCGAAACAGCACCAGCAGGGTGGCCACAAAAACGACGAAGAACCTGAGCATCGCGCAACCTTATCACGCACCGGCGGCGCCCTGGGCGCCACCGGTCAGACCTCAGCGCCTGCGCAGTGCCACCATGGCGCCCAGCCCCATCAGCCCCGTCAGCAGCAGCATGGCCCACTCGCCCAGGGTGGGGATGGCCTGCGCCGACGCAGGCGCAAACTGCGCTGACACGCTGGTGGCCGCCGTCACGTTGGTCAGTGTGCAGGGGCTGGTATTGCCGCTGCAACTGCCACCCCAGCCCGTGAAGCGGTAGCCCGTGTGGGCCGTGGCCGTGCAGGTGGCGTTGCTGCCATGCGGCACGGGGTTGGGGCTGCACACCACGTCGCCACCGGTGCTGGCAGCAATGTGGATGGGGTAGGTGCTGGGCGGCAGCAGGCTGAAGCTGGCGCTCACCGTGCAGTTTGTGGTGACCGCCCCGGTGGTGTAGGTGTTGCCCGCCAGGCTGCCGCCGCAGCCGCTGACGGTGCTGATGCCATAGCCGCTGCTGGGTGTGACCATGAAGCTGGTGCTGGCGTTGTACGTCACCGCCTGGGCGCTGCCGGGGCTGATGCTGCCGCCCGCCCCTGCCGTGGGGGTCACGTTGTATTGCCGCGGGGCGCTGCAGGCGGCGGTGCTGCCGCCGCCGGTGCCCGCGCAGCTCCAGGTGAAGGCTGCGGCCGCGCTGGTCACGCTGCCGGCCACGCCCGCGCTGCACAGGCTGGCCGACGGCGCTGCCAGCACGGCCATGCCGTGGTCGCCGCCGCAGGCGCCGTTGACGGCCGGGGCCAGCGTGGTGACGTCGATGCTGCTTGGGGGCGTGCTCAGGTTGGGGTTGCCGTCTTCGGCCACCAGATACAAGGTGTAGGGGGTGCTGGGTGATAGGCCTGCAACGGAAAAGCTGCGCTGCACTGCCGCCACCATGGCGCCGTTGCCCGCCGCCACCACGGTGACGGCCCCATAGCCCACCCCGGCCTTGACCTGCGCCGCCGTGGGCGCCGCACTGCCCTGTGGCACAGCAATCCAGTAGCCCGTGGCCACTTCGTTGCTGGTGGCCTGCAGCGTGGTGGCGGTGCTGGTGGTGCCGGTCACGCCCATGGCGCTGAGCACCGGCGCCGCCACATCCAGGGCATCGAAAGCGCCAAACCACTGTCCGCTGCGCACAAGCCGAACATGGAAGGTGTTGGACTCGTAGCTGGCGTTGGTGAAGCCATAGCTGAAGTCGACGAACCAGGCGACGGCCGGGTTGGGCGCATAAGTGGTCGATGTCCAATACCAATTGCTGGGCGTTGCCGGGAAATAGGTGCCGTCGATCGCCGGGCCGACCGCATCGATCTTGACCAAGGATTCCAGCTCGGTGCGGTTGGGCAGGCGCCAGTCGGCCTGGCCCCGGTGGCTGGCGCTGTTGGCCGCGGTGGCCTCGGCCAGGGCAGCGGCCCAGGAGTGTGTGCTGGCCGCACCCGTGCAGGTGCCTGGTGGGGTGGTGTTGTCCCACACCTGGCCGCGCGAGCATTTGTCCCACACCAGGCCGGTGCTGGTGTCGGTGATGGTGCCATTGCCGTTGTCGGTGAAAGCGGCCCAGACTGGCAGGGCCAGGGCGCACAGCAGGCCGGCAAGCCAGGGGCGCGGGAAAAAGCGATTCATGCAACACCTTGAAAAGAGGAAGACGAAGAGGAAGAGGAAGAGGAAGAGGAAGGCAGTCCACCCGCCACGGCCCCAGGCGGCTGGGGGTGCCAGGCCAGCCACAGGGCACGGCGTTTGAAACCGGTTTTGAAGTGCCCGTCCTGCGCCACCAGCACATGGGCCAGGCCTTGGCGCTTGAGCCACTGGCGCAGGCCGGGCAAGGCGCTGGGGCGCCACACATGGCACCCGCCCAGGCCGGGCACCACTTCGCAGGCATGCGCCGGCAGTGCACCAGGGACAGGCCTGCCCGCCTGGGGCAGCACCCAGCGGTTGCCCACCTGCATCAACACCAGCGCCTGTGGGTGGCGGCGTGCAAAGTAACGGTACTGGCTGGCCACACCCGTCACGCTGGCAGGCACCCAGGCCGGTTGCAGCGGGCCGCCGCCCGGCGGCACGGCCGCATGGGCAAACAGGTGGGCCAGCCACGGAAAACGCCCCAGCGTGCGCTGCCACAGACGCGCACTGGCCGCATGGGACAACTGCGCCCGGTAACTGGCCACCTGGGCACGCAGGCGCTCGCGGGCGGCGCGGGGCAGCACCATGCCCCGTGGGTGCACATGGCGCTGCGCAAAATGCGCCAGCACGCGGTGCATGCGCCGCACGGTGCGCCGGCGCACCAGGCGGTAGTGCGGGCGCACGATGTAGCCCAAAAAATCCACCCCGGCCGATACGTGGCGGGGCGTACTGCGCTCCTTCAGTGCCAGACCCAGGCGCTGCGCCAGAAAGGCCTCGATGGCATCGCGCCAGGCCACAAGCTGGACGGGGTCGGGATGCAGCAGCACAAAATCGTCCACATAGCGCAGGTAGTGGCGTGCCTTGAGCTGGTGCTTGACGAACTGGTCCAGCTCGTTCAGGTACACGTTGGCAAAAAACTGGCTGGTCAGGTTGCCAATGGGCAGGCCACGCCCAGGCTCCTGCTCTGCCAGGCGCTTGTGCGGTGGCACGGCGGCAAAGCGCGCGGGCGGGCCTTTGCGGCGCACGCCCTCGGTGGGCGCTGCCTGCAGCAGGGCGCGGCACAGGGTTTGCAGCGTGCGTGCCTCATCGGGCGCCAGGCCCTGGCGGCGCACCGCGCGCACCAGGCGGTGCTGAAGCAGACCAAACAGCGTGGGCCGGTGGATGCGGTTGAAGAAGTTGGCAATGTCCAGCTGCAAGGCATAGCACTGGCCGGGCTGGGCCTGCCCTGCCGCGCCCGAGCGCATGCATTGCTGCAGCCTGTCCACCGCGGCCAGCGTGCCCTTGCCTTTGCGGTTGGCATAGCTGTCGTGGATGAAAACGGGCTCGTACAGGCGTGCCAGGCGCTCGGTCAGCAGGTGGTGCACCACGCGGTCGGCAAAAGGGGCGGCATGGATTTCACGCCGCTTGGGCTGGTCCACCACAAAACACAGGTGCGGGGAGGGGCGCCAGCTTGCGCTGGCCAAGGCGTCGCGCGCCTGTACCAGGCCGTCCAGCAAACGGGCCTGATACTGTTGGGCGTCGCGGGTGTGGCGCTTGCCCTTGCGGCAGGCCCGGTAGGCCCGCCACAGGGCGTGCAGGCCAAAGGGCGCAGGGTCGCTGGCGCACTCTGGCGGATGGGTTCCCGCGGGTTCACGCTCCGCTGCGCACAAGCCGAACATGGTTGGTGTTGGTCTTGTTGTTGGCGTTGGTGTTGCCATTGTTGAAGTTGACGTTCCAGGCGTTGGCCGGGTTGGGCGCTGGGGTGCGGCGGCTGCCCCACCCTCTGGCCCACCCAGATATTGGCCCCAGCGCTTCGTGCCGGCCAAGGCCGGCGGCCCGCCCTCCATCCCTTCGGTAGGAGGTGGGGCATCCTCATACCCGGCAGGTGCCGGGTGGCTGGGGCGCACAGTGAACTTGGGCACGCGCTGCGTCACGGCTCATCTCGGGCCGCAGCTTCGGGCCGCGCCTTGCGCGCAGCGCCTTGCCGCCACCCCCCGCTCTGTTTGCCCAGGCTGACGGCCAGGTCGGCAGCCACGGCGAATTCGTTGAAGCTGCCAAAAGCGCGCGTCTCTTGCGCCAGGGTCAGCAGGGTTTTCATGTCTTCCACGGTCAGCACCAGCTCGTCGAGCACCTTGGCACGCTGGGGCATGCGCGCCTCGTTGGCGCGGGTGATCAGGCGGCACAGGCGGCGCGCGCACTGGCGCAGGTCTTGCCCCAGGCTGTATTTGTGGTAGCGCGGAAAGCGGCGCACCGCATGCTCCAGGTGCACGGCCAAATCCATGGCGGCTTTCCAAATGGGCAGGTGGCTGTACCGGGCCATGCGCAATGTGCCTGTTTCAAAGGGCCAAATCACTGTCCGCTGCGCACAAGCCGAACATGGTAGGGGTTGGCCTTGAAGATGGCGTTGGTGTTGCCATTGTTGAAGTCGACGAGCCAGGCGAAGGCCGGGTAGGGCGCGTAGCTGTCGTTCGACCAGTACCAACTGCCCACCGTGGCTGGAAAGTAAGCGCCATCGATGGCCGGGGAATAGGCGCCGTGGTGCACGATGGACAACAGCTCGCGCCGTGTGGGCACGCGCCAGCCGGTGGCGAAGCCGCAACGGGTGGCGGCGTTGTGCGCGGCGATGGGGCTGCCACCCGCAGTGCTGGTGGCATTGTTCCAGTTGATGCCAGGGATTGTCTGCAACGACCAGATGAGGTTGGTGTGGTTGTCCTTGGTGCAGGCCCAGTCGGTGCTGGGGGAGCCGCTGGGATTGGCGGAGCTGGTGTTGGCCACCAGGGTGCCGGTGCAGGTGCCGCTGCCTTCGGCGTCGCCGTTCCAGCACAGGCGGGTGAAGTCAAACCCCGCCGCGCCGCCGCCCACCTTGGCCATGCCCGCGCGGTCGCGGCCAAAACGCCCGTCTTGCCGGGGGTAAGTGGCGCCGTCGCCGGTGTTGGCACTGGTGCAGGCCACCAGCGTGGCGCCGTCGTAGCACAGGGCCTGGCCGGTGTCGTTGAGGCGGCCGGTGGGCTGGGCCTGGGCCAGCGGGGCGCACAGGGCGGCAGCCAGGGCCAGCGCGAAGGGGGTGTGGTGGTACATGGTGCGGTCCAAAAAGGCGAAGGCGGCCCGCAGGAAGAAGGGGCGCCAAGTGTTTCTGGATTGTAAGCAGCGCCCAGAACACACGGACCCTGGGCTATCCCCCGGCGGAATCAGGGAAGATTGCTTGACCCAAAGCAAAACAGCATCAACGCCCCCGGAGCAAGCCCCGCAGATTGTCGTCCACCGGCAGCGCATAGTCGGTGGCGGCCACCACCTGGTTGCCCTGGGGGCTGACCAGCTTGAGGCTCACATAGACCATGGCGCCTGACACTGCATAGGTGCCCACCACCACGGCCTGGGCGTCGTGGTTCTGGCTGACCTCGCGCAGTTCGCGCGACAGCAGCAACTCCCCTTGCCCCGGTTGCAATGCCAGTTGCTCGCGCAGGCGCACCTCGG
>JAYRUL010000132.1:0-6241 GCA_041919095.1 Rhodoferax sp. | reverse complement strand
CCTGCCGTGGGCGATGCCAACACCCACACGCCCGAGTACAAGGCGTTCCTGGTCAACATCGAGAAAGCGTGAGGGAGAGCTGACATGCCATTGCAATCGCTAGACATCAAACAGCGCTCCGCCACGACCACACCGTCCACCCAGGCCCGGGAAACCGTGGAGATCGCCAAACTCATCGACGTGTCCGCCTGTATCGGCTGCAAGGCCTGTACGGCAGCCTGCATCGAGTGGAACGACATCCGCGGTGACGTGGGCAACTGCGTCGGCGTTTACGACAACCCGGTCGATCTGTCGGCCGATGCGTGGACGGTCATGCGCTTCACCGAGACCGAGCAGAACGGCAAGCTGGAGTGGCTGATCCGCAAGGACGGCTGCCTGCACTGCGCCGAGCCGGCCTGCCTCAAGGCCTGCCCGGCGCCGGGCGCCATCATCCAGTACAGCAACGGCATTGTGGATTTCCACCAGGAAAACTGCATTGGCTGCGGCTACTGCGTGACGGCCTGCCCGTTCGACGTGCCGCGCATTTCCGAGAAGGACAGCAAGGCCTACAAGTGCACCATGTGCTCGGACCGTGTGGCCGTGAACCAGGCCCCGGCCTGCGCCAAGGCCTGCCCGACGGGCGCCATCCAGTTCGGTGCCAAGGAGGACATGAAGGACTATGCCGACCAGCGCATCGCGGACCTCAAGGAACGCGGGTTCGAGAAGGCGGGACTGTATGACCCCCAAGGCGTGGGGGGCACGCACGTCATGTACGTGCTGCACCATGCCGACCAGCCCAAGCTGTACGCCGATCTGCCGGAAAACCCCGGCGTGAGCCCCATGGTGGAGCTGTGGAAAGGTGCCACCAAGCCCCTGGCCACGCTGGCACTGGCCGGGGTGGCGCTGGGCAGCCTGCTCCACTACGTCACCAAGGGCCCGAACGAGGTCTCGAAAGAGATCGAGGACGAGATCGAACGTGAAGACCAGGAGGCATCCAAATGATCCGCGATCCGAAAGACCTGCAACGCTACAACGCGTCCGAACGGGCCAACCATTGGGTGGTGGGCATCAGCTTCATTTTGTTGGCGCTCTCCGGCCTGGCCTTCTTCCATCCGGCGTTCTTCCCGCTGACGCAGCTGTTCGGCGGCCCGGTCTGGACCCGCATCCTGCACCCCTTCATTGGGGTGCTGATGGCGGTGTCCTTCCTGGGGCTGTTTTTCCGCTTCCGACATCTGAACAAAATGACGGCGGCCGACAAGGAATGGCTGGCCCGCGCGGGCGAAATGGTCAACGGCGACGACCACAACATGCCCGAACAGGGCAAGTACAACGGCGGCCAGAAAGCCATGTTCTGGGGTTCTGCCCTGTGCATGCTGCTGATCACCGTGTCGGGCGTGCTGATCTGGCGCGCCTACTTCGGCTTCGACGTCAATGTGGTGCGTGTGGCCGTGGTGGTGCATGCCGCCGTGGCCGCCCTGATGATTGCGCTCATCATGGTGCACGTGTACGCCGCCATCTGGGTCAAGGGGACGATCCGCGCCATGTGGTACGGCACCGTCACCCGTGCCTGGGCCAAACAGCACCACCGCGCGTGGTACCGTGAGGTTTCCGGCAAATAGCCCGCACAGGCCGCAGCGTCCCCCAGTGGCGCTGCGGCCTTTTCCTCCTTCGCACCATGCAAGCCACCATACCGATTTCCACCGGCGCCAGCCAACCGCCCACCTTGATCCTGCCCAGCCCGGCCACCCATTTCAGCCAGCGCGCCCAGCGGCTGCAGCAACTGGCGCCAGGCCACGCGCTGGGCGAATTCCTGCAGTTCATGGGCGCGCTGGCAGGTGCGCAGCATGCGGCGCTGCAACAGCTCGATGCGCCGCTGCTGCCCGACGCTGCAACCCTGGAGCGCGCACGCGCGCACGGCATGCCGCCGCTGGCTGCGCAGTCCCTGCCACGCGACGCAGCCTGGCACGTCGCTCTGCACCATGTGCTCGACGCCCTGGAGCCCTCGGCCAACGCTTCCATCGCAGCGCTGCTGGCGGACCTGCGTGCAATGCCCGCAGAGCGTCTTGAATCCATGGCCGAGCACATTCTCGACACCGATTTTTCCGGCCCCGAAACGCGCTACTACCCGCTGCTGGCGGCGGCCCTGCAGGTCTATTGGGTCAAGCTCGTGACCAGCCTGCCAGCGCAGGCCTATGCGCCGCTGGACGTGCGCAACGTTTGCCCGGCCTGCGGCAGCCTGCCCGTGGGCAGCGTGATCGGCGCCCATGCTGACGTGAGTGGCCTGCGCTATGCCCAGTGTTCGCTGTGTGGCTCGCAATGGAACGTCACCCGCGCCAGCTGCCTGGCCTGCGGCGCGGGTGAAGACCGGGTCGGCTACCACAGCATTGAAGGCGACAAGGGCCCGATGCAAGCCGAAAGCTGCGACGAGTGCCACAGCTATTTCAAGCTGCTGCGCCTCGACCAGGGCGCCGGTGCCGACCTGACCGCCGACGACCTGTCCAGCCTGGCGCTGGACATGTTGCTCGACGACGCAGGCTTTGCGCGCGGCGGGCCGAATCTGCTGTTTGTGCCGGGGCAATCCTGAGCCAGCGCCCACCATGAGACGCTCCCTTCCCATTCACTTTCTGCCCGGTCCGGGTGAAAGCCATGAACGACATTCGCCGCCTTCCTGCCGTTGACCGCGTCCTGCAGCAACTCCCCGACCTGATCGACGTCCACGGCCGCCAGCTGGTGACCGCCTGCGTCCGTGCGGAGCTGGCCGCCGCCCGCGAGGGCTTTCAGCAAGGCCTGCCCCTGCCAGATGAAACGGCCTTGTACGCGGCCATCGGCTACCGTGCCGACGCAGCGGGCCGCGCCAGGTTGCGCACCGTCTTCAACCTGACCGGGACCGTGCTGCACACCAACCTCGGTCGCGCTCAGATGGCTGAAGCCGCTATCGAGGCGATGGTGGCCGCGGCGCGTGCACCCTGTGCGCTGGAGTACGACCTCGCATCCGGTGGGCGTGGCGACCGAGACGATCTGGTTTCCGAACTGCTGGCCGAACTGGTGGCGGGCGGCGACCCGGGCATTGCCGCCACCATCGTCAACAACAACGCCGCCGCCGTACTGCTGACGCTCAACGCGTTGGCCCAGGGCAAGGAGGCGGTGGTGTCGCGTGGCGAGTTGGTCGAAATCGGCGGTGCCTTTCGCGTACCGGATGTGATGCGCCGGGCACAGGTGAAGCTGGTCGAGATCGGCACCACCAACCGCACACACGACAAGGACTACCAGGAGGTCATTGGCCCCAAGACCGCATTGCTGATGAAGGTGCACACCAGCAACTATGCGGTCGTCGGATTTACCAAGGCGGTCGAGGAAAAAGCCATCGCCGATATCGCCCACGCTGCGGGACTGCCCTTCGTCGTCGATCTGGGCAGCGGCACGCTGACCGACTTTGCCGCCCTGGGGCTGCCCGCCGAGCCCACGCCCCAGCAGGCCCTTGCCGCCGGTGCCGACATCGTTACCTTCTCGGGCGACAAGCTGCTGGGCGGCCCGCAGGCCGGGTTGATCGTCGGGCGCAAGGACCTGATTGCGAAGATCAAGAAGAACCCGCTCAAGCGCGCCCTGCGGGTCGGCAAGACCACGCTGGCCGCGCTGGAAGCCACGCTGCGCCTCTACCGCGATCCCGATCGCCTGTGCGAGCGTTTGCCGACCCTGCGCTTGCTGACCCGGCCGGTCCAAGACATTGCCGCGCTGGCCGAGCGCATCGCCCCGGCTGTGCAGGAGGCGGTGGGGGGGCTCGCCACCGTCAGTGTGCAGCCCTGCAGCAGTCAGATTGGCAGCGGTGCCTTGCCCATCGAGCGCCTGCCGTCTGCGGCGTTGGTGCTGCGCCCCGCCGGCAAAAAGCCGGGCAAGGCCTTGCTGGCCCTGGAGGCTGCTTTTCGTGCGCTGCCCACGCCCGTCATCGGCTACGTGCACGATGATGCCTACCGCCTCGACCTGCGCTGTCTGGAGGTCCCGGACGAAGCCCGTTTCGTCGCCCAGTTGGGCTCGCTCAAGGCGGTGCTTGCATGATCGTCGGCACCGCAGGTCATATCGACCATGGCAAGACCACGTTGGTCAAGGCGTTGACTGGCGTGGACTGCGACCGCCTGAAAGAAGAAAAGGCGCGCGGCATCACGCTGGACCTGGGCTACGCCTACAGCAGCGATGGATCCCTGGGCTTTGTGGATGTGCCCGGCCACGAGCGCCTGGTGCACAACATGCTGGCCGGTGCCACAGGCATTGACTATGTGCTGCTGGTGGTCGCCGCCGACGACGGCCCCATGCCGCAAACCCGTGAGCACCTGGCCATTGCCGATTTGCTGGGCCTGACGCGCGGCGCCGTGGCGCTGACCAAAATCGATGCGGTGGATGCCGTGCGACGGGCTGCGGTGCAGCAGGAAATCGCCGCGCTGTTGGCTCCCACGGCGTTGGCCGGTGCCCCAGTGTTCCCCGTGTCGGCCAAGACGGGTGAGGGTGTGGCATCCCTGACGGCGGCCCTGCAAAGTGCCGCATTGGCCACGCTGGCGCGCCCGGCCAGCGGGGAATTTCGCCTGGCCATCGATCGTGCCTTTCACCTTGCGGGAGCGGGCCTGGTTGTCACTGGCACGGCGTTTGCGGGCAGCGTGCGGGTGGGCGACACTGTGTGCATTTCGCCGCCGGGCTGGCGCGCACGGGTGCGCAATATCCACGCGCAGGACCGTGCCAGCGAGACCGGTCAGGTGGGGCAGCGCATCGCCCTCAATCTGGTGGGTGACTTTGGCAAGGAAGACATTGCCCGCGGCATGTGGGTGCTTGACAGCGCCTTGCACGCGCCTGTGCGGAGTCTGCATGCGCGCATCCGGCTGTTGCCCAGCGAGGCGCCGTTGGCACACTGGACACAGGCGCACTTGCACGTGGGAACCGAGGACGTGGTGGCGCGCATCGCGCTGCTGGAGGGCGACACACTGGCCCCAGGTGAATCCATGCTGGCCGAACTGTTGCTGGAGCGCCCCGTGGGGGCGCTGCACGGCGATCGGTTCATCCTGCGCGATGTGTCGGCGCAGCGCAGCCTGGGGGGTGGGCAGGTGCTCGACATCTTTCCGCCCACCCGGCACAAGCGCGCGGCCAGCCACCTGGCGTATTTGCGCGCGTTGGGTCAGCATGATCCGCGCGAAGCGCTGGCCCAGGCCCTGGAGCGCCACCCTGCTGGATTGGATCTGCATCGATTTGCCCTCAACCGCCACTTGGATGCTCCCAGCGCCCAGGCGCTGTGGGACGCCTGCGCACTGGTGCGTGTGGGAGAAGGCGTACAGGCGGTGGGTTTCTCGCCCGCGCACTGGAAGGATCTGGGCGAGCGTGTGCTGAAAGCCGCCAGGGCCGAACACGAACGTGCGCCCGACATGGTGGGTGTGGAGCGCGACCGTCTGCGCCGCCTGAGCCTGGCCGCCCTGAGTCGCCCCGCGTTCGATCGTTTGGTGGCGGAGTTGTTGGCCGATGGCCGTCTCCAGGCGCAGGGCAACTGGCTGCACCTGCCAACGCACCGTGCCGAGCTGAATGCAAGCGATGCAGACCTTTGGCGCACGCTGCAGCCCTTGCTGGAGGCCGTTCGTTTCAACCCGCCACGCGTGCGTGAGATCGCCAATGCCACCGGTGTCAGCGAGGGGCGGGTGCGCGAACTGCTCAAGCGTGCGGCGCGCGTGGGGCAGGTGTACCCGGTGGCCCATGACCACTATTTCAGCGCGGCGGCCGTGGGCATGCTGGCCGCCATATTGGAGGACCTCGGTACGCGTCCGGGGGGAGTGCGTGCGGCCGACCTGCGCGACGCCATCGGCGGCGGGCGCAAAGTGGCCATTCACATCCTCGAGTTCTTTGATCGCGTGGGCTACACTCGCCGCCTGCGCGATGCACACTGCCTGCGCCCTGGCGCCAGCATCAGATCATGGACCACATGAACGGAAGAGATCGCACCCCGGTGGGGCGCTCGGACTTCAAATTCGGGAGGGGTCGCCATGCGATCCTTGGTGGGTTCGACTCCCGCTCTCTTCCGCCCTTCAGTGGCCAAGCGGTGGCACTCCCATGAGCGATCTGGTTTTTCGCGGACACATTCCGGACGGCTACCTGTTCGATGCCGACTTCCACATGTGGGTTCGGCCGCAGGGCCATGAGATTGTTGTCGGCGCGACGAGCTTTGGCTTGTTTCTGGCGGGGACCGTGATCGCCTTCACACCCAAGCCCGTGGGCGCTCAGGTGGCGTGTACGC
>JAYRUL010000131.1:0-6419 GCA_041919095.1 Rhodoferax sp. | reverse complement strand
GGCAACGCTCCACCTATTTCTGCCCACACTGCCAGAAACGGTAAGCGCTTGCCTGGGCTGCAGTGCTATATTGGGCAGCTAAAGGGGACACTGTGGCTACTTCGTTCAACGATCAATTCGACCAACTAGGCGCATGGCGGCGCGAATTTGCGCTGCGTTTAAAGCTGCTGTCGGAGTGGTTGAAAGACAACGAGCTGCTGGATGCAGCAGTGGAGGAGCGCCTGCGTCGCCTGGGTACGCAGGTGCGTTCGGACAAGGTCATGGTGGCGTTTGTGGCCGAGTTTTCGCGCGGCAAGTCTGAAATGATCAATGCCGTGTTCTTTGCCGGCTACAAGCGCCGCATCATGCCAGCCAGCGCCGGGCGCACCACCATGTGCCCGACCGAAATGGGCTATGACCCGGATGTTCCCCCGTGCCTGCGCCTGCTGCCCATTGAAACCCGGCTGCAGAAGCAGGCGCTCATGGAATGGCGCATGGTCCCTGAAAAGTGGACTCGTATCGACCTGGATGTGAACAACCCCCAGCAGTTGGCCTCGGCCTTTGAAAAGGTCGCGGAAACCCGACGCGTGTCGCAGGACGAGGCCCGGGCCTTGGGCTTCTGGAACACCCAATCCCCTGAGGACAACCCTCCCACCGATGCGCAGGGCATGGTTGAAGTACCGAAATGGCGGCATGCCCTGATCAACATTGCGCATCCATTGCTCAAGCAGGGATTGGTCATTCTCGATACCCCGGGCTTGAATGCCATCGGTGCCGAACCCGAGCTGACGGTCTCGCTGATTCCCCAGGCCCAAGCCGTGGTGTTTATCCTGGGGGCTGACACCGGTGTCACCAAATCGGATTTGTCCATCTGGCGCGAACACCTTGCCAGCGAAACCGATGCGCCCGATTCGCGCTTGGTGGTTCTGAACAAGATCGATACCTTGTGGGATGCGCTCAGCACGCCTGCGCAGATCCAAGACCAGGTAGACCGCCAGCGTGCCAGCACCGCCGAGATCTTGGGTGTGCCAGTTGAGCGCGTGCTGGCCGTGTCGGCACAAAAAGGCCTGGTGGGTAAGGTGACTGATGATGACGAGCTGTTGCAGCGCAGCAACCTGCCCGTGTTGGAAGATGCCCTGGGCACCGGCGTGCTGGGGCAACGCCAGGCCATTTTGGGTCATGCCATCGCCACAGGAATCTACGATCTGCGCAAGGAGACCGAACGGGTCATCAACATCCGCAAACGTGACTTGACCGAGCAAACGGTCGAGATGAAGTCGCTCCAGGGCAAGAACATCACGGTCATCAAACACATGCGCTCGCGCATTGCCAATGAACAGGCCGAGTTCGACCTGAGCGGTGCCAAGATCCATGCCGTGCGTTCGGTGCACCTCAAGCTTTTGCGTGAGGTCTTTGGCATTCTGGGCTCCAGCGCGCTCAAGAAAGAAATGGCACAACTGAACCAGGCGTTGCTGCAAAAGGGACTGAAGATTGGCGTCAAGCGCGCCTATGGTGAAACCTTTGACCGTCTGCGCGCCAATATGCAGCGCGTGCAGACTTTGTGCAGTGAAATCCAGACCATGCTGGCTGCCACCTTCCGCCAGCTCAATGGCGAACACGGTTTTTCCCTGCAGGCACCAACTGAGCCCCAAATGGCGCAGTACCTGAAAGACCTGGGCATGGTCGAGCGCAGCCATGTGCAGTACCTGAGCCTGGGTAACGCCTTCAAGCTGGCACAGCCCGAGTTCGCCGATCGCCTGGTGCGCGCGCTCTCCAGTCGCTTGCGCAACATTCACGAAACCGCCTTGGCGGATGTCGAGATGTGGAGCAAGTCGGCCGCCGCGCAGCTCGACGCCCAGTTGCGGGAGCGTCGGCGCAACTTTGGCCGTCGCATGGAGGCGATAGACCGCATTCAGCAGGCCGCAGGTGGTTTGGACGACCGTATCCAGGACATCGAGCAACAGGAAGCCGCGCTGCAGCAAGTGGAGCTCAAGCTCATCGAGCTCACCGATTACCTGATCAGCTCGAACCAGGCAGCCAGTTCGACCGCTGTGGATATCGAGTTCGCCTGAACGTGCCCCGCGGTGATGCGCCGTTTGCCCGGCGTGTGGTGGATTGGCAAAAGCTGCACGGTCGCAACGATCTCCCATGGCAAGGTACGCAAGACCCCTACCGGGTATGGCTCTCTGAAGTCATGCTGCAGCAAACCCAGGTGGCCACCGTTCGGGACTATTACACCCGCTTTCTGATTCGGTTTCCCGACGTGCACAGCCTGGCTCATTCCAGGCTGGATGACGTCTTGGCGCAGTGGAGCGGTTTGGGTTACTACAGCCGCGCGCGCAACCTGTATGCCTGCGCCCAGGTGGTGGTGCGCGAGCATGGGGGACACTTCCCGCGCTCGGCGGCAGTGCTGGAGACCTTGCCCGGCATTGGGCGCTCCACGGCGGCGGCGATTGCCTCGCTGTGTTACGGTGAGCGTGTGGCCATCTTGGACGCCAATGTGCGGCGCGTCCTGGCACGGCTGTTGGGCTTTGAAGGGGACTTGGCCCAGGCGCGCGCCGTACATGCCTTGTGGGACCAGGCCACCGCGCTGCTACCTGCCGGGCGCTCGGCCGGTGCCGACATGCCCCGCTACACCCAGGGCTTGATGGACCTGGGTGCCACCGTGTGCCTGGTGCGCAACCCCCAGTGCGGGCGCTGCCCGGTCCAGGCCCTGTGCGCCGCGCACCAGGCAGCCGATGTGCAGCGCTTTCCGGTGCGCAGCCGCACGTTGCGCCGATCAAGCCAATCGCTTTGGCTCTTGTGGGCCCAAACACCTGCCGGCGCGGTGTGGCTGCATCCCCGGCCAACGCCCGGCGTCTGGGCCGGGCTGTACTGCCTGCCCCTGTTTGACAGCGAGGCAGCGCTGTTGGCCGCACTGCCCGGGTCTGCACGCGCCCAGGCGCTGGCCTTGCCCGTGCAAACGCACACTCTCACGCACAAGGACCTGCACCTGCACACCTGGCGCGTCACGCTGCCAGCGCGCCAGTCGCCGCAGGGGGAAGGCCGGTGGGTCGCCGCCACCGACTGGCCGCGCCTGGGTTTGCCTGCGCCGATCCGCAATCTGCTACAAAAACAGTAGCTGCTTACGCATACTCCACGGGGTCTGGAGCCCTTTTTGGCTTAAAAAACGGCAATAAGGTCTCGTTCCAGGATTGGCTGCGACGGCAGGCACGGCGCTACTGCAGGCCGGGGTGCACTTCGCGGTGGCGTACCAGGGTGACCCAGTGGGCCGCGAAGCGCTGGCCCAGGCGTTCAGCCAAGTAGACCGAGCGGTGCTGCCCGCCCGTGCAGCCGATCGCCACCGTCACGTAGCTGCGGTGGTCTTGCGCCAGCGCGTCGAGCCAGTTGTCCAGAAAGTGGCCGATGTGTTCGAGCATGAGGGTCGCATCGCTCTGCGCATCCAGAAACTGCATGACCGGCAAGTCACGCCCGGTCAGGGCGCGCAGTGCCGGTTCGTAGTGCGGGTTGGGCAGCATGCGTACGTCAAACACGTAATCGGCATCCAGGGGAATACCGCGTTTGAAGGCGAAGGACTCGAATACCAGGGTGAGCTGTTGTGCCGGGGTGGCGATCAAGGCCTTGACGTAGGCCTGCAACTGGGCCGGGCGGATGATGCTGGAGTCGATCACATGGGCTTGTTCGCGCAAGTCGGCCAGCAGCGTACGTTCCAGCTCAATCGCCTCGAGCAAGGCCCGCCGCGCATCCTGTTCCCCTTGTTCGGGGGCGGTTTGTGAAAGCGGGTGCTTGCGCCGGGTTTCGGAGTAGCGGCGTAGCAAGGTTTCGGTCGTGGCATCCAAAAAGAGCGACTTCACGGTCACTCCCTGCTGTTGCAACGCGCTCAGCTGGGCCGGCACCAGAGGCAGCGAGGTGGCGCTGCGCACATCCATGGCAATGGCGACGCGGGCGGCTTGGTGGCGCTGTTCAAGCTCGACGAACGCGAGCAGCAACTCGGGGGGCAGGTTGTCGACGCAGTAGAAGCCGGCATCCTCCAGCGCATGCAGGGCGACCGATTTGCCGGAGCCCGACATGCCGGTAATGAGGACGATCTCCATCAACTTCCCGCTTGCAGCAGTTCGGCTGCGTGGGCCCGGGTGGTGCCGGACAGTTTTTCCCCACCGAGCATGCGCGCCACTTCGGCCACGCGCGCTTCGCCCTCTACCGGGCCAACGGTGCTGGTGGTGCGTGTGCCATCGGATTGTTTGGATACCACCAGGTGGTGGTTGGCACAGGCAGCCACCTGGGGCAGGTGGGTGACGGCCAGCACCTGCCGGTCGGCCCCCAGTTGGCGCATGAGGCGTCCCACGGTCTCGGCCACCGCGCCGCCAACACCCGAGTCCACCTCGTCAAAGATGAGGGTTTGCGCCGTGCCCAGCTCGCTGGTGGTCACGGCAATGGCCAGCGCCATGCGCGAGAGCTCGCCGCCCGAGGCGACTTTGCCAACCGGCCGCGGCGTGCTGCCGGCATGCCCGGCCACCAGAAAGAGCACCTCTTCCAGCCCGCTTTGCTGGGGCTGGGCGAGGGGCTCGAGCTGCACCTGGAATTGCCCTCCCTGCATGCCCAGGCCCTGCATGGCCTGGGTGATGGCTTGGGCGAGCCCAGGCGCAGCTTGCTTGCGGGCTTTGGACAGCGCGCGCGCTTCGGTTCGGTAGACCGCCTGGGCGGCTTGTTCGGCCCGTTGCAAACCGTCAAGGTCGGCCGCTGCGTCCAGGGTGGCCAGCTCAGCGCGCCACTGGTTGAGCAGGTCGGGCAGCTCTTCGGGCGCACGCCGGTAGCGCCGCGCCAGGCTCACCCACAGGCCCATGCGCGCATCCAGTTCGGCCAGGCGTTGGGGGTCGGGCTCGGCATGGCGCAGGTACGCGCGCAAGGTGTGTGCGGCATCTTCTGCCTGGGCCAGGCAGTCTTGCAACACGTCCAGGGGGTTGCGAAAGTCGGGCTCCAGGCGTTCTTGCGCCTGCAGGGCCGCAGCCGCCTCGCCCAAGAGGGCGGTGGCGCTGGTGTCGGCATCGGCCAGGGCTTGCAAGGCCTGGTGCGCGGCATCCATCAGGGCTTGGGCATTGGCCAGGCGGCTGTGGGTGGTGTGCAGTTCGTCCCACTCGTGGGCAAGCGGCGCGAGCTTGTCGAGCTCGCCAATCTGCCACTGCAGGCGCTCGCGCTCGCGTTGCAGGGAGTCCTGCTGGGCCTGGGCTTGGGCCAGGGCTTGTTGGGCCGAGCGCCAGGCCGACCAGGCTTGCGCCAGGGCGGTGGTGGAGATGCGCGCATAGGCATCCAGCAGGCCGCGCACGGCGTCGGGTCGGGTCAGGCTTTGCCAGGCGTGCTGGCCGTGGATGTCGAGTAGTTGCTCGCCCAGTGCGCGCAATTGCTGTGCCGTGGCGGGGCTGCCGTTGACCCAGGCGCGGCTCTTGCCGCCGGTATCGACCGTGCGGCGCAGCAGCAAGGTTTCGTCCTCGTCAAATCCTTGCTCCTGCAAGGCCAGGCGGACGGCGGCCGTGGTGTCGAACTCGGCACTGACTTCGGCGCGCGGGGCCCCCTCGCGGATGACCCCGGTATCAGCGCGAGCACCGGTCACCAATTGCAAGGCATCGATCAAGATGGACTTTCCCGCGCCGGTCTCGCCGGTCAGGACCGTGAAACCGTGTTCCAGGTCCAGCTCGAGTTGTTGAACAATCACGAAGTCCCGCAGGACCAAGCGTTTCAAAGCCATGGTGTGTTGTGCCCCCACGCGTTGTCGGGCGTGCCTAGGTTGCGTTGGCAGGTCGCCGTCGCTGACGGCCTTGCTACGGGTGGCATGCTCATGCCACCCCCTCGTTCCAGTGCAGTTTGCGCCGCAGCGTATCAAAGTACGACCAGCCCTTGGGGTGCAGAAAGCGCACCTGGTGTTGGGAGCGGGTCACCACAATGCGGTCGCCATGCAGCAAGGACGCCAGTGACTGCATATCAAAATTGGCGCTGGCATCGCGCCCAGACACCAGCTCCATCACAATTTCGGACGCATTGGGCAGCACGATGGGTCGGTTGGAGAGCGTGTGCGGCGCAATTGGCACCAGCACCCATCCGGCGATGGAGGGGTGCATGAGGGGGCCACCCGCCGACAGTGCGTAGGCGGTCGAACCGGTGGGCGAGGCGATGATCAGCCCGTCGGCGCGCTGGTTGGCCACAAAGTGGCCGTCCACCTCCACACGCGCCTCCAGCATGCCCGCGGTGGCTCCGCGGTTGAGAACCACGTCGTTCATGGCCAACGCGGTAAACACGCAGTGGCCGTTGCGCATGACCTTGGCCTGCATCAGGCTGCGGTGGTCGGTTTCGTATTCACCGCCCAACATGGACTGCAGGCTGGATTCGTAGTGCCCGAGCGGGATGTCGGTGATAAAGCCCAGGCGTCCTTGGTTGATACCGATCAG
>JAYRUL010000130.1:0-6478 GCA_041919095.1 Rhodoferax sp. | reverse complement strand
TGCTCGATCAGGTCGGCAATGTCACCGGCGCTCCAGCGCGCCAGGCGTGCTTGCCCGAAGACTTCCAGCATTTCCCGGCGCCGCGCACTGCTGACCTCATGGCCCGATCCCTCGCTGTCGCTGAGCAAGTACACCGCCGACACGCCCGCAACCCGCACCAAGTCGCCCCGTTCCATGAGCTGCAGCCAGAAGTCCCAGTCTTCGAAATACAGCAATGCGGTATTGAACCGAATCGCGGGCTCCTGCTGGAGCGCAGCACGGCGAAACAAGGTGGAGTGGATGGGCAAGCCGTTGCGCAGCTGCATCTGGGCACGCGAGACCGGCTCGTCGAACAGCTTGACCCGCTCCAGCACGGTCCCGTTCTGACGCAGGCATTCGATGCCCGCATAGGCCCCCACCGCTGCCGGATGCTGGCGCAGGGCCTGCACCAGGCGTTCCAGGTGGTGGGGCAGCAGCCAATCGTCATCATCCAGGAACAGCGCAAACTCGGTGTCCACCATGCCGAGCAGGTGGTTGGCTGCTTCGGAGCGCCCCAGCGCCTGTGCCGGAGCCTGCACTTCGATGCGGGAGTCGGCGGGCAAGTCCGGCAACGCAGCGCTGCCCTGCCCGCTGGCCACCACGATCTTGACCACCACTTGTGGCCAGGTCTGATCGAGGACCGATGCCACGGCTTTGGCCAGCGACGCTCGACCCATGGTGCGGATCAACACGCTGACGGTGCCATCGTCACCCGGGGGTAGGCCATGGGCCGTGGTCAAGACAGGTTGTTCCATAGTCAGTGCAAAGCCCATGTGCTATGCGTGACTTCGCACTGGGGAATCCGTTGAAGGGAAAGAATGGCCTCGATTGTATTTCCCGGTCATGCGGTTTTGCTCTAGGATGGACAGCATTCGCCGCAGGCATGCCATTCGCCCACCAGGAGCCCCACCATGGTTTCACTCAACCCCACCTACCTGGCGTCCTTTTGGTCACGGTCCATGGTCGAGACCAATCTCCTCGTTTTCCTGAACCTGGCCGGTGCCATGGTTCTGGGGCTGCTGCTGGGCTACGAGCGGTCCTACCACGGGCGCGCAGCAGGCATGCGCACCTACGGCATCGTGTGCATGGCGTCGGCCGCGCTGACGGTGTTTGCTGGTTATCCCGAATTCTGGTGGGGCGGCTCGCTGAACCACATTGCCGCCATCGACCCCACCCGCGTGGTGCAAGGCATCGTCACCGGCGTGGGCTTTCTGGGCGCCGGGGTGATCATGAAGGAGGGGCTCAACATCAGCGGCCTGACCACGGCTGCCTCGATCTGGGCATCGTCGGCCATTGGGGTGCTGGTGGGCGTTGGTCTGTTTGGTGCGGCCATATTGCTCACCGCGCTGCTGGTGGTCCTGATGATGTGGATGCCCAAGCTGGAAGCCCGGCTGCCTTCGCGCCGCGCCATGGGTGTCTCCCTGGGTTTTGTGCCCGGCCATGAGCCCGACGAAGCCCTGCTCAAGGCCACCATCCGCACATGGGGCTACACGGTGGCCGAGGGCTCGCTCAATATCACCGCCAGCGCGCATGCGGTGCAGTGGAACTTTGTGATGGTGGCCCTCAAGAGCCGGCCGGAACCTAGCTCGCTGTTTGAACTTTCACGCCTACTGCGAGCCGTCCAAGGCGTGGACAGCTTGCAGATCAGCCATGCGCGCAATTGATGGGGTCTTGGTCATTTTCAGGCATCAAATTCGACCCCAGTCCTTACGGAATAAGCGTAAGCAGCTATGTTTTTAATAGCAGATTAAGGCCTACAGGGTCGCCAAGATCGGCTGCAGCACGCTGGCACCGAGGTGGCGCGCGCGCGGTCCGCTCCAGCCAACCTGGGCGTCGGGCCAATCGGCGTTGTCCTTGAATGGCATTTCGATGGTGAAGGCCAGGCAACCGAACTGCTGCGCCACCCAGTTGGTGGCCAGCGTCGGGTTGGCCTGTCCCGGTGCGTCGCGCTCGTAGTGGTGGGTGTCCTGAAAGTCCGGGCAACTGGCCATCCAGGCGGTCTTGAAGGCGTCTTCCTGCGCGGCAATGCGCTCGTGGTAGCCGGGGTTGCCCTCGGAGCCCACCACAAAGTTGTAGGGTAGGACCTCGTCGCCGTGCACATCCAGGCACAGGTCCACCCCGGTCTGCAGCATGCGCGCACGCACCAGCGCCACCTCGGGCGAGCGCTCCAGGGTGGGGGCAGCCCATTCGCGGTTGAGGTTGGCACCGGCGGCGTTGGTGCGCAGGTTGCCGCGCACGCTGCCGTCGGGGTTCATGTTGGGCACCACGTGAAAGACGCAGCGCTGCAGCAGCAGGCGGCTGACGGCGTCATCGGCATCGAGCAAGCGCTCCAGGAAGCCTTCCACAAACCATTCGGCCATGGTCTCGCCGGGGTGCTGGCGCGCAATCATCCACACCTTGCGGCGCTGGTCCAGCGGCAGGGGGCCGGCGGCGTCGGTCACGAGCAGCAGGTCCAAGTCGCGCCCGTCCAGGGTGCAGCCCAGGTGGTGTTGCGTTACATGGGGCGAGCGCGCGGCCGAAGCCAGCAGATCCAGGTGCTGCTCCCACGAATAGGGCTCAAAGTAGGCAAAGTACATCACCGGCGCTTGGGGCGTGGTGGTGGCGGTCATGATCTGGCCGTCGAAGGTGGTGTCGATGCGAAACCAGTGCTCCCGATCGAAACTGGCCACCACCCGGTAGCCTTCCCACCCTCGGGGGTAGGCACAGGCACCCGCATTGGTAAAGCGCAGCACCACGTCTTGCCCCTGCGCGCCGTGCAAGGCAAAGTGGAACCACTGGGCAAAGGGCGCAGCGTTGTCGGGGCGGATGACCAGATCGATGGCGCGTGGATCGTGCAGGTTCAGAACTTCAATGGAGCCCGAATCAAAGGCGGTGGAGATATGCAATGAAGGCATCAATGAAAAACGAGGAATGACCAGGCAACCATTCTAGGAAGACTATCGCCAGTTTGCCCGCGCAGGCAGCATCGGCGCTGCCCGCATAATGTGCGCTCTGCAAGTTTCCCGCATGACCACCCCTCCCCCTCGCCGCCCCCCACTGGCCGCTGTGCGTGCCTGGTTTCAACCCCCTTGGCGTTTGCGCATGCTGCAAGGCCTTGCGGCAATGGCAGGCCTACTGATGCTGTTCCTGGTGGGCACCACGCTGTGGGTCCTGCCCCAGTTGCCCGACCTGGACAGCCTGACGCACTACGCGCCCAAACAGCCGCTGCGCGTGTTCACGGCCGACGGTGTACAGATCGGCGGCTTTGGCAGCGAGCGCCGGGTGTACCAGCGCATCGACCAGATTCCCCAACGCATGAAAGACGCTCTGCTGGCCGTGGAAGATGCCCGCTTCTACGAGCACGGCGGGGTGGACCCGATCAGCGTGGCGCGGGCCGCGGTGTCGATTGCCAGCTTCGGCCTGGTGCGCCGGGTCCAGGGCGGCTCGACCATTACCCAACAGGTGGCGCGCACCTTCTTGCTCACGCGCGAACGCACCCTGAGCCGAAAGATCAAAGAGGCCATCTTGTCCCTGCGCATCGAGACCGCGCTGTCCAAGGACCAGATTCTGGAGCTCTACATGAACCAGATCTACCTGGGCTCGCGCGCCTATGGTTTCGAGGCCGCGGCCCAGGCCTACTTTGGCAAGACCCTGGCGCAGCTGAGCGTGGCCGAATGCGCCATGCTGGCCGGGCTGCCGCAGAACCCGCACTATGTGAACCCCATCCGCAACCCGGAGCGCGCCCGTGCACGCCAACTGGTCGCCCTGGCCCTGATGCGCAACCACGGTGCCATCACCGAAGCGCAGCACCAGGAAGCCAAGGCCGAAAAACTGGTGGTGCGCAAGGGGGTGGCCAGCGAGGTGCGGGCCGAATACGTGGCCGAGATGGTGCGCCAGCAGGTGGTGGCGCAGTATGGCGAGCAGGCCTACACCCTGGGGCTGGATGTCACCACCACCCTGGTGGCCGCCGAACAGCAAGCCGCGCACCAGGCCCTGCGCAAGACCTTGATTGCCCACACCCTGCGCCAGCCCTGGCGCGGCCCCGAAGATTTCGAAGCCCTCGCACCCGAGCTTGGCGACGACGACCCCGCCGTTGCCCAGGCGCTGGCCAACACCGACGATGACGAAGACCTGCGCGCCGCCATCGTCACCCAGGCCAGCCCCACCGAGGTGCGCGCGGTGTTGACTTCGGGCGAGGTCATCCGCATCGACAAGGCCGGCCTGCGCCAGGCGCTGCCCGGCCTGGGCCCCAAGGCACCTGCCGCGCAGGCGGTGCGCCGGGGCGCCATCGTGCGCGTGCTGGCACAGGGCAAGACCTGGCTGCTCACGCAATGGCCCGAAGCCGAGGGCGCGTTGGTGGCCCTGCATCCGGCCAGCGGCGAAGTGCGCGCGCTGGTGGGGGGCTTTGATTTCACGCACAACCAGTTCAACCATGCCACCCAGGGCTGGCGTCAGCCGGGGTCCAGCTTCAAGCCCTTCATCTACGCCGCTGCCCTGGAGCACGGTGTCACGCCCGACACCGTCGTCAACGACGCGCCCATCCACATTGGCAACTGGACGCCCAGCAATTCCGACGGCAGCCTGGACGGCCCCATCACCGTGCAGCAGGCGTTGGCGCGCTCCAAGAACCTGGTCACCATCCGCCTGGTGCAGTTGCTGGGCACCGGCCCCTTGCGCGACTGGTTGGTGCGTTTTGGTTTTGAGCGCGAACGCCACCCCGACAACCTGACCGTGGCCCTGGGAACCGGTGCCACCACGCCCTTGCAGCTGGCCAGTGCCTACGGTGTGCTGGCCAATGGCGGCTACCTGCTCCCCCCCGTGCTGGTGCGCAAGGTCACCACCACCCAGGGCGACGTGGTGTTCGAGGCCCCTGCGATTGCCCCGGACGAAACCCACCGCGCCACCAGTGCGCGCAACGCCTTTGTCACGGCGTCACTGCTGCAGGAAGTGACCCGCAGCGGTACCGCCGCACGCGCGCAAGGCACGCTCAAACGCCCCGACCTGTATGGCAAGACCGGCACCACCAACGACGTGGTGGACGCCTGGTTTGGTGGCTTTCAGCCCGAGCGCGTGGCTGTGGTCTGGGTGGGCTACGACAGCCCGCGCTCGCTGGGCAACCACCTCTCGGGCTCGTCGCTGGCGCTGCCGGTCTGGATCGACTACATGGCCACCGCGCTCAAGGACGTGCCGGTGCGCGAACTCACCCCCCCCGAAGACGTGCTGCGCGTGGACGGCCACTGGCGCTACAGCGAATGGGCGCTAGGGGGTGGCCTGCAGGCGCTGGGGCTGGACGGGGAGGAGATTCAGCCCGCGTTACAGCCGCCCGTGCCCACCCCCCAGGGCCCCACTGCGCCGGACCCGGGCCTGGCACCCGCACCTGCTCCGTTCAACGCGCCGGCTCCCACGCCTGGCAACCCGTATCGCCATTTGTAGGAGTTCTTCCTACATCCGATCCATCCACGCGCCGACTCCAGCAACGCGATACGGGTTCTACAGTTCTCCTACGGGGTTTCACGACCCCTGCAACCGGAGAACCACCATGACCATCGCCACCCACGCTCTCAACCCCTTCAGTCTGATGATGGAGCCCGAACTGGTTCTGCAAACCATGGAGCAGTCCCAGCAGCTGCGCCGCCTGCGTCGGCGCACGCTGCGCCCGCTGGACAAGCCCCTGATTCCCTACTCTGCCGAAGCCCTGGCTGCCCAGGCCGCCTTTGATGCAGCCATCGACGCCGAGGACTTCGAAGACGTTGCCGATTCGTACCTGGTGAACTGAGATTTGCTACGTTTTTCGTAGCTGGTTACGCTTATCCCACGGCCCCTGCAGGCCAAAAACGTATAAAAATGGCAGACACCCTCAAGGCAGCTGGGTGTACTGCGCAGCCAGCGCTGCAAACGCATCCACTTCGCCCGTGCGGCCCAGCTCGTCTTGCAGAATCGCCGCCACCGCGCTGGCCGCCTGCGCGGCGGCGCGCGCATCCAGGAACAAAAGCCGGTTGCGCCGGGCCAGCACATCTTCCACCGTACGGGCGTACTCATGGCGCACGGCAAAGCGCACCATGGCCTCGCTCAGGTTCGGTGCTACCCAACGGTCGGCCCCGGGCAAGGCCTGCACGAAGGCACGCTCCTGACCGTACAGGTGCACGCCGGGGGGCTCGCTCAAGCGCACCGTGGGTGCACCGGCGGCCGGCGCGCCCACCAGGCGGTGATGCGCCGTGGCGGGTTTGCCCAGGCCTGGCAGCAGACCGGCCTGGTGGCATTTGGTCAGCACGTCTTCCGCCATGGCGCGGTAGGTGGTCCATTTGCCGCCGGTCACCGTAACCAGCTTGCTGCGGCTCACCAGCACCGTGTGTTCGCGGCTGATGGCCTTGGTTCCCTGGCCGTCGTCTTCGGGCGGTTTCACCAGCGGGCGCAAGCCCACCCACACGCTTTTCACATCGGCCCGGCTGGGCGCACGCTGCAGGTAGCGGGCGGATTCGTT
>JAYRUL010000129.1:0-6514 GCA_041919095.1 Rhodoferax sp. | reverse complement strand
CCCAGCAAGGCATCGATGGTTTCGGGCGCGAACAGGCTGGGCGTGCCCCCGCCGAAGAAGACGCTGTGCACCGGACGCCCCCACACCAAGGGCAAGGCCGCATCCAGATCGGCCAGCAACGCGGCGCAATAGCGCGCCTCGGGCAGATCCCCCTCGGATGACCCGTGGGAGTTGAAGTCGCAATACGGGCACTTCTGCAAGCACCAGGGCAGGTGCACGTACAGCGATAACGGCGGCAGCGACGGCAGGCGCAGCGTGCCGGGGCGCATGAAGTGCTGGATGTCGTAAACCGGTGCCGGTTGCTCGGTACCTTCGGGCACGATCGCAATCATGGTGCCTTATTGACCCAGCCAGTTGGCGCGAATCAGGGCGGCCATGGTTTGGGCCGCGCGGCCGCGGTGGCTGTTGGCGTTTTTCACCTCGATGGGCAACTGGGCAAAAGTCTGGCCAAAGGCTGGAATCCACATCACCGGATCAAAACCAAAACCATGGGTTCCCACTGGTTCACGCGCAATCTGGCCCACGACCCGACCCATGGCAATCAGCGGTTCGGGGTCTTCGGGGCTGCGCACCGCCACCAGGGTGCTGACCATGGCAGCGCGGCGATTGTCCACACCCTGCATCTGTTCCAGCAGCGCGCGCACGTTGTTGGCATCGCCCTTCTCGTAGCCAAAACGGGTGGCGTAGTAGGCGGTATCCACACCAGGCTGGCCACCAAAGGCGTCCACGCACAACCCGGCATCGTCCGCCAGCGCGGGCAAGCCCGTATGGCGCGCGGCGTTGCGCGCCTTGGCCAGGGCGTTCTCCACAAACGTGCAGTGGGGTTCGGGCGCTTCGGGAACATCCAGTTCGCCCTGGCACACCAGCGCACAGCCCAGTGGGGCGAACATGGCCTGCAGCTCCTGGAGCTTGCCCGCGTTGTTGGAGGCGAGAACAATTTTCATAACTTTGTGGGTCAGACCACTCGCGTTAGCGATGTGCTCTGACCCCAACCATTTAAACACTTTGTGGGTCAGACCACGCGCGCTAGCGATGTGCTCTGGCCCCAACCAATTAAACACTTTGTGGGTCAGACCACGCGCGCCCGCAACGTGCGTTGATTTCAACGAATTTTGCGCGTATTTGGCTTCTAGGCCTCATCTAACAAGCGTAAGCAGCTACGAATTTGATAGTGCCTTCTGTTGCAAATCCATGAGTTCGCCAATCCCCTTTTCCGCCAGGGCGAGCAGCGCATCCATCTCGGGGCGGCTAAAGGGGGCCCCTTCGGCGGTGCCCTGCACTTCCACGAAATGCCCGGCACCGGTCATGACGACGTTCATGTCGGTATCGCAAGCAGAATCTTCCACGTATTCCAGGTCCAGCAACGGCGTACCTTGCACGATACCGACCGAGATGGCCGCCACCGCAGCATTGATGGGAGATTGCGTGAGTTTGCCTTGCGCCAGCAGTTGGTTGACCGCGTCCTGCGCCGCCACAAAAGCCCCGGTGATGGCGGCGGTACGTGTGCCTCCGTCAGCCTGCAACACATCGCAGTCCAGGGTGATGGTGCGCTCGCCCAGCTTCTTCAGGTCGAACACGGCACGCAACGAACGCCCAATCAGGCGCTGGATTTCCTGTGTACGCCCGCTTTGCTTGCCTTTGGCTGCTTCGCGCGCCGAGCGGGTGTGCGTGGCACGGGGCAGCATGCCGTACTCGGCGGTGACCCAGCCTTCTCCGCTACCTTTTTGGTGCGGCGGAACTTTTTCCTCGACCGAAGCCGTACACAGCACACGCGTGTTGCCAAACTCGATCAGGACCGATCCCTCGGCATGGATGGTGTATTGGCGGGTGATGCGCACCGGGCGCAGCGCATCTGCTGCACGGTCATGGAAACGGATAAAGGCAGTCATAAGCAATGGTCAAAACGGTCAAGAAACGCGTCCGGTGAAGGAAAGCGTGCGTGGGGGGATGGGAATTCAGCCCTTGCGCGCGGCGGATCGCCGGATGGCTTCGTTAATCTCGGCAATGGAGCGTTCGATGGCCGCATCGTCCAGATCGTCGACCCCGGAATCCAACCAGCCGGCCTGCACCGTGGAAGCGAAAACGCCGTCCTCAATGCTTTCGGTAGAGATGGTGCCGCGGGTGGATTCAAATGCATCCGGTGTCTCCCATTCCATGGCAATGGCGGTCACGTTATCGCTGCTGGAGCCGGCCTTGGTCAGCGCCCGCTCCACCAACTCGGGCACGGCAAAGCCGACTTGCTGGCGACCCAGCTGCAACACGATCTCTGGATCGGCCAGACTTCCCCACAACCCATCGGAGCACAACAAGATTTTGTCGCCTTGTTGCAAGGGCACCGGACCCGTAATGTCAAACACCGGCTTCACCGGCGACCCCAGGCAGGTGTAGAGCACATTGCGATTGAAATGCGCGGCGGTAGTTGCCACGCCGGGATGTGCGTCCTGGCGCTGTTCGATATAAGAATGGTCGCGGGTGCGGGCCAACAACTCGCCTTGGCGCACAAAGTACAACCGTGAATCGCCACAGTGCACCCAATGGGCGGCACCGTTTTGCACCAGTGCAGCAACCAACGTAGTGCGTGGCGTATCCAGCAAGTGTTTTTCCGCCGCATAGCGAAGTATCTGGCGGTGCGCCGCCATGACCGAACGGGTCAAGAAGTCCTTCACATCCTTGATGTCGGGCTGCGCTTCCTTCTGGTAGAGCGCGGCAATCATCTGCAACACGGTTTGCGCAGCGACTTCGCCTTCAGGGTGCCCACCCATACCATCGGCCAACAGAAACAAACCGGAGGCCTTGGTGTAACAGTAGCCCATGCGGTCTTCGTTCTTTTCACGACCGCCTTTTCGGCTGATTTGAAAGACAGAGAACTTCATTTGGGTTTGGCACCCATCTGCGTGACCTGCAACACGCCTTTCTTGGTTTCGGAGACCATGCTGTCAAACTGCATGCGAACCTTTTCGCCTACGGAGAGCTTGGTGTAGCGGCGCTCGCCTTCGCGGCTGAGCTCCTTTTGCAGCGCAAATACCGATTGCGGCCGGGACAATGGGTCCAGCGCCATGCACCACTCCACCACCTCGATCAAATTGTCGGAGTAGACGCCGCGCATCTTGGACATGGCCGTAGTGAGTCGGTCTTTTTCCAGGCGCTGCGGGGCCTCGTTGGGCGGATACCCCTGCATGCAGGCATAGATGCACGCCCCGATGGCATAAATGTCAGTCCATGGGCCCATGGACGCGTCACGGCGGTACATTTCAGGCGCCGCAAAGCCGGGGGTGTACATCGGGCGAATGAAGTTGCCTTCTTTGGACAGCACTTCGCGCGCAGCACCAAAGTCAATCAGGACCGCACGGTTGTCATCGGTAATAAAGATGTTGGCGGGCTTGATGTCCAGGTGCAGCATCTTGTGCTGGTGCACGATACGCAAGCCGCGCAAGATCTCGTCAAACAAGGAGCGGATGGTCGACTCCCGAAAGACCTTGTCGCGCTTGAGATCCCGGGCGGTCACGATGAAATCCTGCAGGGCGGCACCTTCCAGGTAGTTCATCACCATGTAAACGGTTTCGTTCTCCCGAAAAAAATTGAGCACGCTCACCACCGAGGGGTGGGAGATTTGGGCCAGGGATCGTCCCTCTTCGAAAAAACTCTTGAGCCCCAGCCGGTACAAGGACAGTTTTTCCGACTGCACCTGCGGTAACAGCTCCCCAGGGGCACGCGCCGCCAGCGAAGACGGCAGGTACTCCTTGACAGCGACTTGCTGCCCATCGGGGTCGATGGCGAGATAGACCAAACCAAAGCCACCGGCAGCCACTTTGCGGATGATGCGATAGCCACCTATAACGGTATCCGGCGGTAAGGGAGCAGGTTTAACCTTCGACATTTTTTCGGGGTGGTAGGCACAAGCACCATGCCGGAACCGGGTTATTCTCGGGGCCGCTTCATCCTCTAAGAGCCCGCTATGCCCGTTTATAGCATGACCGGTTACGCCAGTGCACAGCACCGTAACACTACCGCCACAGGCGAAAACACCAATACCGGCACCCCGTTCCAGATCAACCTGGAGCTGCGCGCGGTCAACAGCCGTTTTTTGGATGTCAGCTTCAAGCTAGCCGACGAACTGCGTCCGTTCGAGCCCCAGCTGCGCGATTTGCTGGTTGCACACCTCAAACGCGGAAAGCTGGAAATGCGGGGCTCGATCGATGACGGTCGCACCCAGCAAGTCGCAGATCCCCACCCCCGCCTGCTTCAGCGCCTGGGGTCTGTCCAGGACCAGATCAAGGCCTGGATGCCCGACGCGCAGCCCTTGAGCGTGGCCGATATTCTGCGCATGTGCACCGGCGAAGGCGTTGCCGCGCACGACTGGGGTGCGACGGTACTTCCCCTGGCGCAGCAGGTCATCCAAGCCCTCCTGGAATCACGTGCGCGAGAAGGCGAGCGACTGGCCACCATGCTTCTGGGGCACATTGCGCAACTGCGAACCCTGGCGGCGCAGGCGACTCCGTTGATTCCTCAGGTGGTGGAAGCCAGTCGGCAACGATTCCTGGCCCGATGGACCGAAGCCATGGCCATGGCCGATGGCGTGGCTCCGGCTGCGGCGCAGGAACGCGCCCTGACCGAGGCAACCGCCTTTGCCATTCGCATTGATGTGGCCGAAGAAATCACGCGTCTGGCCTCCCATTTGGACGAAATCGAGCGCCTGATTCGAAAAGGTGGCGACATCGGCAAGCGCCTGGACTTTTTGATACAGGAATTGCATCGCGAAGCCAATACGCTGGGCTCCAAGTCGGCGGCCCTGGAGCTCACGCGGTTGTCCGTTGACATGAAAGTGTTGATCGAGCAAATGCGCGAACAGGTGCAGAACCTAGAATAAGCCATGGATTACCCTGGAAACCTCTATGTCGTGGCGGCTCCCAGCGGAACTGGCAAATCGAGCCTGGTCAAGGCCCTGCTGGAGCTGGATTCCCGCGTGCAGCTGTCGGTATCGCACACCACACGCCCACCCCGTGGTCAGGAACGCCACGGACGGGAGTACTTCTTTGTGTCACAGCAGGAATTCGATGCCATGGTCGCCGCCAACGCATTTGTGGAGTGGGCCCATGTGCATGCCAATCGGTATGGCACCTCCAAGAAGGCCATTGAAGACCGTATGGCACAGGGAGCCGACGTCATCCTGGAGATCGACTACCAGGGTGCACACCAAATCAAGTCCATTTTTGCCAATGCCATTTCCATCTTTATCCTGCCCCCCAGTTGGGACGAGCTTCGTTCCCGATTGCAGCGCCGGGGCGAGGATACCGACGAGGTCATCGCCTTGCGCATGAAAAACGCCGCTGAAGAGGTGGCTCATGTGGACGAATTCGACTTCGTTATAATCAACGAGTTGTTTGACCGTGCGCTTTTTGACCTAAAAGCCATCGTCCACGCCCAACGGCTCAAATATGCTGCACAGCGCCGCGCCCGGGCAGAAACTTTCAAAGCCTTGCTCATCCCTTAACCGCGCCGGAGTACCTTATGGCTCGCATTACCGTCGAAGACTGCCTGGAGCAGATCCCCAACCGTTTCCAGTTGGTGTTGGCCGCCACCTACCGCGCCCGTATGCTCAATCAAGGCCACACGCCCAAAATCGAGAGCAAGAACAAGCCCGGCGTGACTGCCCTAAGGGAAATCGCAGCCGGCAAGGTCGGCGTGGAAATGCTCAAGAAGGTGCCGCTGTAAGTCGGCCCGCGCTTCCATCAAGCACCGCTTGCGGTGCTTTTTTTTCGGCTATGACCCTTCAGGACGCCTGCACGCGCGTTGTCGCGCTACAGTTGCATGCATGGCAAAAGCTGCCCCATCCTCGCCCCACCCCGCCGCTAGCAATGCCGCAGCGGCCAGCTTTGCCGCGCTAACCTCACGACTGGACTACCTGGGCAGCGCCGATTTGGAAAGCGTGCGCCAGGCCTATCGTTTCGCGGATGAAGCGCACCTGGGCCAACTGCGCAACAGTGGCGAGCCCTACATCACCCATCCCATCGCGGTGGCCGCCCAGTGCGCCGAATGGAAGCTCGATGCCCAGGCTCTGATGGCAGCCCTGCTGCACGACGCCATGGAGGACTGCGGTGTCACCAAAGTGGACCTGATTGAACGATTTGGCGCTCCGGTTGCTGAGCTGGTCGACGGACTGACCAAACTCGACAAGCTGCAGTTCAACACCCGCGAAGAAAGCCAGGCCGAGTCCTTTCGGAAAATGCTGCTGGCCATGGCGCGCGATGTGCGGGTCATTCTCATCAAGCTGGCCGATCGCAGCCACAACATGCGCACCCTGTCTGACATGCCGCGCAGCAAGTGGGGCCGCATCGCGTCGGAAACACTGGAAATTTACGCACCCATTGCCCACCGTCTGGGCCTGAACCAGACCTACCGCGAACTGCAAGACCTGGCGTTTCGCCACCTGCGGCCTTGGCGCTATGTGATCCTTTCCAAGGCGGTGGCCAAGGCACGCAGCCGTCGCCGCGATCTGATCCAAAAAGTGCAAAAA
>JAYRUL010000128.1:0-6520 GCA_041919095.1 Rhodoferax sp. | reverse complement strand
CGGCCCGGCGGCGCTCACGCGTGCATCGAATCGGCGTTGTAGCGAATCAAGCGCCTGCAGCAGCAAGGTGGATTTGCCAATGCCGGGGTCGCCGCCAATGAGCACCACCGCGCCTTCCACCACGCCGCCCCCCAAGACCCGGTCTAGCTCTTCCTGGCCGGTGGGCGTGCGTTCTATTTCGGTGGCCTCGATGTCGGCCAGGCGCGCCACGGCGCTCGTAGGTGCCAGCGCCGCGAAGCGGTGTTTGGCCGAACCGGCCGTAGGCGCAGACACGGCCTCCAGCAGGGTGTTCCAGGTGCCGCAATGGGGGCACTTGCCCAGCCATTTGGGGCTGGTGCCGCCGCAGTCCTGGCAGACGTATTCGGTTTTCTCCTTGGCCATGCTGCTCAGACCGTAGAGTCGGGAATGCGTTGACGCGCCTTGCGCACTTTTTCCACCGGCAGCGCCACCTTGATCTTGTCGATCGTGGCCGCCGCCTGGATCGTGCAGTCGGGTGTCGTCGTGGGCTTGCAAACCAGACGGCTGATGGCGACACCATCTTTGTCCAGCACGCTGATGACCCAAGGTGTATTGGCGCGCTCGCCACGCTGCACCGATACGGCCGTTTCTCCATTGGACAGGCGGACATAGGTGCCGGGTGGATAGAAGCTGGCTGCTTGCGCCATGGCGGAGCCCAACCCCAGATCGCCTTCGGGGGCACCCACAACCATGGACTTGACCGCTTTGAACGGGGATAGCGCAGCCCGGGTGCGCCGCGGGGCCATCTTGGCCACAAAGGCGTCCGCCAGGTGCAGGATGCGCCGAGCCAGCAACAAGTTGGGCTCGGCGTCCTGGGCATGGGGATCGTGGTGCCAGCGCACGATATCTTGCAGATCAGGGTCGTCCAGCCCCAGCGCCAGCAGGGCAGCGACACTGCGCTGCGGGTGCTCTTCGATCAACTTGCGCTGCCAATCCGTAGGAGAAGAAGCTTGGCGGGTCAGCACGTCTTGTTCGCGTGCCATACCCATGTTCATGACCAAAGCAGCCTGAAACAGGCATTCCCGCTGCCGGGGGAGCATCTGGAGTTTTTGCGCCGTGAGTTCGCCCACCACGGCGCACAGCAGGGCGTGTGTGGCGCAGTAACCCAGCTCGGGCTGTGCGAGGGCCTGGAACAAGCAGTAGAAGCTTTCATCGGTGTCCTGGGCCAACAATTCTTGGGCCTTTCTGACGATACCAGCCAAGCGCTCCATGGGGTTGAGCGCGAAGCCTCCCTGGTAAAGAATGCCGCGCAACACCTCTTGCAAATCCAGCCAACCTCCGTGCAGCTGTTGCCCCACCACGTAGTCACTTTCCCGGATATCTTGTGGCATGGGCATGCCCGCAACCGCCTCCAAAGCGGCTCCTTGGGATAAGAGGGTGTGCACGGCGCGCTCGTAGGCGCGTTGCCAAGCCTGTGCGTCGGCGGGGGTGCAGGAGGCCAGGTGCTCCGCCAACCGATCCCGGTGTTGCTCGGACTGCACGTCCTGGCCTTTGCGCAGCAGCAACTGCCCGGAGGGCGTCCATAAATCGACCGGCAAGGGCTGACCCAAAGACAGCAAGGCGACCGGAATGGGAACGTACTTTTTGCTCATGGTGCAACCTCCACCGGGACGCGCGCGGCCAGCGCGCACATCAATTCGTAGCCAATGGTCTGGGCCTGCGAGGCGACTTCGTCAATCGGCAATGCGCTGCCGTGGCATCCGCGACCCCACAGCGTCACCGTGCTGCCGACGCCCGCCAGGGGAAGTTCCGAAAGATCGACGGTCAGCATATCCATGCTGACCCGGCCCAGTGTGCGACTGCGTACGCCGTCCACCAAAACCGGCGTTCCCGTGGGGCAGATGCGGGGATAGCCGTCCGCATACCCGCAGGCCACAACGCCGATGCGCATTGGGGCCTGCGCTTGAAAAGATGATCCATATCCGACTGTAG
Organism: Rhodoferax sp.; assembly: GCA_041919095.1. GTDB lineage: Bacteria > Pseudomonadota > Gammaproteobacteria > Burkholderiales > Burkholderiaceae_C > Allorhodoferax. Next base: position 4,570 of record JAYRUL010000128.1, on the reverse strand, counting down.
AGCCCGTATCTATTGCGTAAGCAGCTATGATTTTTGCAGCAAGTGTCATGGTGGGTTGCAGCCCCCAGTGCGCCACATGGTGTTCTGGAAAGTCGGGTGCGCTGCCGTACAAGGCAATGCCAGCCCGCACCCAGTCTGACGCCACGTGATCGGCTGCGGCACCTGTGGCGGATACCGGCGGCACAGTGTGGCGCAGCGTGGCTGCACTGTTCGACAGGCTGCGTTCGCCCGGCAGGTCACGCGAAACACTGGCAAAACAGGCCATTTGGTCGGCCACGCCGCGCGGACCGTCGGCGTCGCTGAAATGGGTCATGAGGGTGATCTCATCGACCTGCGGCAGGGCATTCAGGCGCGTCCAGGCCGAACGGTAACTTGCAGGTGCAAAGCCCAGGCGGTTCATGCCGGAGTTCATTTTGAGGAAAACCCGGTGGGGTGCGTGGGTCTTGTGGCGGCTGAGCATGTCGATCTGTTCGTCACAGTGCACGGTATGCCAGAGGTCCAGGCGCGAACACAGCTCCAGATCGCGTGTTTCAAACACACCCTCGAGCAACAGAATGGGACCGCGCCAGCCCAGGTGGCGCACACGCTCGGCCTCAGCCAAGTCCAGCAACGCAAATCCGTCCGCGCCGCGCAAGCCGTCAAAGACCCGCTCGATGCCATGGCCGTACGCGTTGGCCTTGACCACGGCCCAGACTTTGGCGTCGCCACTGGCGGCGCGCACCACGCGCAAGTTGTTGCGCAATGCATCGAGATGGATGGTGGCCTGGATGGGACGCGGCATAAGAGAACCTGAAGAATTGTTGCAAGGCAGATGCACAAAACCGCAAGTGTGCCAGCAACGCCCGGGCTTGCGCCTGCGACAAGACCGCTGGCCGCAATGACCCCAAGTGGTTTGGGGGGCCGATCGACGTCCAGGCAAATGCTTTACACTGCGCCGCGACAGGTCAGTGGCGGGCGATGTTGGATGCGCACGGGGCTTGGCACGGCGGGCGCTCTACTGCATGGAAGTGTTTCAAATCTTAATGCCAATCTTCACGGAATACGGGTACATCGCCGTGTTCGTGATGCTGTTGATCTGCGGATTTGGCGTGCCGGTTCCCGAAGATGTCACCCTGGTGACCGGGGGCGTGATTGCGGGGCTGGGCCATGCCGATGTGCACACCATGTTTGCCGTAGGCATGGCGGGCGTCCTGATTGGTGACGGCATCATGTTCACCCTGGGACGCATCTACGGCCAGCGCATTCAATTGTTGCCCGGGTTCCGCCGCATTCTCACGCCGGAGCGGTTTGCGGCGTCGCAAAACGCCTTTCACAAATACGGCAAGTGGGTGATGTTTGTCGCACGGTTTTTGCCCGGGCTGCGCACGCCAGTTTTCTTCAGCGCGGGCATGAGTCGGCGCGTGACCTTTGCAACCTGGTTTTTGATGGATGGCTTCGCCGCACTCATCAGCGTACCCATCTGGGTCTATCTCGGCTATTTCGGTGCGCAGAACTGGGACTGGATGTTTGGCATCCTGCGCCAGTTCCAGCACGGCATTTTTGCCCTGCTGGGAATTGGCGCGGCATGGCTGGCGTACCGCTGGTGGAGGGCACGGCGCAGCCAGCGCAATGGGTAGCTCCGTGGTGGCGGGTGCCACCGTGGCTGCGGCGGTCGGCCTGCTGCTCAATGCGTTGACCTGGGGGATTTCCTGGTGGCCCTTTCGGGCGCTGCAATCCCTTGGACTGCATCCTTTGTGGTCCACGGCACTCATGTATGGCTTGGTGGCGGTTGGCCTGTTGGCTTCCATGCCAGGGGCATGGCGTGCTTTCCTGCGACCCAGTGGACTGTGGCTGCTGCTGGTGAGCTCGGGGTTGACCAACGTCTGCTTCAACTGGGCGGTTACCGTGGGCGATGTGGTCCGGGTCGTCTTGCTTTTCTATTTGATGCCAGCCTGGGTGGTGCTGTTGGCATGGGCGCTTCTGGACGAACGTCCGGCGCCAAGGTCACTGGGGCGCGTGGCGCTGGCCATGGTCGGTGTTGCCGTGGTCCTCAAGACCGATGGCCAAGCCTGGCCGGTGCCGCATTCGCTGGCCGACTGGCTGGCACTGGCGGGCGGATTTTGCTTTGGTTTAACCAACGTATTGTTGCGACGGCTGCGCGGTACATCGACCGCTTCGACAATGTTGGCCATGTTCGCAGGCGGTGCCACCATGGCGGCGCTGGTTGCCTGGTGGGGGGGCTGGAGTGGTGTTGTGCCGCCCGTTCCCGCCCTGGCGTGGGACTGGGTGTTGGGCATTGTGGCCCTGGGTGTGGTGTTCATGGTGGGCAACCTGGGCCTGCAATATGGCGCGGCACGTCTTTCCGCAGGCACCACGTCCATCGTGATGCTGTCAGAAGTGGTTTTCGCCAGTGTGTCAGCGGTTGCGCTCGGTGCCGGTGTTCTCAGTGTTCAGGTGGTGTTGGGGGCCACTCTCATCTTGCTGGCTGCCCTGTTGTCGGTTCGATCCAGTGGGTGATGCGCTATTGAAAGCAGTGTTACTGCAAGGTTTCGCCAGCGTCGGGCGACCGGGGTGCTGACGCCAACACCACACGATCACGTCCTTGGTGTTTGGCAGCGTAGAGAGCATCGTCAGCTGCGCTGTACAAGGTATCAAAGGTCGTGCTGTGCTGGCCTGCAGTGCCGCAGACGCCTACGCTTGCGGTGACCTGCAACGGTGTTCCATGCCAGTCCAGCACGTGCTGGTGCAGGGCTTGGCGTAGCTTCTCCGCCAGGGCCAGCGCCCCATCCACGGATGTATGAGGTACGAGCACAATGAACTCTTCTCCCCCCAGTCGTGCCACGGTGTCGGTCGCGCGAACATGTGACACCAGCACGGAGGCTACATGCTGCAAGATAGCGTCGCCCGCGGGATGGCCATATTGATCGTTGATCCGCTTGAAATGGTCGAGGTCGATCAGCAACAGGCACAGATCCGCCGGGGCTCGACCCAAGCGCGCCAATTCTTGCTCAGCGGTCGCTACAAACTTGCGTCGGTTGTACAGGCCGGTCAAGGTGTCACGTTCTGCCATGGACTCCAGTGTTTTCTGCTGTTCTTGCAAAGCGGCGTTGGTCGCTTGCAGCTGGCGCTGCAACAAGATCTTGGCGACATATTGATTCCACATCACCACCGCAATGAGCTGGGCCATGAGCGCTGCGGACACGGCTTGAATCAACATGCTCGAACGCAGTGCGGCCTCAACCGCCTGGCTGTTCAGTCCGATGATGAAGATGGCCAGCGATCCCACATAAGTGCAGGCCGACAGCCAAGGTCGCAACAGGGAAAGCGTTGCCGTGCCCATGCAAACCACCAAGAAGGTTGCGATTCCGTTACCAACCGCCGCATCCAGGATGGCCGCCCACGCACCGAACGCCAAGTAGCTGACGCCAATTGCCACCTGCACCGAACGCGCTAGCAGGATGGGCCGGGAACCCCGTTGGAGGAGGTAATGCGCCACCACGCCGTATGCAGCCAATGCCACCGTCAGCGTTCCATGCAGATCCGCCAGTGCGTCGGCCCAAGCTTGCAGATGAGGTGCTCCCGAAGGTGCCTGGTAGCGCCCAAACCAGACAACCAGCACGATGTGCAGGGGCAACACAAAACGCAGCAAGAGCATGAAGCGCTGCAAGGAATCGGTGGTCGCTTCACCCGCCACCTGGTCGTAGTCCAAGGCAAGCTGGTGCCACCGTTTTTGCCAGCGGGTCCAATAGAGAGAGGTCACCTGTTGCGGTCCTGGATGGAACATGCAGTCCCATTGCGTTCGGGATCCTCCATCTTTACCGCAAGATGGCGCGCATGCAAGTGTTTTCCAATGGTGGTAAGGTTGCCCCCCTCTTTCTTGAGTTGGAGTACCTATGCCCACCGTATACGACTTTGAAGCCACGGCCATCAACGGCAAACCCGTTGCGCTGGAGCAGTTCAAGGGAAAACCGCTTTTGATTGTGAATACGGCTAGTGCCTGCGGATTTACCCCGCAATTTGCAGGCTTGGAAGAACTACACAAAACCTACGGCGCACGCGGTCTGGTGGTTCTAGGCTTTCCATGCAACCAGTTTGGTGCGCAAGACAAAGGCAGCAACGACGAAATCGCCGAGTTTTGCCAACTCAACTACGGCGTGAGCTTTCCGATGATGGCCAAGGTCGATGTCAATGGCGTTGGTGCGCATCCGCTCTACCAATGGCTGACCGCCGAAGCGCCCGGGTTGTTGGGCACCAAGGCCATCAAGTGGAACTTCACCAAGTTCTTGGTGGGGCGTGATGGCAAGGTGATTCGTCGCTATGCGCCGAATGACACGCCGCAAAGCCTGGCCAAGGACATTGAGGCCGTCCTGGACTGAGTCCAGGGGGCGGTTATCGGGCTTGGAATGGCGCAACGAGCGTGGGATACTGCTTTGCGTGAATGAATCGCTGATCGCACAACCCGGCGGGAATAACCCGTGGAAGTTGGCCCTGGAGGGGTCGGGTGTGGGAGTTTGGGACTGGAATGTAGTCACCGGTGCCCAGACGCATTCGGCGCACTGGGAGGAGATGCTAGGGTTTCAGGCCGGGGAGC
>JAYRUL010000127.1:0-6581 GCA_041919095.1 Rhodoferax sp. | reverse complement strand
AACCGCCGGGCGAGTTCGACTTCATTCAGTCGTTCGCCCGGTTGCAGCACGCCGCGAACCACCATGTCTTCGATGGATTCGGCAATCAAATGGCTGATGGGGGTGTCGCGCAGCAGCGCCAGCGCGTCTGCGGGGGGCAGTTCGGCAGCGAGGTTCATAGAGTGGGGCCAAGGAAGGGGTGGTTTGTTGCGGGGTAGTTTAGTCGAAATTGAAAACTGTTAACTGTCAACAGTTTGTCACAGCAGCGACCTACCATTTCTCTCAAGGCGCAAGTGACCTGCGTTTTTTCAGCGCCGTCCTGGATCGTCTTTCATCCTCAACTGGAGCCGTTACATGTCTATGAAGCACCCCCTGAAGTCACTCGCCGCAGCCTGCCTTGGGCTGTTGGTTGGCAGTGCAGCGATGGCCGAGAAGGTCTCCCTCAACGTGTACACCTCGCTGGAAACCGATCAGCTCAAGGCCTACCAGGAATCGTTCAACAAGGCCTACCCAGACATTGAAATCAAGTGGACCCGTGACTCCACAGGCATCATCACCGCCAAGTTGCTGGCAGAAAAGGCAAAGCCCGTGGCCGACGTCATCATGGGTGTGGCGGCTTCGAGCATGGTCGTGTTCGAGAAGGAAGGCATGCTTGAAGGCTACGCCCCGGCCAATCTCAAGGAGATCGATGCGCGCTACCGTTCGACGGCCAATCCGCCCACCTGGGTCGGGATGGATGTGTGGGGTGCGGCGGTTTGCTACAACACCGTGGAGGCGGCCAAGCAGGGACTGCCCAAGGTCGTGAGCTGGAAAGACCTGACGCGCCCCGAGTTCAAAGGCAAGGTGGTCATGCCCAATCCCAACTCGTCGGGAACCGGGTTTCTGGATGTGACGGCCTGGCTGCAGATCTTTGGCGACAAGGGCGGCTGGGAGTTCATGGACAAGTTGCATGAAAACATAGCCGTGTACACCCACTCGGGCTCCAAGCCTTGCGTCATGGCGGGCGCGGGCGAGTTTCCGGTAGGCATCTCCTTTGAGTACCGTGCCAACACCATCAAGGCCAAGGGCGCACCCATCGACGTGATCTTCCCGGAAGAAGGCTTGGGCTGGGATGTCGAGAGCACCGCCTTGGTCAAGGGAACGCCCCGCGCCGACGCCGCCAAAAAGCTATTGGATTGGGCATCCACCCGCGAAGCCAACGAGCTGTACGCCAAGAACTTCGCCATCACAGCCATTCCTGGCATCGCAACCAAGTTGGCCCACGTTCCCGCCGACTATGAAAAGCGCCTGGTGAAGAACGATTTCCAGTGGATGGGCCAAAACCGTGACGCGGTGCTCGCCAACTGGCAAAGCCGCTACGCGACCAAATCGGAACCCAAGAAGTAAAGCGCTTCGTACCGATTGTTTCCCACCAGGGCGCCGCGTGGGCGCCCTGCACCCGTTCCCTACCATGGCCTATCTGCAAATCGAGAATCTTCAGAAGCGCTACGCTGCACAGCCTGTCCTGTCCGATGTGTCGCTGGACATCGAGCAGGGCGAGTTCGTGGTGTTGCTCGGCCCCTCGGGTTGCGGGAAGACCACCCTCCTGAGGGTCGTGGCCGGGCTGGAGCAGCAATGCAGCGGCCGGGTTGTGTGCAAAGGCCGGGACATCAGTCACCTGCCGCCCAGCGACAGGGACTACGGAATTGTTTTCCAGTCCTATGCCTTGTTTCCCAACCTGACGGTGGCCGAGAACATCGCCTACGGCATCCATGGCAATGGTTCAGAAAAAATCGCACGCAAACAGCGTGTGGGCCAGATGCTGGAGTTGGTGGGGCTGCCGGGCCTGGACCATCGCTATCCGGCCCAATTGTCTGGGGGACAACAGCAGCGCATTGCCATAGCGCGTGCACTGGCGACCGCGCCGGGGCTGTTGCTGCTGGACGAGCCTTTGTCGGCACTGGATGCCATCGAGCGTGTGCGTCTGCGCACTGAGATCCACAGGCTACAGAAGCGACTGGGCGTCACCACGATCATGGTGACCCATGACCAGGAAGAGGCGCTGGCGGTGGCGGACCGGATCATCGTCATGAACGCCGGACGGATCGAGCAGAGCGGGACACCCGTGGAGATCTACCAGCATCCTTCCACGGGCTTCGTCGCGGGTTTTGTGGGCCGCATGAACCACATCGACGCGCTGGCAAGCTCGGAGCACCAGGCACGGTGCCAGGCGCTTCTTCTGGAGTGTGTTGAGCCGATGCGTCCGGGCCAGAGCTACCGCTTTGGCATCCGTCCGGAGGACATCGAGTTGCTGCCCGGCTTTGGCGACCAGCCAGGTGATGCAGCGCACGAAGCACAGGTGCAAAAGGTGGAATACCTGGGTGCGCTTTCGGTGGTGAGCGTGCTCCTGGCGGCAGCAGGTGGCCTGGAGTTGCACGTTCAGGTGGACAGCCGCCGATTGCTGGAAACCCCTTTGCTGCCCGGCGCACGCATTCGGGTGCGACTGGACCCCAGAAAAACGCACTTTCTCGGGCCAGTGAGCCCGGCCCAGCCTGTGCGGCTTCACTGAAGGGATACCTCGGGATGTCAAACAGCCTGCGGGCCAGCCAGGGCGTATTGCTCATGCTGGTTGCGTTTCAGTTGGTCTTTCTGGTGGCCCCCATGGGCGCCCTCCTGCTCCAAAGTGTGCAAACACCGAGCGGATCCTGGAGTCTGCGGCCTTTTGTGGAGTTTTTGGGCAGCCCTGGACTGGTGGATGCCGCGCTCAACACGGTCTGGGTGGCAGTGGCCGTGGTGGTGCTGACCGTTCCGGTGGCGTTTTTGTACGCCTATGCGGTGCAGCGCGCGATGATTCCGCTCAAGGGCCTGTGGCGCTTGGTGGGCTTGTCGGCATTGCTGGGGCCGTCGCTGGTGGGGGCCGTCGCTTTTATCCAGTGGTTTGGAAACCAGGGCGTTTTGAAGCCCTGGATGGGAGACGTGTCCATTTATGGTCCGCTGGGAATCATCCTGGGTACGTCGTTCGCGGCCTTTCCCCATGCACTGATGATCCTGCTCGTCTCGCTCGCAGGTGCCGACGGGCGCCTGTATGAGGCCGCACGGGCGCTGGGTGCCAGCCGTTGGAAGGTCTTTCGCACCGTAACGCTTCCGTCTGCCAAGTACGGTTTGGTCAGCGCCTGCATGGTGGTCTTTGCCTATTCGGTGAGTGAGTTTGGCGTGCCCAAGGTGATTGGCGGCAACTTCAAGGTGCTGGCGGTAGAGATCTACGTGCAGGCCGTGGGCCTGCAAAACTTCTCTCGCGGCGGCATGGTGGCCTTGATGCTGCTGCTGCCAGTGCTGGCCGCGAGCCTGGTGGAGCGCTTGCTGCTCCAGCACGACCGCGCGGCGCAGGGCGCAAGGGCAACACCCTTGCGCATTCTTGCCAACCCCTGGCGCGATGGAGCGCTCTTGGCCTTTGTGGTGTTGGTGTCCACCACGATGCTCTGCTTGCTGGGCATGACCGCTTACACGGCGGTGATCAAGTTCTGGCCCTACAACCTGGAGCTGACGCTGCACCACTTCCGCTACGGGTTGGAGGAGGCCGGTGTGGGAAATGCCTATGCCAACAGCCTGCAACTGGCGTTGGGCACGGCCATCCTTGGTACGCCGCTCGCTTTTGTCGGTGCCTATCTGGCGGAAAAGACCTCGGCCCGGGACTCATGGGTGGCCGGTTTGTACAAGTTGTTCGCCATGTTGCCCATGGGTATACCGGGCATGGCACTGGGGCTGGGTGCGATTCTGGTCTTCAACCACGGCGACAACCCCTTGGCGGGCCTGTACCGCACCATGCCCTTGCTGATCGCCATCACGGTGGTGCACTTTTTTGCTGCCAGCCATGTCACAGCCACCGCAGCACTGCGTGCGCTCGATCGGGAATTCGAAGCCATTTCCGCCTCGCTCAAGGTGCCTCAATGGCTGACGTTCTGGCGCGTGACGCTGCCAGTGTGCCTTCCCGCGATTCTGGAGATATTCCGCTACCTGTTCATCAATGCCATGACCACGGTCTCTGCCGTTGTGTTCTTGTATGCGCCCGAAACGCTGCCCGCCACGGTGTCCATCATCAATCTGGATGAGGCCGGAGAAATGGGCCCTGCTGCGGCCATGGCGACCCTGGTGGTGTTGACCAACCTTGTCTTCAGTGCCGCGCATGCAGCCCTCAGCCAGTTCGTACTGCGCCGGGATCGGGCATGGCGCAGCCGTTAACCGGAGAAAACCATGTCCCTATTTGACCGTGACGCCTTGTTGCTCACACCTGGCCCCCTGACCACCAGCATGCGCACCAAGCAGGCCATGCAGCGCGACTATGGCTCGTGGGATGCTGCCTTCAACGCGGTGACGGCGCAGGTGTGCGCCGAACTGCTCGACATTGCCCATGGCGTTGGCAGCCATGTGTGTGTGCCCTTGCAGGGCAGCGGCACGTTTTCCGTGGAGGCCGCCTTGGGAACCCTCGTGCCCCGAAGCGGCAAGGTCCTGGTGCCCAACAATGGAGCCTACTGCGCGCGCATCGCCAGGATTTTGCGCACCCTGGGCCGAGAGTGCGTGGAATTGGGCTTTCCCGAAAACGAGCCTGTGGTGCCCGCAGGTGTGGCTGCGGCTTTGCAGCAGGACGCGTCCATCACCCACGTGGCGCTGGCGCATTGCGAGACTGGCGCAGGCATCCTCAACCCGCTCCAGGACATCGCTGAAGTGGTCCAGGCCAGCGGTCGCAAGCTGATCGTGGACGCCATGAGCTCATTTGGCGCTCTGGACATCGACGTGCAGCGCATGGGCATCGATGCGTTGGTGGCGGCCTCGGGCAAATGCCTGGAAGGGGTGCCTGGCATGGGCTTTGTGATCGTGAATTCAGACAGCCTGGCCGCAATGCAGGGCAACTGTCATTCCCTGGCTTTGGACTTGCATGACCAATGGCAATACATGCAAAAGACCGGTCAGTGGCGCTTCACGCCTCCCACCCATGTGGTGCTGGCGCTGCGAGAGGCGATCGTGCAGTACCGCGAAGAGGGCGGGCGCGGCGCCCGTCTGGCACGCTACACGGCGAACTGCCGGGCACTGGTGGAGGGCATGGAGGACATCGGTCTGAAGCCCTTCCTGGCGGCGAAGGATCAGGCTCCGATCATCGTGACCTTTCACGCCCCCCCCAGCCCGCACTACGACTTTCAGGCCATGTACCAGGCTGTGCGCTCCCAGGGGTTCATTCTGTATCCGGGAAAACTCACCCAGGTCGAGACCTTTCGGGTCGGGTGCATCGGTGCCATCGATGCCACAGACATCCGAAAAGCCGTTGCGGCCATTGGCCATGCCTTGCGAACCCTGGGAGTGGCGGCTTGATCCCTTCCCACATGCACAACAGCGCCATGCAGGGGCGTGACATCGTCATTGTCGGAGCGGGGATTCTGGGGGCCGCCGTGGCCTGGCAATTGGCCCGCATGGGTGCGGGCGGCCGGGTTCTGCTGCTGGAACGCGGCATACCCATGGCGGCAGCCACCAGCCGCGCGGCAGCCCTGGTGACCGTGCTGCGGGATGACGTGCAGCTGGTTCACATGGCGCAGGAAACGCTGGCCGCCATCCACCATCTGGAGCAAACCATGGGGGACCCGGTGGGGCTCCATCCGGTGGGGTCATTGCATGTGGTGCCTGCGCATTTGCGGCACCGCTACGACAGGCAGGTGGAGCAATGCGTTGCAGCCGGTGCGTGCATGGAATGGGTGCCTGCGTCCTATGCCCGGCAACGCGCACCGTGGCTTGTGGTGCCGCCGGACGCGCAGGTTTTGTACTGCGCGGATGACTGTTATGTCGACCCCTACCAACTGGGAATGGCCTACCTGCGCCATGCCCAGCGCGCGGGGGCGCAGCTACGCCTCCAGGCACCGGTGGATGCACTGCTGACGGAACAGGGCCGGGTGACTGGCGTTCGATTGGCCTCGGGCGAATGCATTGCTGCGCCCGTGGTGGTGGTGGCCGCTGGCGCCTGGAGCAACGCATTGACCGTCGCGCAAGGGGTGCCCTTGCCCATGGCGGCGGTGCGCAGCCAGTACTGGATCACGGCACCGGCGCAGGACGTGGCGCCCGATGGTGCGATCGTGTTCCTGCCCGGCATACGGGCCTACGTCCGACCTGAGGTGGGTGGCCTGCTGTTTGGCTTGCGCGAAGCGCACTCGGTGGCCGTCGATGCACGCTTGCTTCCCTCCGATCTGAGCGGTTTTTCCTTTGACCAGGCCGACCCTGAAGGCTGGAATGCGCTCGTCGAGGAAGGGCGAGCACTGGCACCCTACTGGCCTGGATTGGACAGCGCGCACATTGCGCACCACGTCACGGGCCCGAGCAACTACACCACAGACGGCCAGCTGATCGTGGGCGCCGCGGACGCCCTGGCGGGACTGTGGCTGGCCACGGGATGCAATGGTTCCGGCATCACGTTCTCGGCGGGGGTTGGCCGTTTGCTGGCAGAACACATCGTGGGGTCAGGGCCGCCCTTTGTCGATGCCAGCCGCATGGCGGTGCAGCGCCTGGGGCGCTTCAATCCCTACGACCCGGCATTCATCCAATCCTGCGCACAGGCCCGCTCGGGCAAGGCGACAGGTTAGCTC
>JAYRUL010000126.1:0-6636 GCA_041919095.1 Rhodoferax sp. | reverse complement strand
GCGCTGCGGGAGTATGCGGCGGCCATGGGCGTGGAGCATGAGGTGCAGGAGCCGCGCGCGGCCTATTCCGTGGAACGCGCTGCCGGGGACGGGGTCACGCCGGGTTTCAGTACGCTAACTGCCTCAACGGCAATGAGCGCGGGCACTCCCCTTCGTTCCAACACGCGGCCAAATAGGGCTGTTCAGGCTCCCTCTTTCGCCCCGGCGGGGGCGAGAGAGGGCGGGGGGAGAGAGGGGGGGCAAGGCTCCATCCAGATCGTCAACGCCAAGGAGCACAACCTCAAGTCCTTGAGTGTCGCCATCCCGCGCGGCAAGTTCAACGTGATCACCGGCGTATCGGGTTCGGGCAAGTCCACCCTGGCCTTTGACATCCTGTTCAACGAGGGCCAGCGCCGCTACCTCGAGTCTCTCAACGCCTACGCCCGCAGCATCGTCCAACCGGCAGGGCGCCCCGAAGTGGATGCGGTGTACGGCATACCGCCCACCGTGGCCATCGAGCAGCGCCTCTCCCGGGGCGGGCGCAAGTCCACCGTGGGCACCACCACCGAGGTCTGGCACTTCCTGCGCCTGCTGTACGTGAAGCTCGGCACCCAGCACTGCGTGCATGACGGCACCCCGGTGCAGCCGCAAAGCGCCGACAGCATTGCCGCGCAGCTGATGAAAACCTACCGTGGCCAGCACATCGGCTTGCTGGCACCGTTGGTACAGGGCCGCAAGGGCGTCTACACCGAGCTGGCCGACTGGGCGCGACCGCGCGGCTTCACCCACCTGCGTGTGGACGGCAACTTTCTGCCCACCACCGGGTTTCCGCGCATCGACCGCTTCAAGGAGCACACCATCGAGCTCCCCGTGGCCAGCCTGGACGTGGACCCCGCGCACGAGGCCGCGCTGCGCCAGGCCCTGGCCACCGCGCTCACGCACGGCAAGGGTGTGGTGCATGTGATGAGCGAGCTGCAAGGGCTGGAGGCCGCCATGGCAGCCGGTGCGCCCACGGCAGGCATCGGCCGGGTGCAGGTGTTCTCCACCAAGCGCGCCTGCCCGGTGTGCGCCACCTCCTACCAGGAGCTGGACCCGCGCCTGTTCTCCTACAACAGCAAACACGGCTGGTGCCCGGACTGCGTGGGCACGGGTGTGGCCTTGACCAAAGAGCAGCGCAAGGTGTTTGATGATTCGGTACGGGACGACGACAACAAGGGCCGCGAGCAGACCTTTGCCGAGGCGGATGTGGAGGATCTGCATGACGCCACCTGCCCCACCTGCCAGGGCACGCGCCTGAATGCGACCGCGCGGGCAGTTCGATTTGCTATTAATTCAATAGCTGGTTACGCAAATCCCACGCGGGCTAGAGGCCAATTTGATGCTTGGTCCATCACCGATCTGGCCGCCTGGAGCGTGACCGACCTGCGCCGCTGGGTGCAGTCGCTGCGGGTGGAGGGGGCGCTGGGCGCGCGCGAGGCCGACATCGCCCGCGACCTGATCCCCGAAATTCAGAGCCGCCTGGAATTCCTGGAAGCCGTTGGGCTGGGCTACCTCACGCTGGACCGCGGCGCGCCCACCCTGTCCGGCGGCGAGGCGCAGCGCATTCGGCTGGCAGCGCAGCTGGGCAGCAATTTGCAGGGCGTGTGCTACGTGCTGGACGAACCCACCATCGGCCTGCATGCGCGCGACAACCAGATCCTGCTCGGTGCCCTGCGCAAACTGAGCGACAACGGCAACACGCTGGTGGTGGTGGAGCACGACGAAGACACCATCCGCCACGCGGATCACATCATCGACATCGGCCCCAGCGCGGGCAAGCGTGGTGGCAAGCTGGTCGCGCAAGGCTCGGTGGCCGAGGTACAGCAAGCATCCGATTCGCAGACCGGACGGTACCTGCTACACGCCATGCGGCATCCGTTGGCCGCGCGGCGTGTAGTGGAAATGGGGTCGGATCCCAATTGCGTGCAATTGGGCTCTGACCCCACTTCCACAGACCATCAGGCAAAAGAATTGGAATCTGACCCCAATTCTTCTGTGCAATGCCTCACCGTGCACGGTGCCAACCTGCACAACCTGCAAACCGTCACCGCCCCGGTGCCGCTCAAGCGCCTGGTGGCCATTACCGGCGTGTCGGGTTCGGGCAAGTCCACCCTGGCGCGCGACGTGCTGCTGACCAACGTGCAAAGCGTGGTCAGCCTGCAGGCCACCAAGGCTGGGCGCGATGCGCTGGCCAAGGGCGAGCATCCGGCCTGGATCGGCTGCCAAGGCGTCACCGGCTTCGAGGCGGTGGACCGCGTGCTGGAAGTGGACCAGACCCCCATCGGCAAGACACCGCGTAGCTGTCCGGCCACCTACATCGGCTTTTGGGACACCATCCGCAAACTCTTTGCCGACACCCTGGAAGCCAAGGCGCGCGGCTACGCGGCCAACCGATTCAGCTTCAACACCGGTGAGGGGCGTTGCCCCGGCTGCGAAGGGCAGGGCATCCGCACCGTCGCCATGAGCTTCCTGCCCGACGTGAAGGTGCTGTGCGAAACCTGCAAAGGCGCGCGCTTCAACCCCGAGACCCAGGCCGTCACCTGGCGCGGCAAGAACATTGGTGACGTGCTGCAGATGGAGGTGGATGAAGCCGTCGAATTCTTCGCAGCCATGCCCAGCATCGCCCACCCGCTGCAGCTGCTCAAGGACGTAGGCCTGGGCTACCTCACGCTGGGCCAGCCCTCACCCACGCTCAGCGGCGGCGAGGCCCAGCGCATCAAGCTCGTCACCGAGCTGTCCAAGGTGCGCGATGACATAGGAAGGCGCGGCCAGAAAGCCCCGCACACCCTGTACGTGCTGGACGAGCCCACCGTGGGCCTGCACATGAGCGATGTGGAAAAGCTCATCCATGTGCTGCACCGCCTGGTGAACGCGGGCCACAGCGTGGTGGTGATCGAACACGACCTGGACGTGATCGCCGAGGCCGACTGGATCATCGACCTGGGGCCCGATGGCGGCAGCGCCGGTGGGCAGATCGTGGCCGCAGGCACCCCGGAGGAGCTGGTGCGGCTGGGTACGCATACGGGCCGGGCGCTGGCGGGGGTGCTGGGGCGGGGGTGATGCTTCGGCTCATGCGGTTGAGTTTCCTATCCGTTTCGTACCCCTCCTATCCTTTCTTGGTCTTGACGATGTGTGCACAAATGGCGCACAATAGTCAAAGCCTACATCCAAAGCCTGCCATGCCAACCCTTGCCAAAGACACCCGCCTGCACATCCGCTGCGATCAGGAGATGCGCCGCTTGCTCGACAAAGCTGCGGCCTATGCCCATATGAGTGTGTCTGAGTTTGTGCTGCGCAACGCAGTCGAGCAGGCGCAGGCGGTAGTGCAGGCGCATGAAGCCATCACCCTGACGCAGAATGATTTCGCGGCTTTCCTGGATGCACTCGATACACCGGCCACAGCCAACCCGGCATTGAAGCGGGCGTTTGCGCGCCACGCCAAGCACGTGCAGTAAATGACGTATTCCATTCGTCCGCTTGATGCCGACGTAGGGATCGCTGATTTCAAAAGTGGCGAGTTAGCGCTGGACAAATACCTGACACGCTATGCCAGCCAGGACATCAAGCGCGGTGTCGCGCGGGTTTTCGTGGCCGCGCCGACCCAACAGCTACAGGTGGTGTCGGGTTTCTATACGCTCAGCGCAGCCAGCGTTGCCGCAGACACGCTGCCCGAGAAGTGGCGCAAGAAACTACCGCGCTACCCAGTTCCGGTCGCCTTGCTTGGCCGGCTGGCCGTGAACCAGCAGTACCAAGGACAGGGCCTGGGCTCGATCCTTCTTGCGGATGCGTGCAAACGGGTTGCTGCCGCCAGTGAAACGCTTGCGGTCGCCGCCATTGTGGTGGACGCCAAATCCCCGAAAGCAGCCCAGTTCTACCAGCACTTCGGTTTTATCGAACTGCCCGGCCACCCCGGCCGCTGGGTGCTCCCACGCGCACACTTTTGACAACTGCTCGCCCGCCCCGCATGGGCTAGAGGCGGACTTGGTTGCACTCCCAACCTCGACCGAGCCCGCAAGGCCATAGGCCAGGACCATTGCCCAGCCCGTTACGGTGCACTAGACTGGGGCAATACCTTGCAAGTGAGGGAACTGCTGCGTTGCGGCAGCCCCGCCAACCCTGTTTTGAACCCGCAACCGTCCACCATTGACCTCAGCTTCATCGGCCTGTCCATTCAGGTGGTCGGTGTCGCCAGCATCGCGGTCCTGTTCCAGTTGCTGCACCGGGCCATGCCGCGCCGCTATTTCCTGCTGTGGAGCCGCGCTTGGCTGGTCATGGTGGTTGCGCTGGTTGCCTTGCGGCTGTCGTTTTTGGAGCCCACCTATTTGCGCGTCTTGGAGTCGGTGTACTACCTGGGCGAGTACGTGTTTGCCTGGTTGCTTGGCGCTGGTTTCAAACAGTACCCGGACCGGCCCGCCGATCAGCGGCTGGTTCGCCGCAGCTGGGGTGCCATCGCCGTGGTCTGGTCCCTGGGGCTGGCTTGGTGGCCCGTGCCGTTCTCCACCCGGTTTGGCGTGCACGCCATCGTCTTCTCGACGCTGCTGGCAGTGGCGTGGTGGCGGCTGCGCGCCGTTCAGCTTCCCCTGGCGCACCGTTGGGCCCATCGCTTTGCCTTGTTCGGCCTGGGCTTGCTGACCGTGAATTTTGCGGTCAATGGATTGGCGCAGCCCACCCAGTGGCTTCAAAGCCCGACCTTCTACGCCAGTTACGTGGCGTACCAGTCGATTGTGGATTTGTTCATCGAAGTGCTGGTGGCGTTCGGTCTGGTCGCCGTGGCGGCGGTGGACATGCGCACAACCCTGGAACGCGCCCGAGCCACCATGCAGGCGGAGCGCGACCGCATGTCCATGCTGGCCTTGCAGGACGGCTTGACGGGTTGCTTCAATCGCCTCGCGCTGGATGAACTCAAGGGGCGTATTGGCGAGCGTTGGGGCAGTGTCTGCATGGTAGACCTGAACTACCTGAAATCGCTGAACGACACCCATGGCCATGCCACGGGCGATTTGGCCATTGTGCATGTGGCCAACGCCCTGCAGCGCAGCCTGCGCCCCAGCGATCACGTGTTTCGTACCGGGGGTGATGAATTTGTGGTGGTGACGTTCGATTTGTCCCAACCCATAGCCTTGCAGCGCGTGCGCGCCACGGAGGATGGTTTGCAAAAAGTGGTGTTGCAACCGGCGGGCGTGCAGGGCTTGAGCATTGCCTATGGGTGTGCCGAGTTTCGTGGAAGCGCGACCTTCGATGCAGCCATGGCCGCAGCCGATGCCGCCATGTACGCGCACAAACAGGCCCATCGCACGCAGGCCGCGCGGTAAACGCACGCCCTGAAAAAAAACGATACAAACCGCAACCCGCCTTACCGCCTGCGGACATCACCGCCACCACGCGTCCGGCTGGATACGCAAACGGGTTGGGCGTTGGCCGGTGTTTTGAGCCCCCGCTGACGCAGGCCTACGTATATTCCCGCTGGAGATCTGCTGGAAATGTGCCTAGACTGGCGCGCATGTATTTGAGCGCCAGCGAGAGTCGCACCCTGTCTTGCCTGTTTGGCCTTCTGTCCGAGGACTTGGCCGAGCGGGAGGTGCGCGAACGTCTGGGCCAGGCCCTGCTGGATCTGCTTCGGGCGGATTTTTTTGCGTCGTATGTGTGGGACGACGCACGCCATTGTTTTGGTGACCGCGTCACCGTCAACATGAGCGGCGACAACCTGGGCAGCTACGAGAGCTACTACCAGTTTCACGACCCCATCACCTATCGACTGCAGGCACGGCGCGTGCCAACGCTGGTCAACCAGGTCATGCCGCAATCGGAACTCATGCGGACCGAATTCTTCAATGACTTTCTGGCGCGTGACGGGCTGCATTGGGGGGTCAATGTCTACAGCTATGCCGCTGGGCGCAATGTGGGCGACTTGCGTATCTGGCGAAGTCGCGCGCGGGAAAACTTCGATAGGCACACCCTGGACGTGCTCCACCTGATTGAGCCGGCATTTGCACGTGCGATGCACCGCAGTTCACAGCGTATGCCACGCGCTGGCGCAATATCAACCGCTGTGCCGACGCTTTCCCCGCGTGAACTGGAGGTGGCACGGCTGGTCGGGCAGGGACTGACCGACAAACAGATTGCGCAGCACTTGTGCGTGGAACTGTCAACGGTGCGGACCTACCTCAAGCGCACCGTTGAGAAGCTGGGCGTACAGCGCCGCAGCGGTGTTGCCGCCGCCATTGCGCATGGCGCGCCCGACAATAGCCGCTCAGCGTTTGGGTGCTGTCAGGCGCCCCAGCACGGGCTCCAGTGCCATCGCAATGGCCAGTAGTCGCCGATCACTGCCTGCGGGGCCATCCAGTTCCAGGCCGACCGGCAGTTTGCTTTGTGCACCCAAGGCCATGGGCAACTGTAGTCCGGGAAGGCCGGCGTTGCTGCCCGGATCGGTGTTTTGGATGTAGGTCATGAAGTTTGGCACACTGCTGGCATCGGGTGTTGCGTCCATAGCCACTCGGGGCACCGTCGGGAAAATGAGGGCATCGAGTTGGTGCTGCCTGAAGGTGCGTTGGTAGAGCTTCTGTAGCGCAGGGCGTGCCGTTTTCATGGCCGCTGCGTACGCAGGTTGGGCTGGCACCA
>JAYRUL010000125.1:0-6728 GCA_041919095.1 Rhodoferax sp. | reverse complement strand
GACGCACCGCCAAAGACGACGATCCTCACCCGTTCAGAATGAGCAGCAATGAAGACGATTTGTGGGCCGTACAAGTCGAAGGCGCGGACCAGATGCTCAGCAGTGCGCGGTTTAGCCAAGTGGTGGTTGCGGAAACGGGTCACATGGCCTTGATGACCACCATGAACCCCATTACCTTCACTGCCCTCAAGAAAATGATGTCCATGTCCGCCGAACGAGACCCGAGGAAGCGACTCAAGGACGCACTACAGGCAGAGTTGGTGCAGCAACTGGTCACCACGCACATGCCGCAGTACGCGGGTTGAGTAATAACCCCGTGGGTCCCGTCATGGATGAATGCAAAACCTGACCACAAACTATCTTGATGTGGATGACGGGGCAATTCAACCCGACACGCGCCGCGCTCATCCGTTGGAGGGAACGCACCCTCGGTTTCGCCATCCAGACTCGTGTTCCCTGCAGTCTATTCACGCGTATCCGACCGACTCCGCCAACGTCCCCCCCGCCTGCACCGCCACGGCGCAGTACTTGACTTCAGGAATTTTTCCCACAGGGTCGAGCGCGGGGTTGGTCATCAGGTTGGCGGCGGCTTCGTGGTACGCGAAGGGCATGAAGATGGTGCCCGGCGGTGTGCCTTCGTCCTGGCGCGCGCGCAAGGTGACGGCGCCGCGGCGGGACCGCACGGTGATGATGTCACCGGCCCGCACGCCCAGGCGCTGCAGGTCGGCGCCGCACAGGCTGGCGCTGGCGGTGGGTTCGAGGGCGTCGAGCACCTGGCTGCGCCGGGTCATGCTGCCGGTGTGCCAGTGCTCCAGCAGGCGTCCGGTGATGAGCACGAAGGGATAGTCGGCATCAGGGCGCTCGTTGGCCGGGATGATGTCGGCAGGTACCAGGTGGATGCGGCCATCGGGCGTGTTGACGTGGTCCTGGAACAAGATGGCCTGGCCGGGGTCGTCGGCGCTGTGGCAGGGGTAGGTCACGCTGTCCTCGTGTTGCAGGCGCTCCCAGGTGATGCCACCAATGGCACCGTGCATGGCCCGGCGCATTTCCTCGTATACCAGCTCAACACCGTAGTAGCCCTCGTGTTTGTTTGATAGTTTGCTATCGTTTTCGTAGTTCCAGGGCAGGCCCAAACCGGCTGCCAAGCGTTGCAAAATCCACAGGTCGGACCGTGCATCACCCGGTGGCTGCAGGGCCTGGCGGCCTAGCTGCACCATGCGGTCGGTATTGCTCACGGTGCCGGTCTTCTCGGGCCAGGCGCTGGCCGGCAGCACCACGTCGGCCAGCCAGGCGGTTTCGGTCATAAAGATGTCTTGCACCACCAGGTGCGACAGGCTGGCCAGCGCGGCGCGGGCGTGGTGCAGGTCGGGGTCGCTCATGGCCGGGTTCTCGCCCATGATGACCATGCCGCGCACCTTGTGCGGGTCGCTTGCGGGGACCAGGGCCTTGTCCATGATTTCGACCACGGTGTAGCCGGGTGTGTCGTCTAGCTTGGCTTTCCAGAAGTCCTCAAACCAGGCGTGCGCTTGGCGGTTGTTCACGCGCTGGTAATTGGGGAACATCATGGGGATGAGGCCGGCGTCGCTGGCGCCTTGCACGTTGTTCTGGCCGCGCAGCGGGTGCAGGCCGGTGCCGGGGCGGCCCATTTGGCCCGCCACGGTGGCCAGGGCGATCAGGCAGCGCACGTTGTCGGTGCCGTGCACGTGCTGGCTCACACCCATGCCCCACAGGATCATGCTGGCCCTGGACGTAGCGTAGGCGCGCGCCACCTCGCGCAGCGTGTGGGCCGGGATGCCGCACAGCGGGGCCATGGCTTCGGGGCTGTAACCCTGCACGTTGGCTTTGAGTGCTTCAAAATTGCTAGCACGCTGGGCAATGAATTCGGTGGCTGAAAGGCCTTCTTCTATGATGGTGTGGATCAGGGCGTTGAGCAGGGCCACGTCCATGTCGGCCCGAAACGCCAAGGTGCGCCAGGCGTGCACGCCCAGATCGGTGATGCGGGGATCGGCCAGCACCAGGCGCGCGCCGCGCTGCACGGCGTTCTTGATCCAGGTGGCGGCGACCGGGTGGTTGGAGCTGGGGTTGGAGCCAATGACGAAGATGAGTTCGGCATGCTCCACATCGCGCACCGGGTTGGTGACCGAACCCGAACCCACGCCCTCCAGCAAGGCGGCCACGCTGGAGGCATGGCACAGCCGGGTGCAGTGGTCCACGTTGTTGGAGCCAAAGCCGGTGCGCACCAGTTTCTGGAACAGGTAGGCTTCTTCGTTGCTGCCTTTGGCCGAGCCAAAGCCGGCCAGTGCCTTGGGGCCGAAGGTGTCGCGCAGGTCTTTCAGGCCGCCTGCGGCGAAGGCCAGGGCTTCATCCCAACTGGCTTCGCGAAACACCGCCGACCAGTCGGCGCTGTTGCGGTTGAGCTGGTCGAGCAGCGCCGGGTCCTTGGGCACGCCGCGCTTGCGGATCAGTGGCACGGTCAGGCGCTGGGGGTTGTGCACGTAGTCAAAGCCAAAGCGGCCCTTGACGCACAGGCGCGCCTCGTTGGCCGGGCCCTTGCGGCCATCGACGCTGACGATGGTGCTGCCGCGGATGTTGTAGGTGATGAGGCAGCCCACCC
This sequence comes from Rhodoferax sp., assembly GCA_041919095.1. GTDB lineage: Bacteria > Pseudomonadota > Gammaproteobacteria > Burkholderiales > Burkholderiaceae_C > Allorhodoferax. Next base: position 4,114 of record JAYRUL010000125.1, on the reverse strand, counting down.
CGCAAAAGGGGCAGACCGAATCGACCTGGCGGTCCACGGCCTGCGAGCCGATCAGGGTCTTGGCGCTAAGGGCCCCGGTGGGGCAGGCCTGCACGCATTCGCCGCAGGCCACGCAGCTGCTGCTGCCCATGGGGTCGGCCAGGTCAAAGCCGATCTGGCTGTGCGCGCCACGCCCCAGGGTGCCGATGACGCCGTTGACCTGCACCTCGCGGCAGGCGCGCACGCAGCGGGTGCACTGGATGCAGGCATCCAGGTTGACGGCCATGGCGGGGTGGGAGAGGTCGGGCTTGGGCTGCGGGCGGCGCAACTCTCTGAGGGCGGGCCTGACATCGACGCCTAGTTTTGATGCCCAGGTACTCAGTTCACCATGTTGTTGGGCGCTTGGGGGGCTCTTTGCGGTCGTTGCGTTGGTGGTATGCGCGGCCCCGGTGGGGGTTAGGCCGGGCCCCTCATACTGCGAGCAGAAATCGGTTCCCGGCCTACCCCCCACCGGGGCCGAGGTGCTGGCTTGCGCGTCGCTGGAATTGACTGAGTTTTCATCGTCACAATTTCTGAGACTCGCTGGAGTGGGGGATGTGCCGGGTGACGATTTCGAGGCAGCGAAGCTGACGTATGAGGAGCCCGGCGCATCCCCCACTCCAGCAGCGCGTGCTGCAAAAGCACCCGCATCATTCCACCGATACCCCACATCCGGCATATCCGACAGCAGCAGCTCCACCACCATCTTCTGGCTCTTCAACGCGCGCTCGCTATCGGTGTGCACCTGCATGCCCGCTGTAACAGCGCGGCAGCAGCTGGGGCTTAACACCCGCTCACCGGCAATCTCCACCACACAGGCGCGGCAGTTGCCATCGGCGCGCAGGCCTTCGGTGTAGCAGAGGTGGGGAATGGCCACGTCGTGGCGCTGGGCGGCCTGGAAGATGGTTTCGCCCGGCTGGGCCTCAGTGGCCTGACCGTTGAGCGAGAAAGTGATGGGATCGCTCATGCGCCACCCCCTACCTCGTGGCCAAAATACAGCTGCACACAGCGCACCACGTTGGGCGCGGCCTGGCCCAGCCCGCAGATGGAGGCGTCCACCATCACCTGGCTCAGGTCCTCCAGCGTCACCCGGTCCCACACCGGCGCTTGCATCAGCGTGGCGGCCTTGGCGGTGCCCACGCGGCAGGGCGTGCACTGGCCGCAGCTCTCGGCGGCAAAGAAGCGCATGGCGTTCAGGGCGGCGTCGCGGGCGCGGTCCTGCTGGCTGAGCACGATGACCGCACCCGAGCCGATGAAGCAGCCATAGGGCTGCAGGGTGTCAAAGTCCAGCGGAATTTGGTTCAGCCGCGCGGGCAGGATGCCGCCCGATGCACCACCGGGCAGGTAGGCGTAGAGCTGATGCCCGTCTTGCATGCCGCCGCAGTATTCGTCGATGAGTTCCTGCACCGTGATGCCGGCCGGGGCCCGCTTCACGCCGGGCGACTTCACCCGGCCGCTGACGCTGAAAGACCGAAGTCCCGTGCGCCCCTGGCGGCCATGGCGCGTGAACCAGGACGCGCCTTGTTCCACGATGTCGCGCACCCAGTACAACGTCTCGAAGTTGTGCTCCAGCGTGGGGCGGCCCCACAGGCCGTTTTCCGCGATGTAGGGCGGGCGCATGCGCGGCTCACCACGCTTGCCTTCGATACTTTCCAGCATGGCCGATTCCTCGCCGCACACATAGGCCCCGGCACCCCGGCGCAGTTCGATCTGGGGCAAAGGGCAGGGCGGGGATTCGATCAGTGCGGCCAGTTCGCGCTGCAGGATGGCGCGGCACTGGTGGTATTCGTCGCGCAGGTAGATGAAGCAGCGCTCGGTGCCGACGATCTGGGCGGCGATCAGCAGGCCTTCCAGAAAACGGTGCGGGTCGCGCTCCAGGTAGTGGCGGTCCTTAAAGGTGCCAGGCTCGCCCTCGTCGATGTTGATGGCGAAGTATTTCGGCTCGGGTTGCTCGCGCACGATGCGCCACTTGCGCGCTGCCGGAAAACCCGCGCCGCCCAGGCCGCGCAGGCCGGAGGCTTCCAGCGCCGCCAGCACGGCTTCGGGGTCGTATTCGCCCTGCACCACGGCGGCGGCCAGTTGGTAGCCGCCTTGCGCGAGGTAGCTGTCCAGGTCGGGGTAGGTGCCTTCGGTTGTTGAATCGGTACTTGAATGTGCTATTGTTTCAATAGCTGCTTGCGCATGTTCCACGCGGGCTAGAGCCCTATTTGCCTCCAAAATAACGGCCTCTGGTGTGGCCAGCGGCACGGGCGTCTGGTGCACCACGGCCACGGGAGCGGTGTCGCAGCGGCCCACGCAGGGGGCGGCCTGCACGCGCACGTCGCGGCGGCCCAGCAGGGCGGGCAGGCGCGCCAGCAGGTCCGCCGCGCCCGCCATTTCGCAGGCCAAACCGTCGCAGACCCGCACCGTGAGCACCGGAGCCTGGGCCCCGTCGGGCAGGATCTCGAAGTGGTGGTAGAAGCTGGCCACCTCCATCACCTCGGCCTGGGGAATGCCCATCTCGTGCGCCAGCGCCACCAGGTGCGCGCGGTGCAGGGCGCGGTAGTGGTCGTTCAGGGCGTGCAGGTGCTCGATGAGCAGGTCGCGCCGGTGGCCCTCCAACGGGCGCGGGCCGATCAGGGCGCGCACGGCGGCCAGTGCCTGCACGTCGGGTTGGCGGCCCTTGGGCTGGTGGCGGCTCTTGCGCACGGTGGGGGTGGTCATAGCGTGAAGGTAAATTGGTCGATCAAGGCTCCGGGGGTGCGTGAGCCGCCCAGGGCCCGCTGGAAGTAGGTGTCCACCGCCGGGTCGATGGCCGTGTGCGTGGTCAGGGCGATGAGCTTGGGGCCTAGTGCATCAAACAGGCTTTCGTCCCAGCGCATGTCTTGGATGGGGCCGACGATTTCGCCGTTTTCCACCCAGAAGCAGGCATAGCGGGTCATGCCGGTGACGCGGGCCGACACCGGGTCGCTCCAGTTCAGGTAGTGCAGGTTGGACACGTACAGCCCGGTGCCCAGCGCGCGCAGCACGTCGGCCTCTGCCAGCGTGCCCGGTGCCACGTCCAGCGCGCGCGGGGATTCGCCGTCGTTGGCTCCGTTGGCTGTCAGGCCAAACTCCTTGGCGGTGCGGGAGTTGACCAGCAGGGAGGCCAGCTTGCCGTCGGCAATCAGCGGCAATTGCTGTGCCGACACTTCGCCTTGGTCGTTGAAGCGCGGGGTCAGGCCCAGGCCGAAGTTTTCGGTAACCTGCAGCAGCGGCGAGAACTGCACCTCGCCGTCGGCCAGCTTCTTGAACGGGCTGCGCCCCTGCTTCCAGGCGGATGCCGACAACGCGTTCCAGCCCATCATGCCCACCAGGTCGGAGAGGGCGCGCGGGGCCAGGTAGGTGCGGTACTGGCCAGGGGCCACGGTCTGCAGGGCTTTGTCCATCAGCGCCAGCAGGCGCTGGCTGTGCGCCAGGTTGTCCGCCCATTGCGTGCCGTCCCAGTCGCTGGCGGCGTAGCTGCCCTTGACGGCACGTGCGCCGTGGTAGAGCGAGTAGTCCATGAAAAAGCTCTGCGTGGCAAACCAGTGGCGCTGGCCTGCCGAGTTGCAGTTGGCCCGCACGATGGTGCCGCCCGCGTACAGGCCTGCCATGTCGCAGCCCTGCGCGGGGCCGACGATGGCCGCCACCACGTCGGCTGCAGCCAGCAGCTGGCCGCGAAAGGTCTCATCGCTGCTGCCGTGGTTTTCAATAGGCACCTGGTGCGGGTCGGCGGGCAGTGCGCGCAGCTCCTGGCGGCACTGGTCGAGCAGGTGCGCCAGGGCGTCACCGTCGGTGCCGAGGTGGCCCGACAGGGTGCGCGAAGCCTGTGTGGTGCGGCCCTGGGCCTGCAGCTGCAAGGCCAGCGTCATCTGCTGCACCTGGGTGGCCTGGCGCACGCGGTTGTTGTTGAAGCGCACGAACAGGGATTCTTCGGCGCACAGGTTCAGGGTGGCGGCTTCGTCGCCCTGCAACTGGTCCAGCACCTGGGTGCACACCGCGTCGAAATGGACGCGTACGGTATCGAGAAAATCGCGCTGGCTCATGCTTGGCCTCCGAACACTTCCACGCCCCGAAACAGACACGGCGGCGAGGC
>JAYRUL010000124.1:0-6892 GCA_041919095.1 Rhodoferax sp. | reverse complement strand
CGCGCTGGTGGAAGAGAGTATTGCCGAGGCACTGGATTTTCGTCGTGCGATGCGCAAGGTGGACGAAGAATACGGCAAAGACTGGTGGTTCAAGGTCTGGGGCCCTGAGGTGGAGGCCGAGGAAGGCATCGGCGAGGCGAGTAACTGGATCATCAAGGCCGAGCGCAAGAGCGCCAAAGCCAATGCCAAGGCCGTCAATGAAGGTGGCAATTGGCACGGTTTTGGACAGCTGGCTACTGGCTTCAACATGCTCGACCCCATCAAGAGCACCATCGTGACGCCAGGGCTGGATTTGAACGGCAAGTTTGCCGCTTCTGGCATTCCGGCGGCCATTGTGAGCAAGTTTCTAACGGAACATGGTGTCGTGGTGGAGAAGACCGGCCTGTACAGCTTCTTCATCATGTTCACCATCGGTATCACCAAAGGCCGTTGGAACACCTTGTTGACCGCGCTGCAGCAGTTCAAGGACGATTACGACAAGAACCAGCCCATGTGGCGCATCATGCCGGAGTTCTGCGCCAAGCACCCGCGCTACGAGCGCATGGGCCTGCGCGACCTGTGCCAGTTCATCCACGGCATGTACGCCAAGTACGACATCGCCCGCCTGACCACAGACATGTACTTGAGCGACCTGACCCCCGCCCTGACGCCCAGCGACGCCTACGCCCACATTGCCCAGCGCAAGACCGAGCGCGTGGAGATTGATCACCTGGAAGGCCGCATCACGGTCGGCTTGGTCACGCCGTACCCACCCGGCATTCCGTTGCTCATTCCCGGTGAAGTGTTCAACAAGAAAATCGTGGACTACCTCAAGTTCTCGCGCGAATTCAACGCCCAGTGCCCGGGCTTCGAGAGCGACATCCATGGCCTGGTAGCAGAGAAGGACGGTAGCGGCAAGGTTCGGTATTACGCAGATTGTGTAAAAACTTTGGCCAGCAAATGATGCACATGTCTTCAGGGCATCAGGGCATCAGGGCATCAGGGCATCAGGGCATCAGGGCATGCTAGTCAAAAGCTCGTTTCTGCGGCTAGTTGTAGTGGTATTGATTTGTTTAGGGGTGATGGAAACAGTTCATGCACAGGGGCAGTGTGTTGCGTGGGTGTACCACTATGGCGGTTTCGGTGATCCGGTTACGGACAGAGGCCCAGCCAATCGGGGGCCGTTGGTTTCAGCTACACCCCAAGGTGCCGTGGATCTAGCCATGTCATGGGTGGCAGGTTATCTGAATCCTGCTGAATTCACATCTCGTTGTGGCGCGAACACTAAATGGCGTGCGGGGCCACTTCAGGTTGTCGATACAACCAAGGCTGTTGCAGACGTGCGCGTTGATCGCGAAGGCCCATATTGCGGTTCCATCGAACGAGACGTATACATTGGTGGCGTCACTTGCCTCTTAGGAACGAAGCTAAGCATCGAGGTGCTAGGTAGCGCAGACATTCGACCTGCGGAAACGGGTGGTCAATCTGAAATCACGATTAAAGCTCGAGTATCCAAAGGTGTGAGTGGTGTACCAGGGATTCCGCTCAGTTTTCATTTGTTGGTAAAACCGCGAACTGGCGGGCATGATCATGATTCCGTTACGCGCCCTCCAGGCAAATTGACGCCAACGCAAGCTGTGACCAATGCGAATGGCGACGTATTAATCGTATTCAAAGCACCGGAGTTTTCTGGCATTCACGTCATTAGGGCTAAGTGCCAAAGTTGCAGCAACGGAGAAGTGGGTCAGGAGGTGCAAGTCAAGGTACCCGATTTGTTGCCAATATCACCCAACCCGCCGCTGAACGATGACGGTACATATGCCTATGCATTGACCAGTGTGGATAAGACGCACCAGGGAAATGGGCGGTATCACGTGAATCAGTATTATCTTACTCCGACAGCGCAGGTGAATTTGCAATCCTTGATTACGTCTTTTTCGGAGGAAGGATGGGGAACGGTAGCCCTGAACGATGCCAGCCTGTACTGGGGAGGCCGTTACGATATTGAGTCCAACTGGGGTGGGTCTCATAAAGGGCATCGTGAGGGGCGTGAGATTGATGTTTCTTTCGCGCGAGCAGGGAATCGAATATCTTCTTCGAAGCAGAATATTTATTACGACAAATTCTGCAAAGGCAAGAAAGCAAGTTTTCCATTTTCTATTCTTCATCATTATGTGAGGAATCCGCATTTTCATATGTATCTTGAAAAACAAACCGCTTGCTGGAAGTCGGAGAAATAAATCATGCGTACTACGGAATTTATTCGAAATTTTCTGTTGATTGCATTGCTGTGTGTGGCTCGTTCCTATGCCCAAGATAGCGCGGCATTTAATGTTCAGGAAGGTGTTTGGAAGCTTTACTACCAGGACCCTGAGACCGCGCAGTGGATCAACAAATCCTATGTGGCGCGTACCGCAATTCGCCCCGTTGTCAAGTCCAGTATTGCAGGGAATGGAACGCCGTTTTCCTATCGCTACAACGTGCGCAACCAAAGCGGTGCAAAGCAAAAAATCAGCGTAATTCGGATATGGGGTATTCCTTTGGTGTATGTGGTGCAAAATTTGCCTCCCGTCACCGCCGATATGCGTAGCGATATGGATGGGTGGACAAAACAAAATTGGGTACAACTAAAAGCCAAGCGAGCGTTTGAACGAAGCGTCGTCAAAGCTCCTGGTGGTTGGAGTGCAGCGTTGCGTGTCGATGAACAGGTAGGTCAAACCAGCTTCGTATGGACTCCCGGTTTGAAAGACACTGACCCGGATGGCATAGAACCCGGTCGTTCACAGGGTGGGTTTATTGTGCAAAGACCGGAGTTGCCGGGTGTCGCTCGCACCTATTTGCAAGGGAGCATTGCAGAGCCCTGGATACTTGATGGCCTACCGGAGACGCCATTTTGGATGGCCAAAGTGGACGAGATAGAAGAACAAGACTACCTATTGGTCCCCGTTTTAGCGCCGATCATCCCGGTACCCGACCCCTATAACGGGCCTGAACTCGCACGGCGCATCCGAAGCCATGTGCAAACCTGGGTGAAGTATGGGCACGTCAATGCAGATGTGTTGGTCCGCTTGAACCGGCAGTTTGATGTACTGATTCCTGCGTTGGAGTTGAGCAACATGCAAGGTGCACGGGCAGCGGTGCAGGCCATTCGCATGGAGTTGGCGGATCGGCATCCTGGGCTGGATGATGGCAGGATCGAAGAGGATGATGATGCATTTGACGCGCCAGCCATGGCTCGGAACCATGGCAGAGAGGCAGCAGTAGCTGCAGGCCCTGTGGATCGGGTGGCAGCCAGGGCCCTGGCTTTTGATCTGCGCTACTTGCTTAGACGGATGGACTCCGGCCGTTGAACTGAACCGTTTCCCGAGCGTAACCAGACTAACACACGGCTTTGGGCACTAGGTTGTGATCATGGTGGTCACCATTGCAGTGGCTTCTTCGTGCTGCATACGCTATGAATTCGATAGCTGCTTACGCAATATCTGCGAGGCCTAGAGCCGTATTTGACTACAAAAATCGAAGTCTTGTCCAATGAGGTTTGATCCTGAACTTCTGTTGTGATTCCAACGAGGTTTGATCCTCAGCCGAATTCTGAAACAGGAGCAGGCGGCAGGTAGCCAAGCCAGTCGATCATCTACGAATGGTGATTGACATGAACCTACTGAAGCTCAAAAAGATTGCGCAGTTGCGCCAGTTTGGATTTACCCCGATTCCACGGACAGGTATTGGCTTGATTCTCAAGCGGATGATGACACAGGCGCAGGGTTGTCCACGGCGGCGTGCGTCGCCTGCGACGAACGCGACGCCGCGGTGGGCAACCCGTGTTCAGTGTGAGTGGTGGGTTCGTTGTGTTTCCTTTCAAAGTTCATGGGTGAGAGATAGCCGATGGACGAGTGGCGTCGGCGCGGGTTGTACCAGCCCTCTATCCAAGTAAACAAGGCTGTGCGTGCCTGCGCCTGGGTCTTCCAGCTGCGCCGATTGATCAGTTCGCACTCCAGGCTGGCAAAGAAACTCTCGGCCATAGCGTTGTCATAGGCATCGCCCACCGTGCCCATGGAAGGGCGCACGCCCATCTCCTTGCAGCGCTTGCCAAAGGCAATGCTGGTGTATTGGCTGCCCTGGTCGGAGTGGTGAATGACACCGTTGGGCTTGCGTATGTGCAGCGCCATGTTTAGTGCCGCCAGCACCAGATCGCTAGTCATGCGCTCGCCCATGGCCCAGCCCACCACCTTGCGGCTGAAGGCATCGATCACCACGGCCAGGTACAGGAAGCCTGTCCAGGTGGGGATGTAGGTCATGTCCGCCACCCAAAGCTGGTTGGGCGCATCTGCGTGAAACTGGCGTTTGACCAGATCCGGGGCCGGGCGTTGGCGGTGGTTGCGCTCGGTGGTGACGGTGAAGCTGCGTCTGCGGCTGACTCCACGCATACCAGCCTTGCGCATCAGGCAGGCCACTCGTTTCTTGCTAGCCAGCTGGCCGATTTCGCGCAACTCGGCGTGAACTCGGGGCATGCCGTAGGTTTCGTCACTGTCCTTGTGGATTTGGCGGATGACTTCGCTGAGCACCGCATTGGCTGTGGCACGTGGGCTGGGCGCGCGCTTGCACCAGTCGTAATAGCCACTGGGCGATACGCCCAACACGCGGCACATTGCGCGCACGCTCATTGGGTTGGCGTCGGCCTGGCTTGTGCTCACGAGCTCGAAGACGGCGTGCACGTCCGCTCGCTTTTGCTGGCTAACCAGGCCGTAGCCTTTGCCAAGATGTCGCGCTCAAGTTGCACCTGGCGCAGTTGGCGACGCAATCGCACCAGTTCTTCACGCTCGGCGCTGCTCAGCCCTTCTTTGCCTGGTAGGGGCGTGCCTCGGTCGCGCATGTCTTGCGCTATCCAGCTGGCGATGCTTTGGGCTGATGGCCCGAATTCACGCGATAGCTGTGCCGGCGTTCTGCCTGCTCGAGCCAGTTCGACGATTTGTTGACGAAATTGCACCGGATACGGTGGCTTGGTTTTGGCCATTTCGGACTCCTTCTTCCATAACAGTAAGGTGTCCGTGAAAAAGGGGCAACTTCAACTTCAGTGTGTATCACATCAATGCGGTTGATATCGTCACCCAGTGGCAGGTGGTGGTGTGCACGGAGTACATCAGCCACAGCTTCATGTGCACCGTGGTGGAGTTGTTGATCGAGCAGTTCCCCTTCCAACTGCGCGGTATTCACGCCGACAACGACGTGGAGTACATCAATGAGCGCATACTGGAGCTGATGGAGAGTGCGCGTATCGAGCTCACCAAGTCGCGTCCACGGCGCAGTACCGGCAACGCGCTGGTGGAGGGAAAAAATGGCGCTGTGGTGCGCAAGATGTTTGGCTTCAAACACATCGCACGCAGCAAAGCGGGGCTGATCAATGAATTCAACCGGGAGCACTTCAACCCGCTGAACAATTTGCACAGGCCCAGCCTGTTTGCAAGCTTGAAGGATGACCCCAAGAAGCCGGGTCGTACCCTTAAGCGCTACTACGCCAGGGATGCGCAAACTCCGCTGGAGAAGTTGGCCAGTTTGCCTGTACGCCTGCGCCATCTGAAACCGGGAGTCACGATCAAAGCATTGCTGGCCGAGGCAAACAAGCAAAGTGATTTGCAAGCGGCTCAGGCACGCAACGCTGCCTGGGATGCGCTCGCTCCAAAGCTATACGCAAAATGTGCTTGAGTGTTGCGTGGGAAGTCTGCCAAGGGGGGGCGGCGCAAGCGCCGCGACCATCCGATTGAAAGATCAAAGAGTCCAGAAGTCAGGCCTTTGCAGTGATCTCGTAAACTGCCAATTCCTTAACCAATCGACTGAACCTGAACGCTGCTGCTATGCCCGCTGTTCAGGATCAAACCTGATTTGGAAAAGACTATCGACCTAGATGCTGTGCCGTATCCAGCATCCGGTTCGCAAAGCCCCATTCGTTGTCACACCACAGCAGCACCTTGAGCAGGCGCTTGTGGGCCACGCGGGTCAACGAGCCATCCACCACCACCGAGCGCGGGTCGTGGTTGAAGTCGATGGAGACCAGCGGGGCTTCGGTGTAGCCCAGGATGCCTTGCAGGCCGCCTTGGGCGGCTTCATTGAGTACGCGGTTGATGTCCTGCGCGGTCACGTCGACGCGCAGGGTCAGCGCCAGGTCCATGGCGGTGACGTTGATGGTGGGTACGCGCACGGCGATGGCTTCGAAACGGCCTTCGAGTTGGGGTAGCACGCGTTGGATGCCAGCGGCCAACTTGGTGTCCACCGGGATGATGGAGACGCTGGCGGCACGGGCGCGGCGCAGGTCGGGGTGGTAGGCGTCGATGACGGATTGGTCGTTCATGGACGCGTGCATGGTCGTCACGGCACCCGATTCCACGCCAAAGTGCCGATCGAGCACGTCGATGACGGGTACTACGCAGTTGCTGGTGCACGAGCCGTTGGACACGCGGGTATGGCTGGATTGCAGCCCTGCATGGTTGGTGCCGTACACGCAGGTGTAGTCTAGGTCGTGGCCGCCGGGCTGGCTCAGCAGTACTTTGCGTGCCCCGGCGGCGATGTGGCGGTCCAGCTGGGCGGCATTTTGCAGGGTGCCAGTGCATTCCAGCACCACGTCCACCGCCAACTCGCGCCAGGGCAGCAGGGCCGGGTCGGGTTGTGAAAGCAGGCGCATGCGCTGGCCGTTGACGACGAGGTATTCGCCCACGCGCTCCAGTGTGCCGGGGAAGCGGCCGTGGCTGCTATCAAAACGCAGCAGGTGTTCGATGGATTCGGCCGGCGCCAGTTCGTTGACGGCAACGAGTTCAAACTCACGCTGACGGCCGGATTCGACCAGGGCGCGCAGGATGCAGCGACCAATGCGGCCGAAGCCATTGATCGCGATCCGAAGGGCAGTCACGCGTTGGCCGAG
>JAYRUL010000123.1:0-6950 GCA_041919095.1 Rhodoferax sp. | reverse complement strand
ATCACCAGCGCCTACATGGACAAGCTGCGCCAGGTGCCCGGTGCGGTGGATGTGGGCCTGTCCCAGCAAGACCCCAAGAAAGAACTCAAGATCGAACTCAACCGCGGCCTGGCCAACTCCATGGGCATTTCCGCCGGTGATGCGGCCCAGACGTTGCGGGTGGCGTTTGCCGGCATCGAGGTGGGCGACTGGGTCGACCCCAGTGGCGAAGCACGCGATGTGTCGGTGCGCCTGCATCCGGACGATCGGGTCAGCAAGGAAAACATCGAACGCCTGCCGATTTCCGTGGTGGGCACCAACCAGATGGTGCCGCTGGAGCAGATTGCCACCATCACCATGGGCAAAGGCCCCTCCGGCATCGAACATGCCAACGGCAAGCGCAACATCACCGTATCGGCCAATGCCCAGGGCCGCTCCAACGGCGAAGTGACTGCCGACGCCATGAAACTGGCCAAGGAAATGGACTTCCCGCCCGGCTATGGCCTGGAGCTGGGCGGTGCCGGGCAGGACCAGAAAGAGCTGTTCACCCAGATGACCATCGCCCTGCTGTCGGGCATTGGGCTGATGTACCTGATTTTGGTCATGCAGTTTGGCTCGTTCACCGCGCCGCTGGGGGTGATGCTGTCGCTGCCGCTGTCCTTGATTGGCGTGGTGGTGGCACTCATCATCACCGGCAGCACGCTCAACCTGATGAGCTTTATCGGCATCATCATGCTCATGGGCCTGGTGGCCAAGAACGCTATTTTGCTGCTGGACGCCACGCGCAAGCGCGAGGCGGAAGGTGTGGACCGTGAAGAAGCCCTGATGGAAGCCGGGCGCAAGCGCCTGCGCCCCATCCTGATGACTACCTTTGCCCTGATTGCCGGCATGTTGCCCGTGGCGCTGGGCCTGGGCGAAGGCGGCGAGTTCTACCAGCCCCTGGCCGTGGCCATCATCGGCGGCACCATCACCTCCACCCTGCTCACGCTGTTGGTGGTGCCCACCTTCTACGACAGCATCGAGATCGCCCGCGACCGCATGTTTGCCAAGTTCCAGCGCCGCGCACAGGTGCGCCCGGTGGCCCTGGCGTTCCTGTCCACGTTCCTGGAGGCGATTCTGACGCTCTTGGGCGTGCGCGCCCTGTGGCGCTTGTTGGCACGCTTTTTACCCGGTGCGCGGCGCATGCGGGCTGCGGCGGGCTGATCGCCGTGTCGCCGTCGGCCCCGCTGGCGGCGATGACCGGTCTTTGACTTGCTATATTTTTAATAGCTGCTTACGCAATATCGACGGGGGCTGGAGGCAGTTTTGACTCAAAAATCGGACTAGCGCTCGCGCCAGCGCCAACCGCCCCAGGTCGTGTTCGCAGCGGTTGGTTTCAGAACGGAATATCGTCATCCATGTCGTCAAAACCGCTGGCCGGCTTGGGCGCGGGGGCTTGGCGTGCTGGGGCTGCTGCCGGGGCTTGGGCCCGTGGCGCGCTGGCAGGGCGGCGGGGGGCGCTGTCGTAGCCGCCGTCGTCCCCGGCAGGTTCGCCCATGCCTTCGCGGTTGCCCAGCATCTGCATTTCATTGGCGATGATGTCGGTGGCGTACTTCTCGATGCCGTCCTTGTCGGTGTACTTGCGCGTCTTGATGCGCCCTTCCACATAGACCGAACGCCCTTTTTTCAGGTACTGGCTCACGATTTCAGCCAGTTTGCCGAAGAAGGTGACCCGGTGCCATTCGGTCTCTTCCACCATTTCCCCGGTCTTGCTCTTGTACTTGCTGCTGGTGGCCAGGGTGATGTTGGCCACAGGCTCCCCACTGGGCAGGTAGCGGATCTCCGGATCGCGCCCCAGGTTGCCGACCAGAATGACTTTGTTGACTGATGCCATGGTGTTCCTACAGGGTATGGAGCCCCGATGCGCGCCGGGCGCACCGACGGTGCTGTTGGGGTGAAAGAGGAGAGGTGAGTTTATCCGGCCTTGGAGCCCAGCGATTGCGCACGCGCCGGGGCCTGCATGGGCCAGGCCACCACCAGCCAGACCAAGGTAATCAAGCCGCACGCCAGAAACAAGGCCTGCGCGCCAAAGCCCCGCACCAACCACCCGCCCAACGCCCCGCCCGTGAACATACCCAGGGATTGGAGGCTGTTGTACACCCCCAAGGCCATGCCCCGGGCCTGGCCAGGTGCGACCCGCGACGCCAGGCTGGGCTGGCTGGCTTCAAGTACGTTGAAGGCACAGAAGAACACAAACAGGAGGCCCCCCAGAACCGCCAGGCCCGGCATCTGGCCTACAACCGTCGCCAGGCCCAACTGCACCAACAGCAGCAGCGCGATGCTGCCCAGGAACACCGCGCGCAGGTAGCCCCGGCGCTCCAGCGGAAACAAGGTGGCCCCCATAACCACGAATGACGCCAGCACGGCCGGCAGGTACACCTGCCAGTGCTGATCCTTGCCCAGCCCCGCGTCCACCAGCATGGCCGGCAACGCCACCCACATGGCCAGTTGCACCGCATGCAGGACAAAAACCCCCACGTACAAGCGGCGCAATGCGGCCATAGCCATGACGCTCTTCCAGGCGGCCCGCCAGTGCAGTGGCACGGTGTGCGCAGCGTGCACGGGCTCCGCCGGCACGGCCCACACCACCACCGCCATGCCCAGAACGGCCAGCACGGCAGTCATGACAAACAGGCCAGCGAAGCCCAGCCAGGCATTGAGCAGGGGCGACAGCACCAGCGAAGCGGCAAACACCAGGCCGATGCTGGCACCCACCATGGCCATGGCCTTGGTGCGCACGCTGTCGCGGGTTTGGTCGGCCAGCAAGGCGGTCACCGCCGCCGAGATGGCACCGGCCCCTTGCACGGCACGCCCCAGCACCAGCCAGGTCAGTGTGGGAGCCAGCGCGGCCAGGATACTGCCCAGCGCAAAAACGCCCAGGCCAAACACCATGACCCGCTTGCGCCCATAGCGGTCCGACGCGGCACCAAAAGGAATTTGCAGCACGCCTTGCGTCAGGCCATAGACCCCCATGGCCAGCCCGACCAGGGCAACATCGTCCCCGCCGGGGTAGCGCTGCGCCTCCAACGCGAAGACCGGCAACACCAAGAACAGTCCCAGCATGCGCAGGGCAAAAATCAGCGCCAAGGTGGCGCTGGAACGGCGCTCCAGAGGCGTCATGCGCGTGGACACGGCAGCGGCGACATCCTGCACGGGCAAGGAGGGGTTGGAAGACACGGCTATTTTTATCCAGTGCAGGCAACACCCTGCACCGGCGCAAAAAGGGGCGATTGTCCCCGATCTGCGCCGTTCGCTCTGGCGCAGGGGCAACAGGCTGACTATGATGGTGGGTTTCCCTCTCCCAGTCTGCGGGGCCCTTCTTGAACTCTTCTTCCGACGGCAACTACCTCGCCCATACCCTGCGCCAGAACCTGATCAGCGTGCGCGGCGCGCGCACGCACAACCTCAAGAACATCGATCTGGACATCCCGCGCAACCAGTTGGTGGTGATTACCGGGCTATCAGGCTCGGGCAAGTCCAGCCTGGCCTTTGACACGCTGTATGCCGAGGGCCAGCGCCGCTATGTGGAAAGCCTGTCCACCTACGCACGCCAGTTCCTGCAGATGATGGACAAGCCCGACGTGGACGTGATCGAAGGCCTGTCACCGGCCATCTCCATCGAGCAAAAAGCCACCAGCCACAACCCGCGCTCCACCGTGGGCACGGTGACCGAGATCCACGACTACCTGCGCCTGCTGTTTGCCCGCGCGGGCACACCCTACTGCCCCCAGCACCAGGTACCGCTGCAAAGCCAGACCGTCAGCCAGATGGTGGACGCCGTGCTGGCCTTGCCGGAAGGCACGCGGCTGCTCGTCCTGGCACCGGTGGCGCGGGAGAAGAAAGGCGAGTTTCAGGACCTGTTTGCCGACATGCAGGCCCAGGGGTATGTGCGCTTTCGCGTCAACGGCACGGTCTACGAGGCCGATGCCCTGCCCGCCCTGAAGAAGACCGAGAAGCATGACATCGATGTGGTGATCGACCGCCTCAAGGTGCGCACCGGCAACGACCCCGCCGTCCAGGGTCTGCCCCAGCGCCTGGCCGAGAGCTTTGAGGCTGCTTTGCGCTTGGCCCAGGGGCGTGCCCTGGTGCTGGAGATGGACTCCACTCACTCCGAAAACGATAGCGGTTTACGCAATGCCGACAAGGGTTTGAGTGCTAAAGAGCACTGGTTTAACGCGAAATTTGCGTGCCCCGTCTGCGCCTATGCGATTGCCGAGTTGGAACCCCGCCTGTTCTCCTTCAATTCGCCCGTCGGGGCCTGTCCTGCCTGCGACGGGCTCGGGCAGCAGGAATTCTTCGACCCCCAGCGGGTCGTCGCCTTTCCCACGCTAAGCCTGGCCAGCGGAGCCATCAAGGGCTGGGACCGGCGCAACGGCTATTACTTCGCGATGCTGGAGAGCCTGGCCAAGCACTACCGCTTCGACGTGGAGGCACCGTTTGAATCGCTGCCCGAAGCCGTGCGCCAGGCCATCCTGTATGGGTCGGGGGACGAAGACATCAAGTTCCAGTATGTGCTCGATTCCGGTGCCAATGCGGGCAAGAAGATCAGCAAGAAGCACCCCTTCGAAGGCATCATTCCCAACATGACGCGCCGCTACCGAGAAACCGATTCAGCGGTGGTGCGCGAAGACCTGGCACGCCTGCGCGGCGAACAGCCCTGCCCCGACTGCGAAGGCTCACGCCTGCGTGTGGAGGCCCGCAACGTGCGCATCGGCACCGGCAATCAGGCGCGCACCCTGCATGCAGTGAGCCGCGCCACCTTGGCCGAAAGCCTGGCGTATTTTGAGCAGCTGCACTTGGAAGGAGCCAAGGGAGACATCGCGGCCAAGGTGATCCGTGAAATTGCCATGCGCCTCAAGTTCCTTAACGACGTAGGCCTCAACTACCTGAGCCTGGCGCGCAGTGCCGAAACGCTGTCGGGCGGGGAAAGCCAGCGCATCCGCCTGGCCAGCCAGATCGGTTCGGGCCTGACGGGGGTGATGTATGTGTTGGACGAACCTTCCATTGGCCTGCACCAGCGCGACAACGACCGCCTGATCGGCACGCTGCAACATCTGCGCGATCTGGGCAACAGCGTGTTGGTGGTGGAGCATGACGAAGACATGATGCGCGCGGCCGACCACATCATCGACCTGGGGCCGGGCGCAGGCGCGCACGGCGGGCGGCTGATCGCCCAGGGCGACTTCGCCGCAGTGCGCGCCAACCCGCAGTCCTTGACCGGCCAATACCTGGCGGGTACGCAGCGCATTGCGGTGCCGCCACGCCATGCCCCGGGCAAGGGCGTGCTGCGCGTGGTGGAGGCCCGTGGACACAACCTGCGCGGCGTCACGGTCGATTTCCCCGTGGGGCTCTTCACCTGCGTGACCGGCGTGTCCGGCTCGGGCAAATCCACCCTGGTCAATGACACGCTGTATTGCGCCGTGGCGCGCACCCTGTACCGCGCCCACGAGGAGCCCGCGCCGCATGCGGGCATCGAGGGCCTGGAGCATTTCGACAAGGTCATCAACGTGGACCAGTCGCCCATCGGGCGCACGCCGCGCTCCAACCCTGCCACCTACACCGGCTTGTTTACCGCCATCCGCGACCTCATGGCCGAAGTGCCGATGGCGCGCGAACGCGGCTACGGCCCCGGGCGTTTTTCCTTCAACGTGGCCGGGGGGCGCTGCGAGGCTTGCCAAGGCGATGGCGTGGTCAAGGTGGAAATGCATTTCCTGCCCGATGTCTACGTGCCCTGCGACGTGTGCCACGGCCAGCGCTACAACCGCGAAACCCTGGAGGTGCTGTACAAGGGCAAGAACATCGCCCAGATTCTGGACTTGACGGTGGAGGCCGCCTTGGAGTTTCTGGGTGCGGTCCCGGCCATCGCGCGCAAACTGCAGACCCTGCTGGATGTGGGGCTCTCGTACATCAAGCTGGGGCAGTCGGCGACCACGTTGTCCGGTGGCGAAGCGCAGCGCGTGAAGCTGGCGCTGGAGCTGTCCAAGCGCGATACCGGTCGCACCCTGTACATCCTGGACGAGCCCACCACCGGCCTGCACTTTGCCGACATTGCCCTGTTGCTCAAAGTGCTGCACCACCTGCGCGATGCCGGCAACACCATCGTGGTGATCGAGCACAACCTGGATGTCATCAAGACGGCAGATTGGATCATCGACATGGGTCCTGAAGGCGGGGCCGGAGGTGGCACCCTGATTGGTGAGGGAACCCCCGAGGCGGTGGCCGCCAACCCGCGCAGCCACACCGGGCGCTACCTGGCCCGCTTGCTCGATTCTGTAGGCACCAGTCCCTAGCGGCTTTATGATGCACCCATCCGTACCCGCCCACCTCCGCAAGCTCCATGCACCTCTTTGAGCGCATTGCCCATCTTGACGCACTGGCCGCCCAGGTGCCGGACAGTGCCGTTCAAGCCCTGGAGCAGCATGTGGCCTTGGCCTGGTATCTGCGCCAGCACGACCCTGCCCGCAGTGCCAAGGCCCGTGCGCAGGCGCAGGTGCTGTTGGCCGATGACGACATGCGCTTGCATCCCACGGTGCGCAGCAACATCCAGGCGCGCCTGCTGTTGGTGCAGGCCGAAGCGTATTGGCTGCAAGCCGACTTTGCCAACGCCCTGAGCTATTCCCAGGAGGCCATGGCGCTGGACAGCGCATTGCTGGACCAGGCGATCCACGCCGATGCGCATTTTCTGCAGTCCCAGGTCCATTCCAACGCGGGCAACCTGGCTCAGCGCGATATCTGCCTGGACCGTGCGGTGGATGCAGCCACCCTGGGTCAGGATGCGCAGCGCATCGACTTTCTCGAAGCCAACCAGGCACGCTACGCCTCGCTGCGCGATTCCCGCCAGGCGCTGGCGCGCTGGGGGCAACGGTTTACAGGCGATCTGCAGGCGCTGCCGCTGAGCGTGGCAGCCGCCGTGCACAGTTTTCTGGGTGCCA
>JAYRUL010000122.1:0-6974 GCA_041919095.1 Rhodoferax sp. | reverse complement strand
GGGCGTGCTGGAAAAAGCCGCCGCTGGCGGGCAAGACCCGCTGGACACGATCGCGCGCATGTTCACGGCGCACATCGGCTTCATCGCCCAGCACCCGGCCATTCCGCGTCTGCTGTTTTCCGAGCTGCTGCACAAGAAGGGCGGGCGCTTTCAAGAATTGATCGTCGGCATCATCGCCGGCTACGAGGCACGCATTGGCGCGCTGCTGGAGCAGGCCCGCGCGCAGGGCCTGGTGCGCCCTGACCTGGACTGCGCGCACGCGGCCGTGCTCTACATCGGCATGGTGCAGGGGCTGGTGCTGCGCGCCAATGTGCTGGGCAGCGAGCAGGAGTTGTTGGCCACGGCGCAGGCTACGTTCGATGTGTTCGCCGCCGGGCTGCGCAATGGGGTTGTCCTCCAGGAGGCCGTATGAGCACGAACAAAACCGCGCTGTGGCGCAAACGTTTGGGGCTCGGTGCCCTGGCCGTGGCTGCGTTGGCGCTGGTGGGCTATGTCTTTACCCAGGCCGGGCCGCTGGCCCCCGTGCGGGTGACCACCACCACCGTGGTCAATGGAACGGTGCAACCGGCCATCTTTGGCATTGGCACCGTGGAGGCGCGCACCAGCTGGAACCTGGGGCCCACCGCCACTGGGCGGGTGCTGTCGGTGGCGGTGGACGTAGGCGAAATGGTGCAGGCCGGCCAGGTGCTGGCCGAGATGGACCCGGTGGACCAGGACGCCCGCCTGGCCGCGCTGGACGCCGCCGCCCAGCGCGCCCGCAGCGCCCAGGGTGCCGCGCAGGCGCTACTGGCCGAGGCGCAGGCGCGGCGCAGCCTGGCCGCGCAGAACCTGCAGCGCAACCAGACGCTGGCGGCGCAGCAATTCATCAGTGCCAGCGCGCTGGAGTCGCGCCAGACCGAGCTGCAGCAGGCGGACGCGGCGGTGGCCGCTGCCCGTGCCAATGTCGACAGCAGCGCGCAGGAGTTGGCGCGTGCCCAGGCCGAGCGCAGCGGTGGCCAGCACCAGCGCGGGGTGCTGCGCCTGCGCGCCCCGGCGGCGGGGGTGGTGGTGGCGCGCCATGCCGAACCGGGCAGCACGCTGACCGCCGGACAGGCGCTGTTGCAGATCATCGACCCGGGCAGCCTGTGGGTGCGCATGCGCGTGGACCAGGGTCGGGCCCAGGGCCTGGCCGTGGGCTTGCCCGCGCGCGTGGTGCTGCGCTCGCGCCCCGGTGTAGCGCTCCAGGGTCGTGTGGCGCGCCTGGAAGCGCTGGCCGACAGCGTGGTCGAGGAGCGCGTCGCACACGTGACGCTTACGCCGGCCCAGGTGGCGCTGGAGCCGGGCCAGGTCGGCGCCTTGGCCACGGTGGGCGAGTTGGCCGAAATCACGCTCGACCTGCCCGCCACCGCCCCGTCGCCCGTGCTGCCCAACGCCGCCGTGCAGATGCGCCAGGGCCAAAGCGGCGTCTGGTTGCTGCAAGACGGCACGCCCCGTTTTGCCCCGGTGACGCTGGGCGCGGCCAGCCTGGACGGCCAGGTGCAGGTGCTCCAGGGCCTGGCCGTGGGCGATACGGTGGTGGTCTACAGCCAGACTCCCTTGCGCGAAGGCCAGCGCGTGCGCGTGCAAGACACGCTGGTGGCGGAGAGATGATCAGCCTGGCCGGGCGCGACATCGCCCACGCCTGGGGCAAATTCGTGCTCACCGGGCTGGGGCTGGGCCTGCTCATTGGCGTGACCCTGACCATGGCCGGGGTCTACCGGGGCATGGTGGACGACGCCCAGGCCCTGCTGAAGAACAGCGGTGCAGACCTGTGGGTGGTGCAAAAAGACACCCAAGGGCCGTATGCCGAAGCCTCCACGCTCAAGGACGACGTGGTGCGCAGCGTGCGCGGCATGCCCGGCGTGGCGCGCGCGGCCAATGTCACCTACTTCACCATGCAGGTGGGCAGTGCCAGTGGGCGCGAGAGCCGCGCCATGGTGGTGGGCATCGCGCCCGGCGGCCCTGGCGCGCCCAGCCACCTGGTGGCGGGGCGGCACATCACCCGTGCCCACTACGAGGCCGTGGCCGATGTGAAGACGGGTTTTGCCCTGGGCGAGCGCATCCGCATTCGGCGCAATACCTACACCGTGGTGGGCTTGGCGCAGCGCATGGTGTCCTCGGGTGGCGACCCCATGGTGTTCGTCACCCTGGCCGACGCGCAGCAGGCGCAGTTTCTGAAGGACAACGACGCCATCCTGAGCGACCGCGCCCGCATTGCCGCCAACCCGGTGTTTGCCCGCGCAGGCAGGGCCGTGGTGGCGGCGGTGCAAGACATGCAGACCAGCAGCCACGCGGTCAACGCCGTGCTGGTGCAGGTGGCACCCGGTGCCGACACCGAGGCCGTGGCCGCGCCGCTGCGGCGCTGGAAGCATGTGGCGGCCTACACCCTGGTGCAGATGCAAGACATTCTGATCGCCAAGCTCATTGCCACCTCGGCCAAGCAGATTGGCATGTTCCTGGTCATCCTGGCGGTGGTGAGTGCGGCCATCGTCGCCTTCATCATTTACACCATGACGCTGGGCAAGCTGCGCGAGATTGCGGTGCTCAAGCTCATTGGCACGCGCAACCGCACCATCGCCGCCATGATCCTGCAGCAGGCCTTGGGGCTGGGGCTGATCGGCTTTGTGGTGGGCAAAGTGGCGGCCACGCTGTGGGCACCGGCTTTTCCCAAATTTGTCTTGCTCTTGCCGGGCGACGCGGTGGCGGGTCTGCTCGCCACCATACTCATTTGCGCCCTGGCCAGCACCCTGGCCATTCGCGTCGCGCTGCGCGTCGATCCGGCGCAGGCCATTTCATGAACTCCGCCACCATGTCCGAAACACCCGCACACCGCGCCGACAGTGGCGGCATCCGCATCGAGCACCTGCGCAAGGTCTACGGCAAGGGCGACACGGCCGTGACGGCGCTGCAAGACGTGAGCCTGCACGTGCAGCCCGGCGAGGTGGTGGGCTTGGTGGGGCCTTCGGGCTCGGGCAAAAGCACGCTGCTCAAATGCCTGGGCGCCATCATCGAGCCCACCAGCGGCCACATGCAGCTGGGCAGCGAGGTGATTTACCACGACGGCTGGCAGGTGGACGACCTGCGCGCGCTGCGCCGCGACCGCATCGGCTTCGTGTTCCAGGCGCCGTACCTGATTCCGTTTCTGAACGTCACCGACAACGTGGCCCTGCTGCCCATGCTGGCCGGGGTGGACAACGCCACCTCGCGCGCGCAGGCGCTCAGCCTGCTGCAGGCGCTGGACGTGGCCCACCGCGCCCAGGCCCAGCCGTCGCAGCTATCGGGTGGTGAGCAGCAGCGCGTGGCCATCGCGCGCGCCCTGGCCAACCGCCCCCCGGTGATCCTGGCCGACGAACCCACCGCGCCGCTGGACAGCGAACGCGCGCTGGGCGTGGTGCGCATCCTCAACCGCATGGCGCGCGAGGCGCACACCGCCATCATCGTCGTCACCCACGACGAAAAAATCATCCCCACCTTCAAGCGCATCTACCACATCCGCGACGGGCAGACGCACGAGGAAGCGGGCTTGGGGCGCAGCATCGATTAACACCTCCCTTGGCAACCAGGAGACCACCATGCCACCCACTACTTCACCACGCACCCTGCGCTTCGCCGCCGCCGTAGCCATCGTCTTCGGGGCCTTGACCATCTTCAGTGGTGGGCGTGCCTTGTTCGGCCCGGCGGAGGCGCGTGCGGCCTTGGGGCAGGTGGTGCCCTGGGTGCTGTGGTTCAACTTTCTGGCCGGGTTTGCCTATGTGGCCGTGGGCGCAGGCCTGTGGCGCGGCGCACCGCGCTGGGCGGTGCTCGGTGCGCTGGGCATTGCGGCAGCCACCGCCCTGGTGGCGCTGGCCTTTGGCCTGCATGTGGCCACGGGTGGCGGCTTCGAGATGCGCACCGTGGGCGCGCTGGCGCTGCGCCTAGGGGTATGGGTGGTGCTGGCGGGGGTGGCGTGGCGCTGAGCGCGCGCTTGATTTGGCAGTTGAGCCAATTACTGCTGTAGGCCTCGGCGGTGCTCGCGATATCGGGCGCATGGAGATTTTTCCATGCAAAATAAGGATTTAACTACGTATAATGCATGAGTGATTGAGCGCCAGCTTTTCCCTGCCATTGAAACCGCGCTGTCGGATTACCCGGCCGTGGCCTTGCTGGGCGCACGGCAGGTGGGCAAAACCACGCTGGCCCGGCAGATCGGGGAGGCGCGTTCGGCGGTGTACCTGGACATGGAGCGCCCCAGCGACCGGCAAAAACTCACCGACCCGGAGGCCTATCTATCGCTGCACACCCAGCGGCTGGTGATCCTGGACGAAGTGCAGCATATGCCCGAGTTGTTCCCGGTCTTGCGCAGCCTCATTGACGAAGGTCGTCGCACCGGGCAGACCACAGGCCGCTTCTTGCTGCTCGGCTCGGCCACGGGTGAGCTGTTGCGCCAGTCGGGCGAAAGTCTGGCCGGGCGCGTGGCGTACCTGGAGTTGCCTGCTCTGCAGCTACCCGAGTTGGCACCCGATCAACAAAACCGCTTGTGGCTGCGCGGGGGCTTTCCCAATAGCCTGCTGGCCAACACCGACAGCAAAAGCCTCGACTGGCGCAGCAACCTCATTAGCACCTATCTGGAGCGCGAACTGCCCAGTTTCGGCTCGCGCCTGCCCGCGCAAACCCTGCGCCGCCTATGGACCATGCTGGCCCACCTGCAAGGGGGGGTGCTCGACGTGTCGCAACTCGCCAAAGGCCTGATGATCGACGCCAAAACCGTGCACCGCTATCTGGACATGCTCAGCGACCTGATGCTGCTGCGCAAGCTCCTGCCCTGGCACAGCAACCTGGGCAAGCGTTTGGTCAAGTCGCCAAAGATTTATGTGCGTGACAGCGGTTTGCTGCATGCTTTGCTCGGCTTGGCCACGCACGATGCCCTGCTGGCGCACCCGGTGGTGGGCAATAGCTGGGAGGGCTTTGTGCTTGAAACCCTGCTCAATGCCGCACCGCGCGGCACCCAGTGCGGTTTCTACCGCAGCAGCAACGGCGCTGAAATTGATCTGGTAATGGAGTTCCCCAGCCATGGTGTGATGGCAGTGGAGGTGAAAAAAAGCCCGAAAGCCAAACCCCGGCGTGGCTTTTACAGCGCTTGCGAAGACCTTAAACCGACCCACAAATTTCTGGTGCACGGCGGTGAAGACGGTGAACCGTACCCTGTGGGAGACGAGGTGATGGCGGTGGGCTTGCTGCACCTGGCGCGCCGTATTCGACCCACCAATACCTCACACGCGCAACTTCCAGTGCCACGCACGGGCCTGCATAGAACCCCAGGGTGACCTCGTGGCCCTGCGCATCCACCGCCACGGTGTGCACCAGGCCGTGCCCCAGCGGCTTGCACACCATCCGCTTGCAGCACCGCGAGGTGCTGGATTTGTTGCTTGCCCTGGCCATCTCGCATCCACCGAGGTGCAGGCCACCGTAAAGGCCTTTCCCGCGCAGGGGCTGGAGGCGCTGCAGGATGGGTTCCTGCAGCAGCGGCTGCTGCAGTTTCGCTACCGCGATGCCCAAGGTGACGCAACGCTGCGCATTGTGGAGCCGCAGTGCCTGTTATTCAATGTGCCGGTCTGGTACCTGCTGGCCTGGGACACCCAGCGCCAGGCCCCGCGCACCTTTCGCCTGGACCGCATGTCCCAGTTGCACATGCAGCCCGAGCGCTTTGCGCTGCGTGCGGCGGGGAGCCTGATGCAGGATCTTGGGGCGTTTTTTGCGGCCCTATAGCCAAGTATCTTCGCGACTTATGCTATCAATAAAATAGCTGCTTACGCTTATTCCATGAGGGTCAGAGGCCAAAATGACCATGAATTCCATAAAATTCACCACCTTGCCAGCCCGCAAGCAGCAGTCAGCGTTTGCCAAAGCCCATGCGGGCCATCAGCCCATCGCGCTGCACGAATTGGTGGTACAGCGCGCCCGCGACGTGCAGCAGCACCAAGGCCATGAGCAGCTTGGCCAAGAGGCCGTGCACGCGCCGCGGGATGAAGCCGTAGAAATTCTCGGGCAGCGCCGTGCCGCTGTGGCCGAACACGATGTCGGGCAGCCCCGCCATCAGTGCCAGGCCCATGCCGCTGGCGGCCATGCCAAACACCAGCACATAAAGCCCCACGTGGGCGGCCTTGGCCAGTGCGTCAAGCTGGGTGTTGCCGGTATGCGCCGGTGCGGGGGTGGCGGTGCGCAGCCGCAGTACCAGGCGCACCAGCATCAGCGCTCCGATGGCAAAGCCCACCACCATGTGGCCGCGCAGGGCGTCGAGTTTTTCCGGGGCCGCATTGGGCGTTTGCGCCAACGAGAACGTGCCCATGACCAAGGCCAGGCCAATGAGCGCGGCCAGCAACCAGTGCAGGGTGACCAAAGCGGGGTGGTAGCGGGTGGGGGTGGTGGACATGGTTGCTCCAAGGCGTGGTTAAAGAATAGGGGGGCTTGCGGCTGGGTGCTCGGTTAGGTGGACTGGCGTCCCGCCACCAGCCCGATCAGCGGCACGCTGAACACCGCCGCCAGTGCGCCCAGCCCCAAGGCAATGGCCAGCAGGTTGGCCCAGTCCACCCAGTAGCCCATGTTGGCCAGGGACGACTGGGTCAGCGTGGGCACGCTGAAGAACAGCGCCACCGCCACCAGCGCGCCCAGCAGCGCCGCCTGGCGCACCTGGCGTGCCCCCAGGCGACCGCGCGCGGCCACCAGCAGACCCATCCACACGGCAAGCAGCAGCGCCAGCAGGGGCCAGATGCCTAAGGCGATTTCATAGACGATGTTCATTACCAGCCAGATTTCGTACATGGTGTGTCTCCTTTGCTTGCGTGGTGGTCAGACCCGGCCTTTAAGCACCGCCATGTAGGCGGGCTTGAGCATGCGCACCTTCATGAGCCAGGCGAAGTAGCTTTCCTGCAGCGGCTCGATCATGGGCAGCGAGGGGGTGAGTCGGCCTTCGTAGTCAA
>JAYRUL010000121.1:0-7048 GCA_041919095.1 Rhodoferax sp. | reverse complement strand
TTGGCGTTTTGTTGGGTGATGCCATCGAGGTGGTCGATAGCCTGTGAAACCTGGGCCAGATTGGCGCTTTGTTCGGTCGCTGCGGTAGAAATGCTTTCGATCTTGCCGGCTACCTCGCGCACCCCGGCCAGTACGTCGCGCAGCAAGCCGCTGGTGGTTTGGACGCGCTCCTCCCCGGTTGCCACACCTTGCGCCGAATGGGCAATCAGGTCTCGAATTTCTCGAGCCGCGTCGCTGCTGCGTTTGGCCAGCACCCGCACTTCGGCAGCAACCACGGCGAAACCACGACCTTGTTCACCGGCACGGGCGGCCTCGACCGCTGCATTCAGGGCCAGGATATTGGTTTGAAAGGCAATGCCGTCGATGACACCCACGATGTCCTGCACCTTGCGGGACCCCTCTTGAATGCCCGCCATGGATTCCACAGCCGTACCCATTGCCACATGGCCTTGTTCGGCCAACGCGCGCACCCGGTGGGTCAGCTGGTTGACCTCCTGCGCGGTCTGGGCGGTTTGCTGCACGGCGGCGCTGAGTTCCTGCACGCTGGCCGCCGTTTCTTCCAGGCTGGCGGCTTGCTGTTCGGTGCGTTGAGAAAGCTCCTGGTTGCCCGCAGCCAACAAATCTCCGCCCTGGGCAACCAAGGCGGTGTTCGTTCGGATATGGGCCACCATGGCTGACAGACGCTGGGTCATCTGGTTCATCTGCGCACCAATCCCGGCCACCTCGTCACGCCCGTGCACGGCCGCAGTCGTGGTCAGGTCGCCGGCGGTGGTCTGATGGGTTGCTTGCTGCAGTGTGTCGAGCTGCTGGCGCAAGAGGTGCTTTAACAAGACCAGCCAGGCTAGGGCGGCCAGGCACAAGACCCAGCGCGCGGCGCTTAGCACCGCATGGTCGTCCAGTGCATTGAGGAGCAGGCCGGCAACGACCAGTGCACCCAGCAGATTCAGCCGGGCTTGCCAGCGCATGGCACCCACAACAAGGAGCACGCGGTTCGGCAGCGAAGACATGGTGGGATCCCTTCGCGAACGGGCCCAGAGTCTGGGCTCCTGCATGACTCCCTTAGCGGTTCTTGACCATTATCAACACGCAACCTGCGCTGTAAAGCGAAATCTGGGAGGATGCGGTCGCAACCGCTGCACCAGGATCCTCGGTCGCGGGTTCGGCGGGGTGCGCGCCAGCGCGATTGCGGAGAGAGGGATACCATTAGAGCCACGCATTAAGACCATGAGGAGTGGGAATATGGAGTTGATTGCCGAACTGGTGCAACAGTCCGGCACGATTGCCGGTTTGCGCCGTGACATCCATGCGCATCCGGAACTGTGCTTTGAGGAGCGTCGCACCGCCGACTTGGTGGCGCGCCAGCTCACCCAATGGGGTATTGCGGTCCACCGGGGGTTGGGTACCACGGGCGTGGTGGGAACCGTGACCCAAGGCACGTCGTCGCGTGCCATTGCCTTGCGGGCCGATATGGACGCCTTGCCGATGCAAGAGTTCAATACCTTTGCCCACGCCAGTCGCTTGCCCGGCAAGATGCATGCCTGTGGCCATGACGGCCATACCGCCATGCTGTTGGCGGCGGCGCAGCATCTGGTGGAGAACGCCCGCTTTGATGGCACGGTGTACCTGATTTTTCAACCTGCGGAAGAAGGCGGCGGGGGGGCACGGGAAATGATCAAGGATGGTCTGTTCCAGCAGTTTCCCGTGGAGGCGGTCTTTGGCATGCACAACTGGCCTGGTCGACCCTATGGGACCTTTGCGGTCAGTGCTGGGCCGGTCATGGCGTCGAGCAACGAATTCAAAGTGGTGCTCAAAGGCAAAGGCGGACATGCCGCTTTGCCGCACAACACCCTGGATCCGATCCCGGCGGCGTGCCAATTGGTGCAAGGTTTTCAGACCATCATCAGCCGCAACAAGAAGCCGATTGATGCTGGTGTGATTTCCGTCACCATGGTGCATGCAGGCGAGGCCACCAACGTGGTGCCTGACACCTGTGAGCTCCAGGGTACGGTGCGCACCTTTTCGGTTGAGGTGCTGGATCTGATCGAAGCGCGCATGCGGACCATGGCCCAGAGCACGGCGGCGGCGTTTGGGCTGGAATGCCAGTTTGAATTTGTGCGCAACTACCCGCCCACCATCAACTCCGCAGCCGAGGCGGCGTTTGCGCGGGAAGTCATGCAAGGGATCGTAGGGGAAGATCGGGTGCTGGTGCAGGAGCCCACCATGGGGGCCGAGGATTTCGCCTACATGCTGATGGAGCGTCCCGGCTGTTACGTATTCATCGGCAACGGCGATGGCGAGCACCGCGATGTAGGGCATGGCGAAGGACCTTGCATGTTGCACAATCCCAGCTACGATTTCAATGACGCCTTGATTCCGCTGGGCGCAACCTACTGGGTTCGGTTGGTGGAACGCTGGCTGGCTCCAGCGAGCCGATAGAAAACCGGCAAAGAATGGGAGTTCCTCGTGACTGTATGGAGTGAAATTACGCCTCGTGAAAGGCAAGCGAACCTGCCGCAGGCGATCCGCCGTCAAGTGGCGTCGGGGGGCTATCGCTACATGTTTGTCCACGAAGACTTGGAGGTGGACGACCCGGCCCTGGATGCGTCGGGGCGCTATTTCACGTCGCCGCGGGAATACGGGTTTTCCATTCGCGGCTATACCGGCGGACGTACCGCTTGGGTACGGGACTTTGCCAATGGCACCATGCTGGTGGTCAACCCCGAAGGCGTATCGCATGTGCTGTCGCCCAAAGTGCCGGCGCGCATTTTGTTTGTGGATACCGACGGAAATGTCTTGCAAGACACCGGCACGGCACCTGTGCAGGTGGGGCGCGAGCCCGAACTGGTGGTGATACGCCTAACGGTTCAGGCCACCTTTGATCTGGCTGGCTCCACCCCCGAAGTGGCGCGCAACCGGTTGATGCGCATGGTTGATAAAGCCTTGCTTGCAGCGCCAGCCGCGGGCGTGAACGAGCCGAAGTTGGTGGACCATTTGTTCGAGTCCAGTGCCGTCATGAACCAGGACCGCCGCCGTTCGACCGATACCGACTTCTCGCAGCTGCTGGATATCTAACGCGGCTGCGAGGCCAGCGAGCCACAAAAGCGCGCTGCGGCCAGTTCCAGCAGTCCATCAAAGATCAGGTTGTCCACCAACTCAATCGGAACGGACATGTGGGGTGCCATCTTCCAGCCCGCACCCCCCGTCATGTAGCACACAGGTTCGGTGCGGGTGTGGCGACGCACGTGCTGCACCATGCGCTCAACGGCACCGGCAATGGCATAGGTGCCACCGCTGGTCAGCGCATCGCTGGTGTTGGTGGGGAATTCGCGCACTTCGCCGGTGGGCACATGCAACCCCGCCGTGCCGGATTCGAGCGCGCGCAGCATGATGCCGTGGCCTGGCAGGATCAGCCCGCCCAGGAACTTGCCTTCGGCGTCGATGGCTTCCACCGTCACCGCGGTACCCACCATCACCACCACCATGGGGCGCGGTGCCCCTTGGGCGCGCATGCGATGGTAAGCACCAACCATCGCCACCCAGCGGTCCGCACCCAGGCGCGTGGGGTGGTCGTAGCCATTGGACAAACCCGCTTCCGCTTCGCTGGCTACCACCCATTGCGGGGTGGCGTCCCATAACTCCATTTGTTCCTGGATGCGGCGTTTGATCGCATCGGCGGCCACCGCGCATCCCAGGATGTGACGCGGCTCTGGCAGATCGTGCCAAGCACCTACAGAGAGTTTGTCGATGTTTTCCAGGAACTCGGCACCCTGCGCCAACAGGGCAGAGCCTGGGTGGGGAGCGGCATACAGCGCCCACTTCAAGCGGGTGTTACCAATATCCAGCGCGAGCAAGGTCATGAAGCGTTACCCTTGACGCCAAGGCAGTCCCAGGTGACGCCAACCGCCGTGGGTGCCCCGGTGACCGTTGGCATCCAGATTGCCCTCAAAACCCTCCAGTACGTTGTAGGCCGTCAGCCCCAGTTCGGTGGCGCGCCGCGCCGCAGCAATGGAGCGGATGCCGCTGCGGCACAGCATCAAAACGGGCTTGCCTGGTGCAGCGACCGCGCGCAGTTGTGCATCGAAAGACGGATTGAGCACCATCCCCGGCCATTGCTTCCACACCACGGCAGCCGCGCCGGGCACCACCCCGACCCACTCGCGTTCGGCATCGGTGCGGATGTCCACCAGCACCGCATCGCCCGCTTGCCACCAGGCGCAAGCCAGCTGGGGCGAAATGTCGCCCGCATACCCGTCGGCGGGGTACACGCTGGCGTTTTCCGTGTCGGGCGGCGGAGGCGTCATGGGCAAACCTTTGGGTTGAGGGGCGCAGGCGTTGCGCGCTGGTGCGCACTGTACCGGATTTGGCCTGCGTGCCGCGCCGCGCGGCGCTGTGTCAGCAACGACAACGTAGAAATCGATTACATTTGACGTTTACGTAAACGTCAATTGCGGGCACGGCCCCCGCAAGGCTTCTGGAGACCGTTCATGACCGATTTGTCCGCTGAATTCAAAGCCCTGGCCAACTACCGTCCCACCCACAAGGTGCGCTTTGTTACGGCGGCCAGCCTGTTTGACGGGCACGATGCCGCCATCAACATCATGCGCCGCATCCTGCAGGGCATGGGCGCAGAAGTCATTCACCTGGGCCACAACCGCAGCGTGGACGACGTGGTGACCGCCGCCTTGCAAGAAGACGTGCAAGGCATCGCCATCAGCTCCTACCAGGGCGGCCACGTCGAATACTTTAAGTACATGGTCGATCTGCTGCGCCAGCGCGGCGGCAGCCACATCCAGGTGTTTGGCGGTGGTGGCGGCGTGATCGTGCCTAGCGAAATCCGCGAACTGCACGACTACGGCGTGGCGCGCATCTACAGCCCCGAAGACGGCCAGCGCATGGGCCTGCAAGGCATGATCGGCGAGATGGTGATGCGCTGCGACAAGGACTTTAGCAACCTGGCGCCCACCTCGGTCGATGCGCTGCAAGGCCACACCCCGCAGGCGTGGCGCGCCTTGGCCCAGCTCATGACTGCGTTGGAGAGCCAAGGGCCGAATCAGCCGCTAGCCCCCGCCGTGCGTGCGCAAGCTGCTACTAAAAAGATACCGGTACTGGGCATTACCGGCACTGGCGGTGCGGGCAAGTCGTCGCTCACCGACGAGCTGATCCGCCGCCTGCGCCTGGACCAGATGGATGCCTTGCGCATCTGCGTCATCAGCATCGACCCCAGTCGGCGCAAGAGTGGTGGGGCGCTCCTGGGCGACCGCATCCGCATGAATGCCATCAGCAAATGGGGGTCGGACACCAATTTGCTCGCCAAATTGGGCTCTGACCCCCATTTGCTGCAAGGCGCGAAGGCCCCCTCGGGGGGCAGCGAACCCAACGAAGTGGGGAGCGTGGGGGCGAGAGTCTTCATGCGCAGCCTGGCCACCCGCGACTCCGGCAGCGAGATCAGCCAGGCCTTGCCCGACGCGGTGGCCGCCGCCAAGTGCGCGGGCTTTGACCTGATCATTGTCGAAACCTCGGGCATTGGCCAGGGCGACGCCTCCATCGTGCCGCTGGTGGACGTGCCGCTGTACGTGATGACGCCCGAGTTCGGCGCCGCCAGCCAGCTGGAAAAAATCGACATGCTGGACTTTGCCGAGTTTGTGGCCATCAACAAGTTCGACCGCAAGGGCGCTCAAGACGCTCTGCGCGATGTCTCCAAGCAGGTGCAGCGCAACCGCGAAGCCTTCACTACGCCGCCCGAGCAGATGCCGGTATTTGGCACCATGGCCGCGCGCTTCAACGACGATGGTGTCACCGCCCTGTACCAGGCCTTGCTGCCACGCCTGCAGTCCCTGGGCCTGAACGTGACCGAAGGGCGCCTGCCGCGCGTGACGGTGCGTGCCAGCTCCAACCAGACACCCATCGTGCCCCCGGCGCGCACGCGCTACCTGGCCGAGATTTCCGACACCGTGCGCGGCTACAAGGCCCGTGCCCGCGCCCAGGCGCGCCTGGCGCGCGAGCTGCAGCAGCTGCGCGAAACCGCGCGCATGCTGCAGGAGAACGACCCCGCCAAAACGGGCGACCACGGTGCCCGCGCCACTGTGTTGGCCCTGGCCGACTGCCGTGACGAGCGCCTGGACAGCGACGCACGCAAGCTGCTCTCCCAGTGGCCCGACATGCAAAAGGCCTACGCCGGTGACGAGTACGTGGTCAAGATCCGTGACAAGGAGTTGCGCACGGCGCTCACCACCAAGAGTTTGTCCGGCACCACCATCCGCAAGGTGGCCTTGCCTGGCTTTGAAGACCATGGCGAGATATTGAAATGGCTGATGCTCGACAACGTGCCCGGCAGCTACCCCTATACGGCCGGCACCTTCGCCTTCAAGCGCGAAGGCGAAGACCCCACGCGCATGTTCGCCGGCGAAGGCGATGCCTTCCGCACCAACCGTCGCTTTCGGCTGCTGTCCGAGGGCATGCCCGCCAAGCGCCTGTCCACCGCGTTTGACTCGGTCACGCTCTATGGCAATGACCCCGACCCGCGCCCGGACATCTACGGCAAGGTAGGCAACAGCGGCGTGTCCATCGCCACGCTCGATGACCTGAAGGTCTTGTACAGCGGCTTCGATTTGTGCAACCCCACGACCAGCGTGTCCATGACCATCAATGGCCCGGCCCCGGCCATGCTGGCCATGTTCATGAACACGGCCATCGACCAGAACATCGACAAGTTCCAGGCCGACAACGGCCGCGAGCCCACCGACACCGAAGTCGCCAAGATCAAGGAGTGGGTGCTGGCCAATGTGCGCGGCACGGTGCAGGCCGACATCCTCAAGGAAGACCAGGGCCAGAACACCTGCATCTTCTCTACCGAGTTTTCGCTGAAGGTCATGGGCGACATTGCCGAGTACTTTGTGCACCACAACGTGCGCAATTTCTACTCGGTGTCCATCAGCGGCTACCACATTGCCGAAGCCGGGGCCAACCCGATCAGCCAACTGGCGTTCACGCTGTCCAACGGCTTCACGTTGGTGGAAGCCTACCTGGCGCGCGGCATGCACATTGACGA
>JAYRUL010000120.1:0-7144 GCA_041919095.1 Rhodoferax sp. | reverse complement strand
TCCAGGTAGTCCTGCAGCAAGGGGGCTGGCTCGGCCGGCAGATGGTCCAGCAGGCGCAAGTAGCCCTCAGCCGCCTCGGCGCTGGTCTGGGCGTAATCGCCATCCAGGCGGTACAGGCCCGCGCCCGCATGGGTGTCGAACACCGTAAAGGGCGTGTCTTTCTGCACCATGTGGCGCATCACCGCCAACAAAATCAGGTGTTTGAGCACGTCGGCATGGTTGCCGGCGTGAAAGGCGTGGCGGTAACTGAACATGGGCCGATGGTAACCGTGCTGGCCTATCTTGGGCCTGCTTCAAGTCCGCTCCCAGGCAGGGGACTAGCCGCAGGCCCTACTATCGCCCCCTATGGCCGCATCCAACACTTCCGACCGTCCGACTTCCACAACCCCGGGTGCGCTGTCCGGGCTGCTGCCTTTCCTGCGCCCTTACCGGGGCCGCATCGCGCTGGCCTTTCTGTTCCTGGTGTTGGCCGCCCTGGCAACGCTGGCCTTTCCGCTCGCGCTGCGCAACCTAATCGACGGCGGCCTGGTCGCCAGCGACCCTGGCGCGCAGGTGATGGCGCTGCGCACCCACTTTGCCGAGCTGTTTGGCGTGGCCGTGGCACTCGGTATCTTCTCGGCCAGCCGTTTCTACTTGGTGAGCTGGCTGGGCGAGCGTGTGACCTCCGACCTGCGCAACGCCGTCTACGGCCACGTGCTGCGCCAGAGCCCGCAGTTCTTCGAGACCACGCAGACCGGCGAAGTGCTCTCGCGCCTGACGGCCGACACCACCCTGGTGCAGACCGTGGTGGGCTCATCCCTGTCCATGGGCCTGCGCAACGCCGTCATGGGCGCGGGTGCGCTGGCCATGCTGGTGTGGACCAACCCGGTGGTGATGCTGCAGGTGCTGGCCGTGCTGGCCCTGGTCGTGGCGCCCAGCCTGTGGTTTGGGCGGCGCGTGCGCAAGCTCTCGCGCGCCAGCCAGGACCGCGTGGCCGATGCCAGCGCCATTGCCGCCGAGGTACTCAATGCCATTCCGGTGGTGCAAAGCTATACCGCCGAAGGACGCGAGACGATACGCTTTCAGACCTCCACCGAGCACGCCTTCGACACCGCCGTGCGCCGCAGCCGGGCGCGCTCGGTGCTGGTGGCCTTCATCATCATCGCCACTTCGGCGGCCCTGCTGTGGGGGCTGTACCAGGGCACGCAGGCGGTAATGGCCGGGCGCATGAGTGCGGGGCACCTGGGGCAGACAGTGGTGTACGTCATCATCCTGGCCAGCGCCTTTGCTGTGCTGGGCGAGGTCTATGGCGACTTGCTGCGCGCTGCCGGGGCCACCGAGCGGTTGATGGAGCTGCTGGCTACGCGCTCACCCATTGCTTCACCACAAAATCCGGTTTTAGCCCCCGTAATTGCTGGTGGTAGCGCTATCAAATTCGAAGAAATCGATTTCCACTATCCGTCGCGCCCGCAGCAGGCGGCGCTGCAGCAGTTCAGCCTGCACGTGCATCCCGGCCAAACCGTGGCCATCGTCGGCCCCAGCGGCGCGGGCAAGAGCACGGTGTTCCAACTGCTGCTGCGCTACTACGACGCGCAGGCCGGGCGCATCCTGCTCGATGGGGTGGCGGTACAAGACCTGACCCTGGAAGCCCTGCGTGGGCGCATCGGCATCGTGCCGCAGGATGCCGTCATCTTCTCCGGCAGCGCCCTGGACAACATCCGCTACGGCAAGCCCGATGCGAGCGACGAGGAGGTGATGGCCGCCGCACGTGGCGCCTTCGCCCATGACTTCATCAGCGCCTTGCCCGAAGGCTATGCCACCTTTTTGGGTGAGCGCGGTGTGCGCCTGTCGGGCGGGCAGCGCCAGCGCATCGCCATCGCCCGCGCCATGCTCAAGAACCCGCCGCTCTTGTTACTGGATGAAGCCACCAGCGCGCTGGATGCCGAGAGCGAACGCATGGTGCAAGCCGCGCTGGAAAGCGCCATGGTGGGCCGCACCACCCTGGTCATCGCGCACCGCCTGGCTACGGTGCAAAAGGCCGACCACATCGTAGTGCTGGACCATGGCCGCATCGTGGAGCAGGGCACGCACGCGGCGCTGGTGGCGCAAGGGGGTATGTATGCGGGGCTGGCGGCGTTGCAGTTCAATGCGTGACTGGAAAGCGCCATGAAGCGTGCGGCAATTTGGCGACCCGAGGCATGACTGCCGTGCGACTAATTTGAACCGATTGCAAAAAAAGTCGCGACTTTTTTGAAGTTTGTGGTGATATCGACGCCAAAGCTCGCCGTGACTTCATGCGCCATCAATGCTCACAATTCACCATCCATGGCACACCAAAGCGATCCACCAGCATGCCAAAGCCAGCGGCCCAAAAGGTCTTCGCAAAGGGCATGGTGATCTGACCACCTTCGGCCAAGGCCT
The DNA here is from genome assembly GCA_041919095.1 of Rhodoferax sp. Lineage (GTDB taxonomy): Bacteria > Pseudomonadota > Gammaproteobacteria > Burkholderiales > Burkholderiaceae_C > Allorhodoferax. The sequence goes on along the minus strand of JAYRUL010000120.1, from coordinate 4,744 downwards.
GGAACACCGCGGCGCCCGCATCCACATCTTGACGCTGCACGGACAGTGCAAATCCCTTGAACTCCTCAAACGGTGTATCGGGCATCAGGTCTGCGCCAAACAGCGTGGCACCCCCGGCTTGCATTGCCATGTGCATGATGCGTCCATGTGTCTCTTTGGGCACTTCGCCCGCCATGGGCGACTCACCATAAGTCAGCGAAAACGTGACTTCGCCGCCCAGTGCCTTAGCGTAAAACGCAAAGGCCTCGGCGCAGTTTCCGTTGAAACTCAGATACGCTTGCATGGTGCGGCTCCTTCTTGATGGGGTTAGGGAAGCGCAGGGTAGCAGCGTTCGGCCCTAGGCGCTTGGAATGCTGGAAGCGAAATGGGGGTCAGATCATCGGGCGCACTGCGACCGTGTGCTCTGACCCCCATTTCGCGTGGTGGCGGGGGCCAGGTACCAGATGCGGTCGTGCAACCGATTTGTTATTGCAACAAATGGCGAAAAAGGTATGCGGTCCCGCGTAGCAAGGTCCGCCTAAGCGTTGGCTTGGTTGCGTCGAACAACAGGGCCATGACAACCAAGTCTTGGTACTCGCCATCAAGAAATCGAGCTCGGCGTTTAAACCCCTCTGGGACAAACCCGAATTGGTTATACAGCGCAATAGCACTTTGATTGCTGGCATAAACCTCCAGTTCAATCCGGGTGAGACCGTTCTTTCTTGATTTTTGAAGGCAGGCATCCAAGAGTGCCTTGCCAAGTCCCTTGTGCCGCCAACCCTTAATCACACCCATTCCGACTGTCCCGCTGTGCCCAAAACCTGGGCGACTGCTGGGAATGATGTCACACCAGCCGACCACTGCACCGCTGTCTATCGCAACAAATTGGGCGTAGTCACTTTGAATGTTCTTCGCGACAAAACTGCTTGCCCACTCCAATGATGGAGCTTCAACCTGAGCAAGATATGCTCTCTCACGAGCCACCGAATCAAGGGCTTCACGAAAGCCCAGCACATGATCCATGGTGATGGCGACTATCTGTTGCATTGGTTGCGCCCAACTATTGCTACTTGCGAATCTTTAAGAAATCTCACCGCCACCACATCCACTATCTGACCCACAGCTAGCACCTGAATCAAGTGTGCCAGCGCTGCAGGGCCAGTCTCCGTCGCCCTGCACGGATTGGCCGGACGCATCAGCCCGGTATCTCGCTTGATGCACCCTCTCTGCTTCGGCTTTGTCCGCTTCGAATTGCGCCGCGCGCTCTTCAGGCGTAAGTGTGATGCCTGGGCCAAGCTCCGCCCCACACGATTCGCACCTTGGATATCGTCTGTTGAAGACACGAAACCCGCAAGCCTGACATTTGAAATCCATTTGATCCCCCCGACGTTCCCCCGTTTTGAATTGCGTCGGCAACCTGAAACGAGTACCGACCACCCTACGCCGTCGTCAACAACCCCTGCACCCTTCCCCGCAACACCTCCGGCTGCACCTGCGCCGCAGGCAGTGCCCCGCCCACATTCAACCCCACGCGGCTGAACATGCCGCGCCGAAACGGACGCACCATCGCGCCACCCTGTTCCACGCGGCTGAAATACGAGCCCCACAGGTTGGTCAGCGCCATGGGGATCACCGGCACGGCCAGGCCGTCGGCTTGGGCGCGCTCCAGGATCTTCATGATGCCGCCCTTGAACTCTTGCAGGTTGCCGTCGCGGGTGATGCCGCCTTCGGGGAAGATGCACAGCAAATCGCCTTCGCGCAGTACCTGGGCAGCGCCGTCGAACGCGGCTTGGTAGGCCTGCGGGTCTTCCTTTTGCGGTGCCACCGGAATGGCCTTGGCCAGTTTGAACAGCCAGCCCAGCACCGGCACTTGGAAAATGCGGTGGTCCATGATGAAGCGGATGGGGCGGGGGCTGGCGGCCATCAGCAGCACGGCATCCACAAAGCTCACGTGGTTGCACACCAGCACGGCGGCACCTTCGGTGGGGATGGCATCGTCCCCTTGCACCCGAAAGCGGTAGACGCAGCGCGACGCCACCCAGGCAATAAAGCGCAGCAGGTATTCGGGCACCAGGAGGAAGATATAGCCCGCCACCACGGCATTGGCCAGGCCGGTCAGCAAAAAGATTTGCGGAATGGTGAACCCCGCGCCCAGCAGGGCACCGGCAATGACCGAGCTGGCAATCATGAACAAGGCGTTCAGGATGTTGTTGGCCGCGATGATGCGCGCACGGTGGGTGGGCTGGCTGCGCATCTGGATCAGGGCATACATGGGCACGCTGTACAGGCCCGCAAACAGCGAGAGCAGGGCCAGGTCCATCAGTACGCGCCAGTGCGCGCTCACGGCCAGGAAGGCGGCCACATCCATGGCGGGCACGTCGGGCAGGCCGCGAGTGGCCAGGTACAGGTCGATGGAGAACACGCTCATGCCAATGGCACCCAGCGGCACCAGGCCAATTTCCACGTGGCGGCGGCTCAGCACCTCGCACAGCAGCGAACCGGTGCCGATGCCAATGGAAAACACCACCAGCAGCAGCGAGGCCACATGCTCGTTGCCATGCAGCACTTCCTTGGCCAGACTGGGGAACTGGCTCAGAAACACCGCGCCAAAGAACCACATCCAGCTGATGCCCAGCAGCGAGCGAAACACCACCACATTGCCGTGTGCGAGCTTGAGGTTGCGTACCGTCTCGCTGATGGGGTTCCAGTTGATCACCAGCTTGGGATCGGTAGCGGGTGCGGCGGGGATGTAGTGGGCGGTGATGCGCCCCACAATCGCCATGCCCACACAGGCAAAGCCCACGTGGTGTGCCCCAATCTCCGGCACGGCAATGATCAGGCCCCCGGCCACGTTGCCCAGCAGGATGGCCACAAAGGTGCCCATCTCCACCATACCGTTGCCGCCGGTCAGTTCACGCTCGGACAGCACCTGGGGCATGTAGGCAAACTTGACCGGGCCAAACAGCGTGGAGTGCACGCCCATCAGGAAGGTGCAGGCCAGCAGGATGGGCACGTTCACCGAAAAGAAGCCCCAGGCCGCCAGCGCCATGATCAGAATCTCCAGGCGCTTGACAAAGATGATGAGCATGCGCTTGTCGTACTTGTCGGCCAGTTGCCCGCTGGTGGCCGAGAACAGCAGAAACGGCAGGATGAACAGCGCGCCAATTACCAGCCCGGCCATGGCCGGTTTCATCCATGCCACCTGCAGCTGGTAGGTCACCATCACGGTAAAGGCGAACTTGAACAGGTTGTCGTTGGCAGCACCGCTGAACTGGGTCCAGAAAAACGGTGCAAAACGGCGCTGACCCAGCAAGGCGAACTGGTTGGGGTGGGCATGCGCATCGGCGACTGCAGGGGTCGAAGACGGGTGCGTTGCGTGGCTCATGGTGTTTCCTCGGTTCAATCGGTACGCTTCTTGTGGCACTCAGGCAGGCACGGTGGCGCGCTGTCCAGTGCGGTTTTGCGCGCCATTGTGCATGAGCGCGATGACGGGCCAGGCCGCCATGGCTGCGGCCACGTGCTTCAGGGTATGGCCGGAGACCAAGCCCTGGGTCAAGGCAAACACGGCGTGGTCGCCCAGCTCCAGCCCCTTGGCCAGTACGTACCAGCCGATGACGCCCGCCAGCGGCAGGCCCCAGGCACCCGCAAGGGGCTTGCGCAGGGCCAGCACCACTACCAGCACCATGCCGCCGCCTTGCAACACCACCCACGGCAACAGGTTGCCGTACTGCGACCAGGCAACCACGGCCAATGGCCCCAGCGCCAGCACAGCGGCGGCGGTGGCAGTGCCTGCGCGTGCGCTGATGCGGTCGGCCACCGCCAGCCCCAGCAACCCGGCAAACGCGCTGACCATGCCCAACCGGTCCAGGGCCAGCCCCGCATCCTGGGGGTGCAAGTGGTACGCGCTGGAGCACAGGGCGGTCAGCACCAACCCGGCAAAGAACAGCACGGCCAGCGCGCGCTGCACACCGCTGGGTTGCAGCCCTTGGCGCGTGTGCAAGCGGTGCAGGCCCCACAGGCCCCACAGCGCGAACGGCAGGTTGCTCAGCACATCTAGGGCGCAGGGCAAGCCCAGCCAATGGCGTTGGTCGGCGAAGGCGTGGTAGTGGTCGTGCTGGGCTACAGTCGGCCCGAGGCAGGCAACGGCAACGGCCAGCACCAGGGCGACCAGCAGGCTTTTTTCGGCGGGATTCCATGCGGGGATCATCGGAGGGCTCCTTGAACAAAATAGGATTCCAGTGTCTGCAATGGCATGGAATTTCGCGGCAAAAAGTAGTACATTGGACTGATAATGCATGTATAAGTATTAAAAAGTAGTACCAATGAGCACCACCGCCGACCTGGTCACCGCGCTCAAGCGCGAACTCAAATCTGCCCGCATGACCTATGCCGATCTGGCCCTGGCCCTGGGGCTGGCCGAATCCAGCGTGAAGCGCATGCTGTCCAAGGGCGACATGCCGCTGTCGCGCATCGATGCCATTTGCCGCGCCCTCAAGCTCGACTTTGCCGAACTGGCGCGCAGCGTGGCCGACGCCCAGCCCATGCTGGCCCAGCTGTCCCAAGAGCAGGAGCGCGCTGTGGTGGCCGATAAAAAGCTGCTGCTGGTGGCCATTTGCGTGCTGAGCCAGTGGACGCTGGAGCAGATGGTGGGCACCTACCGCCTGACCGAGGCCGAGTGCATTCGCTACCTGGCGCAGCTAGACCGCATTGGCATCATCGAACTGCGCCCGCTCAACCGCTACCGGCTCAAGCTGGCCAAGGCGTT
>JAYRUL010000119.1:0-7159 GCA_041919095.1 Rhodoferax sp. | reverse complement strand
CACGGGTACAGGTCTCACGCACCGGCGGCGGCGCCAGCATCAAGCTTGACCGCTGGGGCTTGGTGGATGGCGCATGGCTCGGCTTTAGCCTGGTGCCGCTGGACAAACCCACCACCCACCACGGCGCGCGTGGCGTCTGCATGAGCTCCGGCGGCCGCATCCGCGTTATCCCCCCTCAAGACATCCCCTGCACCAGCTAAGCACTATGACATACGCAATTACGCCCCCACCTCAGCGGCAACGCGGTATTACGCTGATCGAATCGCTGATTGCCATCGTCATCACCGCGCTCGGTATTCTGGGAATATTGGGCGTACAGATGCGAACCCTCAGCGATACCTCAACCACGGTGCGTCGCGCACAGGCGATTCGTTTGATTGAAGACCTGAGTGAACGCCTGCGCGCAAATCCCAACGCGGTGGCAATGATTGACAACTATGTCACCACATTCACCGATACCCCTCCCCCGCCCCCTGACACCACTTGCAGTGCCGGTTGTGACCCAGCCACCCTAGCGATATACGACCGGGACAACTGGAAAAACGCTGTATCAGGCACCATGCCCAACGGAAAGGCGGCCCTCTTTCTGCCCCCTGCCGACACCGATTTGGGTCTGGTCACCAGCCAACGCCGACAACTGGGGGTGATGATTGCCTGGCGCGAAAATGAGCGACACGACGCCGACACCGGATACAAAGACAACATCGACGCCAGCAAGATCGACGACGGCGGCACCTTCAAGAGTGGCGGCGGCGCAGCAGCCACCTGCCCAGCCGGGCACACCTGCCATCTGCAATACATCCCTGTCTCGGGCCGATGCGCGCCTGACGACAACTTCCCCGGTCAGTACTTTTGCGCAGGACCACAAAAATGATGACATCTCCCTCTGCCATTATCAGCGCGCATTCTTCCTGGCCCAAAAGGCAGCCAAGCGTACAGCGGCAGCACGGCGTCACCTTGATAGAACTGCTGGTCGGTATTGCCATCGGTCTACTGGTGGTGGCGGTGGCCACGGGCGCTCTCATGGTCTCGCGTGGTGTTTCTGGCACCGTTAGTGACGCCAGTGGTATCCAGCAACAGGCCGCATATGCCATGCGCGTGGTGGGCATGCAGGTACGTCAGGCGGGCTCGCTCTATCTCAACCCCAACCCTACGGGCGTGCCTGCCTCGACTGCGGAGTCCTACATGCAGGTCGTGGCATTTGAAACCCAGGCAGAAGACGTACCCGGCAGCCCGGATCCGACCAAATCCTTCAACCCCCAAACCAACACCGTGAAAGCAGACGCCACCTCACTGACCACGGGCTTCCGCCGCTACAAGGACACGGTAAAGGACGGTAGCAGCACCAAAGAGCAGACGCTGGCACGCAACTGCCTGGGTGGCCCCTCGGACGACGCCAAGACCGATCCCAACTACCTCATCGAAAGCGCTTTCAAGTTTGACAGCGCAAAATTTGAACTGCAGTGCAACGGCAACAGCGCAGGTGATCAGCCGATCGTGCAAAACATTGCCGAATTCCAACTGCGCTATCTGGTGCAGGAAATTGTATCCACCGATCCTGGCAACCCAAAAATCATCTACACAAGCACAGTCCCTTCCTCATGGGCCCAAGTACAGGCCATAGAAGTCTGCATGGTACTTTTTGGTGCCGAGCCCATCGACATGCCCGCAAACAGTAATTACAAAACCTGCACCGACACAGACCAGGATATGACGACTCTCACAGGCAACCGCGCCAAGCGCATGCACATGCGCTTTCGCAGCGTCTTCCAACTTCGCAGCCAAGGCCTGGTTGGTTCGGCCATTCCGGCGATTTAACCGTGACAGGAACCCCTACCATGCACCACCGCATGTCCACCCATCCAGCCCACCGGCACAGCCGCCCAGCGCAGCGCGGCGTTGCGCTCTTTGTCGTGATTGTGTTTGTGCTGTTGTCCATGCTGCTGGCGCTGTGGGCATCGCGCACCTCACTGTTCAATGAAATGGTGGTGGGCAACGACGCCGACTACCAGCGCGCCCTGGAAGCCGCCCAGGCCATGCTGCAAGACGCAGAACAAGACATCCGGCTGAGCCTTGAATCGCCTGACACCAGCCCCCTGTGCACGACAGGTGCCAACGTCTGCCGCGTTGCCACACCCATCCAGATTCCTCAGGCCAAAGAGAGCCCCAGCGGCCTACTGGGCATCCTAAATGCTGCAACCGTCACTGTCGGCTGCAGCCACGGCCTGTGTACCCGGCGCGAAGGCGCGGTGGACTTCTGGAACACCGCCGACTTGGCAAAAATGGTAAATGCCGGCGCAAGATACGGCCAGTACACCATTGGCGACAAATACGGCGATGACAAGGACAAACCCGCCAACCCCGTTCTTGCGGATCGCTCTGCAGACGACAAAGGCGCCTGGTACTGGATCGAGGTGCTGCCCTACGACGAAAGCTCCAAAAACAGCAACCTGTTCCCCGGCGGCCCCACCAACCTGCTGCCCCTGAACATCGACCCCAGCGTGGTCTACCGCATCACCGCCCTGGCCTATGGCCGCAAGCCCAGCACCATGGTCGTCATGCAGCAAACCTACGCCCCCCAACGCCTCAAGGACTGAGCGGCGCGCCCACCCGACCTCCCCTTCACACTCCCGGACTACACACACTACCGACGAGAGGAGCACACCATGCCCTGTACCACCCGCCCCCGCTTCCGCAAATCTCTGCTGGCCATGGCTGCCAGCGCTACACTGGCACCCTACAGCGCCTGGGCGCTGGATCTGGCCCAGGAGCCACCGCTGCCCACGGTCAAGTCTTCCTTCATTGCACCCAACGTGATCATCTCGGTGGACGATTCAGGGAGTATGGACTTCTGCCTCAACGTGGAAGGTACATCCAAATGCGATGGCAAAAAGGGGGCAGACAACGTTACCACCCCACTGGGCGACGGCTCTTGGCCGGTCACCCGTCGCCGCATGAATGTGCTGAAGTACACGCTGGCCGAAGTCTTCAACGACAAAGCCCTCATTCCTGAAAACAAAATCCGCCTTGGCTGGCAGGTGCTGCACAACAACGGCAGTTCTCCTGGTGCCAAGAACATCAACAGTGCAACCATCCAGGCCAACTCCGTCCGTCGGCTGGACACCACCAACGGCAGCACCGGCAAGATCCACCGCCAGTCCTTCCTGGATTTTGTGAATTCCTTGAAGTCGGATAACGGCACGCCAGCCCACAGGATGTTCTCCCAGGCCGATGGCTACATGCGCCGCGCCTTGAGCAAGGACGGCCCCTGGGCCAATGACCCAGGGGGTGATCCTGACGACAACAAAGAATACCTGGGCTGCCGCCGCAACTACCACATCATGATGACTGACGGCCGCTGGAACAGCGTCGAGGACGGCGGCAACCAGGACGGTCTGACCCAGACCCTGGGCGATGACCTGACAAGCTACAACATCACATCAGACCAGACCCACGTTTTCCGCGACACCGACCCCGACAACCTGGCGGACTGGGCTTTCAAGAGCTGGGCCGTGAAATTGCAATCGAGTGGCCTGACCGATGCCGACAAGCTCAAACCACCGCAGGAATACGACGACGCCCCCGCCACCGAAACCTTTGTCAGTTCTGACAAAAAGAAAACCGTGGTATTGAACAAGTTTTGGAACCCCAAGTACAACCCGGCCACCTGGCCCCACATGGTGACCTACACCATTGGTTTCAGCAATGCTGCCGTTACCTGGCCCAACACACCGAGCATCGTTGCCCCCACCGACAAAACCCCCTTTGGCTACGACGGCAGTTTTGCTGATCTGGTCACTGGAAAGCTGTCCTGGCCCGCGTTGTCAAAAAGCGACGACGGCCAGAACAACGACCACGCACTGGATCTGTGGCACGCAGCCATCAATGGTCGGGGCCGTTTTTATGGTGTGACCAAGGGCGAAGACCTGAAAAAGGCCTTTACCGAAATCATTGGCAAGATCAACGCCGACAGCGCCACCCTGCCCGATACGGTTTTGGCGGGCTCTGCGGCCAGCGGCTTCAGTACCACGCGTGGCAACGTGGGCAACTTTTCGTCGTCCTACAACGGCAAAGACGGCTGGAAAGGCTGGGTGACCGCTTACCCCGCCCGCGATCCGGTGACTGGCCCCTGCCCCTACGACCCCAAGACAACCTGCACCTTCTACCCCGACCCCACCAAGGACTGGGAAGGCAAGACCACGGCCGACCGGCTGGACGACCTGCCAGACGTGACCGACCGCGTCGTGCTGAGCTGGAGTGACGAATGGGTGAACCCCTATTACAAGGGCGGCGTCCCCTTCCGGTGGGCCAATGACCAAACCAACCTGAGCAGCCCCCAGAAGGCCTTGCTGGGCAAGGAAACCAGCGATGTCGCGGCCACGGTGTACACCAAGGGCGAAAACGTGCTCAACTACATTCGTGGCGACCGCACCAAAGAAGGCGACAAGGACACCAAAGGCGGCTACACCGCTACCCTGCCCTTCCGCGAGCGTTCCAGCCGCCAGGGTGACATCATCAACTCCGACATTTGGTACACCGGCGCGCCTGCCAGCGGTTACTCGCTGCTGGGCTACAGCAAGTTTGTCTCAGACAACGCAAGCCGCACGCCCATGCTGTACGTCGGGGGCAACGACGGCATGCTGCACGGCTTTTCTGCCAAGGACGGCAAGGAGAAAATTGCCTACGTGCCACGCGGCGTGATCAGTGACCTGAAGAAGTTGGCCGACCCCGACTACAACCACCAGTATTTTGTGGACGGCTCGCCCATGACGGGCGACATTTCGGACAGTGGCACCTGGCGCACCATGCTGGTGGGTACCCTGGGTGCCGGCGGCAAAGGCTATTTTGTGCTGGACGTGACCGACCCCTCCAGCTTCCTGGACACCAAGAGTGCCCAATTGGTGGCAAGGGATCGCACCCGTGGTAACGGCGAAAGCCCGCCAGATTGCGGCATCATTGCTGACGCCAGCGAGAAAGCGGCCTGCACGACAGCCGTGATCGAAGACAAGGACATTGGCAACATCACCATGCCGCCCGTGCGTGACAGCGCCAACCCTTTGCGCACCACACAGATTGCTCGCCTCAACAACAACCGCTGGGCCGCAGTCATGGGCAACGGCTACAACAGCGCAAACCAGCGCCCTGTGCTGCTGGTGCAATACCTCGATGGCGCCAAGGAACTGCTGCGCATCCCTGTAACCAACGAGACGGCAGGCACCGGCAATGCTGCCGACAACGGCCTGGCTGCCCCCACCCTGGTGGACTTGAACGGTGACATGCGGGTTGACATTGTGTATGCGGGCGACAACCTGGGCAACCTGTGGAAGTTCGACCTGACCAGCGAGCTGACAAGCGACTGGCAACCCGCCTTTGGCGCAAACAAGCCCCTGTTCACCGCACGGGGATCGGCTGTCTTGAATGGCACCCGCAACCTCGCTCAACCAGTGACTGCACCTCCCATTGTGCGTCCGAATGACCGTTCGATGGTCAATGGCAGCGGCAAGACCGTGGCGGTGGGCGGCATGATGGTGTCTTTTGGCACGGGACGAAACCTCACCAAGGATGACCGCGACGTCAACAAGGCCGTGTATAAGCAAGTACAAACCCTGTACTCGGTGCTGGACAATGCGCGCTACGAAATTAAGGACAAGGGCAAGCCCAAGGACGATCAGCGACTGAAGATCCACCCCGGATTAGGCGACATTCCCACACCCAAGCAAGTAGGCACCATGGGCTCGGGTGCAAAGCTCGCACAGCAAGCCGTCAAGGGAGCGGTCAATCAATCGATCGAAGCCAAAGACGTACTCGATGCATCCACCTGGAAGGACTTTGACGGTTGGTACCTGGACTTCCCCGAAGTAGGCGAGCGCCTGCTCAAGCCCATGCAGTTCTGGGATGGTAGCAACATCCTGGCGGTGTATTCCGAAGAGCCCTCTGGCACCTCAACCAACACCAACACCAACATCAACGAAAGCTGCACCCCCACCACCGTGGCCACCGTGGCAGGCCTGCAATACCGCACGTTGATCAACATCATGGACGGTAAGAACCCTTCTGTACAGTTGGTCAACGGGGTACCCACGGGCACCAGCCGCATAGAGGTACCCATGGGTACGCCAACACTTGTCACGTCGGGCAAGAAGATTCTTGATTACACTGGCGTGGGCCCTGACAAGAAAGGACCCAAGCCCCGTGAGGACAACCGCATGCCCGAGCAGTCACTGCGGCCCAGTTGGCGCCAAGTGAAATAAGAGGGAACACCTATGATTCAGTACAAGCCCAAGAAGCAAAGCGGTTTCACGCTCATCGAACTGATGATCGTGGTGGCCATCGTGGGGATTCTTTCTGCGATTGCTTACCCAAGCTATGCGGAATACATCCGCCGTGGGCACAGAGCCGAAGCACGCGCAGGGCTGCTTCAAGCAGCCCAATGGCTGGAGCGCTCAGCAACGGCAACGGGCACCTATCCTCTCACAGTGGCATTCCCAGCCAATCTGAAAGCAGTGCCCAACAACCGATACGACATAGCCGTCGTATCGGATGGCGCCACATTTACCCTGACGGCCACCCCAAAGGGCGCCCAAACCGGTGACAAATGCGGAAACTACACGCTGACTAATACCGGTTTGCGCGGCGCCAAGGGCGCAACCACTGGAGACATCGTCACAGAATGCTGGGGCAAGTAGCCCTGAATTGTCCGTTACCATTCCGGGCGCCATGACAACACCAGCGCCCCCCATGACCCGAGCGCTTGGGCTAGCCGCCCAGGCGCTTTTTCTTTCCAACCCCAACCCACGCGTAGGCTGCGTCATCACCGCGCCTAACGGGCAGGTGCTGGGCGAAGGCTTTACCCAGCAAGCTGGCGGCCCGCACGCCGAGGTAATGGCTCTGCGCGATGCTGCGCGGCAGGGGCATGACGTGCAAGGGGCCACAGCCTGGGTCACCCTGGAGCCCTGCGCCCACCTGGGGCGCACAGGGCCGTGTTGCGACGCGCTGATTGCCGCAGGCATTGGCAAGGTGGTGGCCAGCCTCGAAGACCCCAACCCCTTGGTGGCGGGCCAGGGCTTTGCCCGGCTGCGTGCGGCCGGTGTGGCGGTGGAGGTGGGCCAGGGCGCCGCGCAGTCGCGAGAGCTGAACCTGGGTTTTTTCAGCCGCATGG
>JAYRUL010000118.1:0-7235 GCA_041919095.1 Rhodoferax sp. | reverse complement strand
ACCACTTCGATGTCGCTGAAGTTTTGCAGCGCGCTGCGCAGCACGTTGCGTCCGATGCGGCCAAAGCCGTTGATGCCGATCTTGATAGTCATGGTTACTTCCTGTTAGATAAAAAAGAAAACACTCACTTCTTTGCCAGCACGGACTGCACCGTATCGGCCACGTTTGCTGCGGTAAAGCCAAAGTGCTGGAACAGCACCGGGGCCGGGGCGGATTCGCCATAGGTGTCAATACCGACCACGGCCGACACACCGTACTTCCACCAGCCGTCGGTGGAGCCCATTTCCACCGCCACGCGCGGCAATTTAGCCGGCAGCACGGCGGATTTGTACGCGGCGTTTTGGCGGTCAAAGGTAGTGGTGGAAGGCATGGAGACCACGCGCACCGCGATCTTGCGCTGCGCCAAGAGCTTTTGCGCAGCCAGGGCCAGTTGCACTTCGGAGCCGGTGGCGATGATCACGGCCTGGGCCTTCTTTTTCAGGCCTGCGTCCTTGGGTTCAGCCAGCACGTAGCCGCCTTTGTTGATGGCGTCCAGGCCGGAGGCGTCGGGTGCATCCGCCGAGTCACCCTTGGGCGCGTAGGCCAGGTTCTGGCGGCTGAGCAACAGCGCGGTTGGCTTGTCCTTGTTTTGCAGGGCCACGGTCCAGGCCACGGCGGTCTCCGCCGTGTCTGCAGGGCGCCACACGTCCAGGTTCGGGATCAGGCGCAGCGAGGCACCGTGCTCGATGCTTTGGTGCGTGGGGCCGTCTTCACCCAGGCCAATGGAGTCGTGGGTGAACACGTGGATCACGCGCTGCTTCATCAACGCGGCCATGCGGATGGCGTTGCGGCTGTAGTCGCTAAACGTGAGGAAGGTGCCGCCGTAGGGGATGAAGCCGCCGTGCAGGGCCACGCCATTCATGATGGCAGCCATGCCAAATTCGCGCACGCCGTAGTTGATATGGCGACCACCTTGGCCCACCTCGTTCTTCATCACGGCGCCGCTCATGGCGTCAAAGCGCAGGTTGGGCGTGCTCTTGGTGTTGGTGAGGTTGGAGCCGGTCAGGTCGGCCGAGCCGCCTAGCAGTTCGGGCAAGGCGGCGGTGAAGGATTCCAGCGCCAGTTGCGATGCCTTGCGGCTGGCCACCGTCTCGGCGTTCTGGTGCGCGGCAATTACGGCGTCCACGGCGGTCTGCACGAAGTTCTTGGGCAGGTCGCCCTTCATGCGCCGCACCAATTCCTTGGCCAGGGCGGGGTGGGCAGCCTGGTAGGCGGCGAACTGCTCTTTCCAGGCAGCCTCCGCGGCCTTGCCAGATTCTTTGGCGTCCCAGTCGGCATACACCTCCTTGGGGATGACGAAGGGGGCATGGTTCCAGCCAATGGATTCGCGCGTGAGCTTGATTTCTTCAGCACCCAAGGGTTCGCCGTGGGCCTTGGCGGTGTTGGCGCGGTTCGGGCTGCCTTTGCCGATGGAAGTCTTGCAGATGATCAGCGTGGGGCGGTCCTCGCCCTTCTTGGCCTCTGCAATGGCAGCGGACACGGCGGTAGCGTCGTGGCCATCTACCGGGCCGATCACGTTCCAGCCGTAGGCCACGAAGCGCTGCGCGGTGTTGTCGATGAACCAGGGCGCTACCTGACCGTCGATGGAGATGCCGTTGTCGTCATACAGGGCGATGAGTTTGCCCAACTTCCAGGCACCGGCCAGGGCAGCGGCTTCATGGCTGATGCCTTCCATCAGGCAACCGTCGCCCAGGAACACGTAGGTGTGGTGGTCAACTAGGCGAAAGTCTTCGCGGTTGAACTCGGCGGCCAAGAGCTTCTCCGCTAGCGCCATGCCCACCGCGTTGGTGATGCCCTGGCCCAGCGGACCCGTGGTGGTTTCCACGCCGGGTGTCACGCCCACTTCGGGGTGACCGGCGGTTTTGCTGTGCAGTTGGCGGAAATTCTTCAGCTCGGCGATGGGCAACTTGTAGCCAGTGAGGTGCAGCAAGGCATAGATCAGCATGGAGCCGTGACCGTTGGACAGCACGAAGCGATCGCGGTTGATCCAATGGGGGTTGGCCGGGTTGTGGCGCAGATGCTGCCCCCACAAGGCCACGGCCATGTCCGCCATGCCCATGGGCGCACCGGGGTGGCCGGAATTGGCAGCCTGCACGGCGTCCATTGCAAGGGCGCGGATGGCACTAGCCATGTTTTGGGTATTGGGGATGGTGGCCATGGGCTGCGCGACTCCAGAGTAGATGGGGCTGGGGAAAACCCGGTATTTTACCGATGCACCGTTTGCGCAAACAGGGCGGAACCCATCCCATGCGCTACAGTGCCCTCCATGCAAGGCTTGCACCTCACCGCCGATCTCCACCACTGCCAGTGCGATGCAGTCTGGCTGACCGACGCGGACCAACTGTTGGACCGTTGCGTGGATTGCGTGCGCGCGGTCGGGCTGCAGGCCGTGGCCCATCTGGCGCATGGTTTTCCGCCCGGTCGCCAGGGCCCCGGCGGCGTCACCGCCACGGTCTTGCTGGCCGAGTCGCACCTGTGCGTGCACACCTGGCCTGAAGTCCGGGGCGTGACATTGGACGTCTACGTCTGCAACTACTCGGCGGATCATTCGGACAAGGCGCGCGCCTTGCTGGCGGCATTGCGTGCACTGTTTCAGCCCACGGCGGTGCAGCAGCACAGCTTGCAGCGCGGCGCAATCGAGTAGCGGGCCATGGTGGCGTCTTCTCCTGAAGAGGCGTTCGCCGGCCAGTATGGCCTCCACCCGGGGTGCACGCCGGCCATTACCGGGCATCGACCCATCCTGGCACCGGGCTGCCTAGCAGGACTGCTGCAGGGGCAAGACCTGCCCCGTTTGCTGCGCACCCTGGGCAGCGTGTTCACGCTATGTGCCAACGCCCACCAAACCTGCGCACAGCAGGCCTATGCGGCGGCGCTGGCGCAGGAATCGGGCTCATCCCAGCACGTAGATTTGACGTGGCTCACGGCCCGTGATCATCTGCGCAGCGTAGCCCTGGACTGGCCTGCGCGCTTGTTGCCCCAGCAGCCCCCCGATCTGTCCTGGTTGCAAGGCTGCCCGGTGGGGTTGGGTGGTGCGGTACCGCAGGATGCGGCCGCCGCCACCCAACAAATGCATGCGCTGGCGCACTGGCTGAAAACCGCGCTGCTACACGAACCGCTGCAGAGCTGGCTGGCGCGCTGCGCGAACGACGCCGGTTTACTGGACTGGTGCCAGGGCCAACGCTCCCGCTGCGCCCCGGCGCGAGCCCTGCTGCACGCCGAACCCCTGCGCGCGTTTCCCGCGCTGACTTTGCAGCCGCTGCCCGTTGGCGATACCGAAGCGCTGCAGGCATTGGCCCATGCGCTGTGGAACGATGCCGATTTCTGCCAACACCCCTCTTGGCAAGGACGTTGTGCCGAGACCGGGCCCTGGATTCGGGCGCGCCACCCAGAGGGTGCCGTGCGGACCCCTTGGACGCGGCTGGCGTCCCGATTGCGGGAATTGGTGGAGCTGGCTGCCGGTGCCTGCGCTGGGCAACCCCCTGTGCTGGCCCAAGGTGCCCTGAAACTCGCCCCCCACTGCGGCGTGGCCTGGTGCGAAATGGCGCGCGGGCTGCTGCTGCACAGCGTGCGGCTCGACGACCGGGGCCTGGTGCAGGACTACCGCGTGCTGGCCCCCACCGAGTGGAACTTTCACCCCAACGGCAGCCTCGGTCAGGCTGTGGCAAGCCTGGCCCTTGACGATAGGGACTCGGCTCGCCTGCTGGCCGCGGCCTTCGACCCCTGCGTGGCCTGCCTGTAGACTGGCATCTTCAACCCCAAGCATTTGCGCACCCATGCCCTTGAACGTGTTGTGGCTCCAATCCGGCGGCTGTGGCGGCTGCAGCATGTCGCTGCTGTGCGCCGACACGCAGGACTTCGCCGCCATGCTGCGCGGTGCGGGCCTGAACCTGCTGTGGCACCCCGCGTTGTCGCTGGAAGACGCGCGCGGCCTGCCCGGCGTGCTGGACGACTGCCTGCAGGGTTACACGCGCCTGGACGTCCTGTGCGTGGAAGGTGCCATGCTGCGCGGCCCGCACGGCAGCGGGCGTTTCCACCAGCTGGCCGGCACCGGGCGCGCCATGATTGAGTGGGTGCGCGACCTGGCCCCGCTGGCCCAGCAGGTGCTGGCCATCGGCAGCTGCGCCGCCTGGGGCGGGGTCACGGCCGGGGGCACCAACCCCACCGACGCCTGCGGGCTGCAGTTTGAAGACGAGCGCCCCGGCGGCCTGCTGGGCAGCGCCTTTCGCAGCCGCGCCGCGCTGCCGGTGGTGAACGTGGCCGGTTGCCCCACGCACCCGGACTGGGTGTTGGAGACGCTCATGGCCGTCAGCGCCGGGCTGCTCACGCCCGACGACCTGGACAGCCTGGCGCGCCCGCGCTTCTATGCCGACCAGCTGGCCCACCACGGCTGCAACCGCAACGAGTACTACGAGTACAAGGCCAGCGCCATTCATCCCTCCGACCTGGGCTGCACCATGGAAAACCTGGGCTGCAAGGGCACCCAGGCGCATGCCGACTGCAACACCCGGCTCTGGAATGGCCGGGGCTCCTGCACGCGCGCGGGTTATGCCTGCATCAGTTGCACCGAACCGGGTTTCCAGAACCCCGGCCACGCCTTCCACAGCACGCGCAAGGTGGCGGGCATCCCCGTGGGCTTGCCCACCGACATGCCCAAGGCCTGGTTCGTGGCGCTGGCCTCGCTGTCCAAGAGCGCCACACCCAAGCGCGTGAAGCGCAACGCCGAAAGCGACCATCTGGTGCTGCCGCCGGTGGTACGCAAAACCACGGGACGACCATGAGCGCAGCGCAGCACATTAGCGCGGGGGCTCCATGAACACGCGCGTGGTACTGGGCCCCTTCAACCGCATCGAAGGCGACCTGGAAGTGCAGCTGGAGGTGGCCGATGGCCGGGTGTCCAGTGCGCGCGTCAACGCCCCCATGTTCCGCGGCTTTGAGATGACGCTGGTGGGGCGCGAACCGATGGATGCGCTGACCATCGCGCCGCGCATCTGCGGCATCTGCTCGGTGTCGCAGTCCGTAGCCGCCGCGCGCGCGCTGGCCAGTCTGTCGGGGGTGGCACTGCCCGCCAACGGCCAGTTGGCGCACAACCTCATGCTCGGCTGCGAAAACCTGGCCGACCACCTGACCCACTTCTATACCTTCTTTCTGCCCGACTTCACCCGCACGCAGTACCGCGCACAGCCCTGGTTTGGCGTGGCCCAGCAGCGTTTTGGGGCGGTGCTGGGCGGCACCGGCACTTGTGGCGAACAGGTGCGCGCGGCGCTGGTGGCGCGCGCCCGCTGGCTGGAGCTGATGGGCGCGCTGGGCGGCAAGTGGCCGCACACCGGCGCCATCCTGCCCGGTGGCAGCTCGCGCACGCTCGACACCGCCGAGCGCCTGCACCTGGGTGCGCGCGTGCGCGAAATGCGCGATTTCCTGCAACGCCAGGTCTGGGGCCTGCCACTGGAAACCGTGTTGGCCCTGACCACCTGGGACGAACTGCAAGCCGCACTGCAGCGTGCGCCCGACAGCGACGTGGCCTGGTGGTTGCGTTTTGCACACGACTTGCAACTGGGCACGCTCGGGCCTGGGCCGGGGCGCTTGCTCAGCTACGGGGCCTATCCCACCCTTAACGGCGGACTGACCTGGGCGCAAGGCCTGGTCGCAGCGACCGCACCGCCCCAGGCGCTGGACCTGGACGCTATTTCGGAAGATGTGCACAGCAGCTGGCTGCATCCCGGCGCAGATGCCACGCCGCGCCACCCCTGGCAAGGCAGCACCGAACCCTGTGCCGACAAACCCGGTGCCTACACCTGGAACAAGGCCCCGCGCTGGGGCGGCGCCGTGGTGGAAACCGGTGCTTTGGCACGCCAGGTGGTGGACGGCCAGCCACTGGTGCGCGCCGCACATGCGCAGTGGGGTGCGAGCGTGCTCACGCGGGTGCTGGCGCGCCTGGTGGAAATGCCGCGCATCGTGCTGTACATGGAACAGTGGCTAGGTGCCTTGCGCAAGCACGAGCCTTTCCACCGCCAGCAGAGCCTGCCGGTACAGGGCAGCGGGGTGGGCTTGTGCGAAGCCGCCCGGGGCGCACTGGGGCACTGGCTGCGTGTGGAAGACGGGCGCATCAGCCACTACCAGATCATCGCCCCCACCAGCTGGAACTTCTCCCCGCGCGACCAGCACGGCACGCCCGGCGCGCTGGAGGCCGCCCTGGTGGGCGCACCCATGGACGCTGACGACCCGCAGCAAAGCACGGCCGTGCAGCACATCGTGCGGTCGTTTGACCCGTGCATGGTCTGCACGGTGCACTGAAACTCCCGCCATGAGCACCGCGCCGGGCCGCTTCCCTCAGCAAGCTTACACCGCAGTGCGTGGCACGGAGGTACTCCAGTGAGCCAGGAACGCCCGTCCCCCCTGCAACAGATCGGTGCCGATGCGCGTGATGCGCTGGATGACGCCACCTGGCTCGATGTCATCCACAAGATGGACGAGGTCTATTCCAAGCTGGTGAGCGACGAAATCGAGCTAGAAGAAAAGAACGCCCAGCTGGAGGAATCGCAGCGCTTCATCATCAGCCTGCTGTCGGCCATGAACGATGTGCTCATCGCCTGCAACCAGGACGGCGTGATCGAAGAAACCAACGCCGCCCTGTGCGTGCTGGTCGGGCGCAGCGAGGCCGCCCTGCGCGGCACCCCGGTGCTGGAACTGCTGGCCGACGCCCAAAGCGTGCAACGCATGCAATTGGCCACCTACCACGCGGCCACACACGAAGGCTCGGTGGTGGAGGTCAAGCTACGCGGTGCCGACGGCCAGCCGGTGGAGGTCGACCTCAACTGCACCCCTCGGCGCGACCACGCGGGGCGCACCGTGGGGCGCGTGCTGGTGGGGCGTCCGTTGGGCGAACTCAAGCGTGCCTACCGCCAGCTGCGCGAAGCGCACGAAGCCTTGCAGCAGGCGCAGCAGCAACTGCTGCACTCCGAGAAGATGGCGTCGCTGGGTCGGCTGGTGGCTGGGGTCGCCCATGAACTCAACAACCCCATCTCCTTCGTGTTCGGCAATATGCATGTGCTGCAGCGCTACGGTGCGCGGCTGCGCCAGTACCTGGACGCCGTGCACGCGCTGGAGCTGCCGGCCGAGGTGCAGCAGCTGCGCCAGCAACTGCGCATCGACAACCTGCTGGCCGACCTGCCCTCGCTGGTGGAAGGCACGCTGGAAGG
>JAYRUL010000117.1:0-7329 GCA_041919095.1 Rhodoferax sp. | reverse complement strand
TCGTGGCGGAGCGCTGTTTGATGTCTAGCGATTGCAATGGCATGTCAGCTCTCCCTCACGCTTTCTCGATGTTGACCAGGAACGCCTTGTACTCGGGCGTGTGGGTGTTGGCATCGCCCACGGCAGGGGTCAGGGTGTTGGTCAGGAAGCCCGGTTTCGTCTGGCCGGTAAAGCCGGAGTTGATCGGTATCCCGATGGTGTGCACCTTTTGTCCGTTCACATCGAGCGCCTTGATGCGCTTGGTGACCACGGCCACCGCCTTGATGTATCCCCGGTTGGAGCGCACCTTGACCTTGTCGCCGGCCTTGATGCCTTTCTCCTTGGCTAGCTCCTCACCGATTTCCACGAAATGCTCCGGCTGCAGGATCGCATTGATCTTGCTGTGCTGGGTCCAGAAGTGGAAGTGCTCGGTCAAGCGGTAGGTGGTGGCCACATAGGGGAAGTCCTTGGGTGTGCCAAACACCTCCAGGTCGCCCTTGAAGATGCGCGAGACCGGATTGCTCTTGGCCTTGGCATTCTTCGGGTGCATGGGGTTGGTGTCCAGCGGCGACTCGAAGGGCTCGTAGTGCTCGGGCAGCGGGCCGTCCACCACCAGGTCGCGGGCGAACAGGCGTGCCACGCCTTCCGGGTTCATGATGAAGGGCATGACCCCTTCTTCCGGTTTGGCGTCCGGACGCATGTCGGGCACGTCGTTGCCGCCCCACTTGTCGCCCAGCCACTTGATGACCGTGCGCGACGCATCCCAGGGCTTGCCCGCAGGGTCGCAGGAGGCGCGGTTGTAGATGATGCGGCGGTTCACCGGCCAGGCGAAGCCCCAGTTCAGCGTCTGGCCCAGGCCTGAGGGGTCGCTGCTGTCGCGCCGCGCCGTGAGGTTGCCGGCCTGCGACCAGCAGCCGCTGTAGATCCAGTTGCCGCAGGCCGTGCTGCCGTCGTCGCGCAGGAAACCAAAGCTGGCCAGCTGTTCGCCGCCCTTGACCTGGATCTTGGTGGCGTCCTTGGGGTCGGGCAAGTCGGCCAGCGCCTTGCCCGAGATCTCCATCAGCAGCTCCTCGGGCGAAGGCTCGGCGGGCATGCGGTAGGGCCAGGACAGCTTGAGCACCGGGTCTGGGAAGGCACCACCGTCCTTGGCGTACATGGCCTTGAGGGTCAGGTACAGGTGCGCCATGATGTCGGCATCGCTCTTGGATTCGCCGGGGCCTTCCACGGCTTTCCAGTGCCAGCGCACCACGCGGCCGGAGTTGGTGCAGGTGCCCGCTTCCTCGGCAAAGAAAGCCACTGGCAGGCGGAACACCTCGGTCTGGATGCTGGATGGATTGGCCGGGTTGACCTCGCCGTAGTCTTTCCAGAATTCCGAGGTTTCCGTGACCAGCGGGTCCATGATGACCAGGTACTTGAGCTTGGCCAGCGCGTCGCCCACCTTCTTCTTGTTGGCGACCGAAGCCAGCGGGTTGAAGCCCTGGCTGAAGAAGCCCGTCATCTTGCCCTGGTACATGCGGTCAAACATGGCCAGCACGTCATAGGACACGTCCTTCTTGGGCAGCCAGTCGTAGCAGAAATCGTTCTCCGCCGTGGCTTCCTTGCCGTACCAGGACTTCATCAGGCTGGTCCACCACTTGGGGTAGTTCTGCGGGAAGTTCATCTGGTTGGGACGCAGCGCCTTGGGTGTGCGCTTTTCCAGATAGGACTTGCGATCCAGGTCCGAGTCCAGCGGTGCCCCCAAATAGCCGGGCAGAGCGTCCGAATACAGGCACTGGTCGGTGATGCCTTGTACGTTGGCGTGCCCACGCAGCGCATTGATGCCGCCCCCCGCCATGCCCATGTTGCCCAACAGCTGCTGGATGATGGCCATGCTGCGGATGTTCTGGGTGCCGACGGAGTGCTCCGTCCAGCCCAGCGCATACAGATTGGTCATGGTCTTGTTGGGCGCCGCCGTTTCAGCGATGTACCCACAGACCTTGAGGAAGGCGTCCTTGGGCGTTCCGGTCACCTTGGTCACCACGTCCGGCGTGTACCGGGCATAGTGCTTCTTCATGATCTGGAACACGCAGTTCGGGTCCTGCAGGGTCGGATCGACCTTGGCATAACCGTCCTCACCCATCTGGTACTTCCAGGAATCCTTGTCGTAGCTGCGCTTCTCGGCGTTGTAGCCGGAGAACAGGCCATCCGTCAGCGCAAAGCGCTCATCGATCAGGAAGCTGGCGTTGGTGTAGTGCTTGACGTATTCGTGGTGGATCTTGTCGTTCGTCAACAGGTAGTTGATGACGCCGCCGAGGAAAGCGATGTCGGAACCCGGACGGATCGGCGCGTAGTAGTCCGCCACCGACGCAGTGCGGTTGAAGCGCGGATCGACCACGACCAGCTTGGCCTTGCGCTGCTTTTTCGCCTCGATCACCCACTTGAAACCGCACGGGTGCGCTTCAGCGGGGTTGCCACCCATTACAAAAACCAAATCGGCATTCTTGATGTCCACCCAATGGTTGGTCATCGCGCCACGCCCAAAACTCGGAGCCAAACTGGCCACCGTGGGGGCGTGTCAAATACGTGCCTGGGTGTCGAAAGCGACCGCGCCGAGGCTGCGCAAGACCTTGTGGGTGATGTAACCGGCTTCGTTGCTGGAGGACGAACTGGCCAGGAAGCCCATCGTGTTCCAGCGATTCACCGTGACGCCTGCCGCGTTCTTGGCGATGAAGTTCGCGTCGCGGTCGGCCTTCATGTGCTTGGCAATGCGCTCGAACGCGTCATGCCAGGAAATGCGCTTCCACTCGTTGGTGCCGGGTTCGCGCACCTCTGGAAACTTCAGGCGCTTGGGGCTGTTGACCATGTCCATGAGTCCAGCGCCCTTGGGGCACAGGCTGCCCCGGTTGACTGGATCGTCCGGATCGCCCTCGATATGGATGACGCGGCCCTTGACGTTCTTGGACTTGTCACCCATCGAATACACCAGGACACCGCAGGAAACGGAGCAGTACGGACAGTTGTTCCGTGTCTCCGTGGCCCGCGCGAGTTTGAACTCGCGCACTTCCGCCAGGGCCGCTGTGGGCGAAAAACCGAGCACCGCAATGCTCGAACCCACAAGGCTGGCGGAGCCGATCTTGAAGAACTGCCGCCGGTTCATGTGCATATATCTCCTTTTTTCATCGTGGAATGGGGATGGCTACCCATGAAATGAAAAGCAGCATCCATGCCATGGGTATTTGAGCGCCTATCTCCTTGTCATCGTTGAGATCGTGTAGAGAGCGCATGGACAAAATGTCCCAATTCCGTATCGGAGTTGCGACTATTTGTCTCATCCCGCCGCCGCACAAGGCGGGGAAGACCAGACTTGCGGACCGTGCCCGTATCAACGATGATCCGCGCCGCGTTCGCGGCATGCGCGGACGGACAAGATCAATGACCGATAACGCCTCCGCCTACGATTTTTCCCACTGGCAGCTTTTTTCCGTCCTGGTGGTGGACGATGAAGAGGGCATGCGCCGCTTCATCGAGCGCTCGCTCACTGGCCGCTGCGCCCAGGTAGCGGCCGCTGGCAGTGTGGAAGAGGCCGAAACGTTGATGGCCCAGCAATACTTCGATCTGGTCATTCTGGACATCGCACTGCCCGGCAAATCGGGGGTGGAGTGGCTGCACGTGCTGCGCGAGCGCGGTTTTTCGGGCGACGTGGTGCTTATCACCGCGTACGCCGACCTGGAAACCGCCATCGATGCCCTGCGCGCGGGGGTGTCCGACTTCTTGCTCAAGCCCTTTTCAGTGGCGCAGATGCTCAATGCGGTCAAACGCTGCTTCGAGCGTTCACGCCTGTCGCGCGAGAATTTCGTGCTGCGCCGCGAAATGAGCGGCCTCACGGCGGGCGAAGACCGCCTGGTGGGCCGTTCGGCCGCCACGCAGGAGCTGTGCGCGTTGGTGCGGCGCATTGCGCCTACACCGTCCACGGTGCTCGTCCAGGGCGAATCGGGCACAGGCAAGGAAGTGGTGGCGCGTTTGCTGCACCGCCTCAGCAGCCGTGCGGCGGGGCCGTTTGTACCAGTCAACTGCGCGGCCATTGCACCCGAGCTGATCGAGAGTGAACTCTTTGGCCACGTGAAAGGCGCTTATACAGGCGCGGGCGCGCACCGCGAAGGCCTGTTCTTTTACGCACGCGGCGGCACGTTGTTCCTGGATGAAATTTCCGAACTCCCGCTGGCCATGCAGGCCAAGCTGCTGCGCGTGCTGGAAGAGCGCCGCGTGCGCCCCATCGGTACTGAAAGCGAACTGCCGGTGGATGTGCGCATCGTTGCCGCCACCAACCGCGACCTGGCCACCGAGGTGACCGAAAAGCGCTTCCGACAGGACCTGTACTACCGCTTGCAAGTCATGGAGCTGCGCCTCAAGCCGCTACGTGAGCGCCGCGACGACATCCCCGACCTCACCACCCACCTGCTGCACCTGCTCACGCGCCAGCTGGGTGTGCCCTGCATCGAGCCTGATTCCGAACTGCTGCGCCTGCTGCAGGCGCACGACTGGCCAGGCAATGTGCGCGAATTGCGCAACTATCTGGAGCGCTCGCTCATCCTGGGTACCTTCCGCTGGGACGGCTCGCCCACAGTGCGCACGGCTGCGGCCAGCGCCCCGGACGACGATTCGCTGCAAGCCATGGAGCGCCAGCACGTGCTGGCGGTGCTTGCGGCAGCACGCGGCAACAAATCCGAAGCCGCACGGCGCCTCGGTATTTCGCGCAAGACGCTGGAGCGGCGCTGCGCCGAGTGGCAGGTGTGAACCTGGCCCAGCGCCTATGGCGCGCGCACTCCATCCGCACCAAACTGCTGGCACTGGCGCTGCTGCCGTTGTTTGCGGTTCTGCCGGTGTTGATTGCGGTGTTGGTCTATTTCGGCGGCAACTCATACGACCGGTTGCTCACGGTCAAGGTACAAAGCGACCTGGCCGTGGCGCACAGCTACTTCGATCGCGTCAAGGAAGTCCTGGGGCGCGGGGTCGAGGCCCTGGCCAATTCGGCGAAACTGGAGCGCAGTTACCAGCGCATGACCCATGGCGAGGCCGATGCGCTCAAACGTTCGCTGTACGATGCCACGCGCGACCTGGGGCTGGACTTTCTGAACCTGTACGACGCCAGCGGCCACCTGTTGGCCAGCAGCAGTACGCGTGCGCCGCGCATCTTGCTGGACTGGAAGGTCACGCGGGATGCCCGTAGCGGCAAGGCTTCGACCGCCATCGACATCTTCTCGCCTGAGCAGCTGGCGCAGTTTGACCCGGCGTTGGCCGCGCGCGCACTCACCCCCTTCATTGCAACCGAAAACGCCACGCCCACAGACCGCGTGGCCGAATCGCGCGGCATGGTCATCCACGCCGCCGCCCCCCTGCGGGACGAAGCGGGCGCCGTGCGTGCCGTGCTGGTGGGAGGCTCGCTGCTGAACAAGAACCTGGATTTCGTCGACAGCCTCAACGAAATCGTCTATCCCGAGGGCGCACTGCCCTTTGGCAGCCAGGGCACAGCCACGCTGTTCCTGGAAGACGTGCGCGTGGCCACCAACGTGCGCCTGTTTGAAGGTGCGCGCGCGATCGGAACGCGCGTCTCGCAGGCGGTGCGCGAACGGGTGCTGGGCGAGGGCCGCACCTGGTTGGATAGCGCGTTTGTGGTCAATGACTGGTACGTTTCTGCTTACGAGCCTGTGCTGGACGGCGATGGCCAGCGCGTGGGCATGCTGTACGTGGGCTACCTGGAAACACCTTTTCGCCGCGTGAAGCAAACCACACTGGCCATCATTGTGGGCGTGTTCCTGCTGGCCATGGGCGGAGCCACCCTGATTTCTCTGCACTGGGCGCGTGGCATCTTCAAACCCATCGAGCGCATGCACGGCACCATGAGCGCGGCAGAAGGCGGCGACGACCGGGCGCGCGTGGGCACGGTGCCCCAGGGCGACGAGATTGGAGAGCTGGCAGCCCACCTGGACCGCCTGCTGGATCAACTGCAAGCGCAAAAATTGGCGCTGCGCCAATGGGGCGAGGAGCTGGATCAACGGGTAGCCGAGCGCACGCGTGAGCTGGCCGACGCACTCGAGAGCCTGCGCTCCACCCAACGCCAGTTGGTCACCTCGGAAAAGCTCGCCGCGGTGGGGCAACTCACCGCCGGTGTCGCGCACGAGATCAACAACCCCATTGCCGTGATTCAGGGCAACATTGAGGTGCTGGCCGAAGTCCTGGGCGTGCAGGCCGAGCCCGTTCGTGAAGAAATTCGTCTGATCCGCGGCCAGGTGCACCGCATTCGCCTCATCGTGACCAAGCTGCTGCAGTTTGCTCGCCCTGCCGAGTTTGTCGGCTACCTGCAGCAGGTTGATGCCAGCCAAGTGGTGCAAGACAGCCTGGTGCTGGTGGGTCACCAAATGAAAAAGGCCGCGATCACGGTGGTGGAAGACTTCCGCGCCACACAGCCCATCACCATCAATCCCAGCGAACTGCAACAGGTCCTCATCAACCTCATGGTCAACGCTGTGCAGGCCATGCCCAGCGGAGGCACACTCACGCTGCGCACCGAAGACTGGATCGATGACGGCCAGAACATGGGTGTGCGCATTGATGTATGCGACAGCGGGCCAGGCATAGCACCCGAGGTGCTGGCCCACATTTTCAACCCGTTCTTCACCACCAAGAAGACCGAAGGCACGGGCCTGGGTCTGTGGGTGAGCCTGGGACTGATGGAGCGATACGGCAATCGCATCAGCGCACACAATCCCCCGGGGAGTGGCGCCACATTCACGGTGTGGCTGCTGCACGAACCGCGCATACGGGATGCGGGATCAGCCGACTCCATGGAGCCTGCTTGAATGCCCACCCCTGCGTTCCGCGTGTGCATCATCAGCCCCTTCACAGAGGCGGCCAACAATGGCAATTGGCAAACCGCTTCTCGCTGGGCGCGCATGCTGGAGCATGACTACACGGTCTCCGTCGCCCAGGACTGGAATGGGGAGCCGCACGACGTCATGCTCGCCTTGCACGCGCGCCGCTCTGCACCGTCCATCGAACGATGGGCACAAGCACACGGCGCCAACCACGACGCCCCCGGCCTGGCCGTGGTGCTGACCGGGACCGATCTGTACCGGGACATCCAGACCGACGCGCAGGCCCAGACCTCTCTCACCCTGGCACGCACCCTGGTGGTGCTCCAGGAATGCGGCCCCCTGGCCTTGCCCGAGACCGTCCGATCCAAGGTGCGGGTCATTTTCCAATCCACACCACCGCAGGCCACGCAAGACCGGCCTCTCGCTCCCCTGCGTGTGGTGATGGTGGGACATTTGCGCGAAGAAAAGGCCCCGCAAACCCTGTGGGAAGCAGCGCGGC
>JAYRUL010000116.1:0-7507 GCA_041919095.1 Rhodoferax sp. | reverse complement strand
CAGGCTGGACTCGCTCCAGTCGTAGCGGTGCAGCACAAAGGCTGGTTCATCGGAGATGCGTTTATTCGTAGCCAAAGCTGCGCACCCGCGCTTCGTCATCCGCCCAGCCCGAGCGCACCTTGACCCACAGTTCCAGGAACACCTTGGCGTCGGCGAGTCTTTCCAGCTCCACCCGCGCCTCCATGCCGATGCGCTTGATGCGTTCTCCCTTGTCCCCGATCACCATCGCCTTGTGGCCATCGCGCTCGACAACGATGGTGGCGGCGATGCGCAGCAGGCGCTTCTGGCCTTTCTTCTGCGGCGGTTCTTCCTCGAATTTTTCGATCACTACCGTGGAGGTGTAGGGCAGCTCGTCACCCGTCAGGCGAAAGAGCTTCTCGCGCACCAGTTCGCTGGCGAGGAACTTCTCGCTGCGGTCGGTCAACTCGTTGGGGTCGTACCACCAGGCTTGCTGGGGCAGGTAGGGCGCGCAGATGCCCAGCAACCGCTCCACGTCTTTCGGGTTCTTGGCCGACAAGGGCACCAGTTCGGCAAAACGCCCGCGCGCCTGCTGGGCTTGCAGCCAGGGCGCCAGGCGGGCGCGTTCTTTGACGTGATCGAGCTTGTTGGCGATAAGTAAAGCGGGAATGCCTTCACCCAGCAACTTGAGCACCTTCTCATCGGCTGCGGTGAGACTGCCGGCCTCGACTACGAACAAGATCAAGTCCACATCGGCCACAGCACCGACAACCGTCTTGTTAAGCGACTTGTTCAGCGCATTGCCGTGCAGGGTCTGAAATCCGGGCGTATCGACAAAGACAAACTGGGTCTCACCGAGCGTGCGCATGCCGGTGATGCGGTGGCGTGTGGTTTGGGCCTTGCGCGAAACGATGCTGATCTTCTGGCCCACCAGGGCATTGAGCAAGGTGGACTTGCCCACATTGGGCTTGCCGACGATGGCGATCAAGCCGCAGCGCTGGTTGGCCGTTTCGGTGTCGGAAGCAGCCGGTTTCATGCCGGGCCGTGCCAGGTCTTCAAGCATGGCATCCAGCCCGGAATTGAGATCGTTTTGGCCTTCAGACCCCGTGGGAATTGCGTGAGCAGCTATCGTTTTTGTAGCAGATTGGATCATGTCTGGTCGCCTTTCGCGGTCAGGGTTTGCAACATGGCGGCGGCGGCGGCCTGTTCACCCGCGCGCCGTGAGCCACCGATGCCGCGCTCAAGCAACCGCAACTCGGGCACCAGGCATTCAACATCGAAACTTTGCTGGTGCGCCGCGCCCGTGGTGGCCACGACCTTGTACACCGGCAGCTTGAGCTTGCGTCCTTGCAGCCATTCCTGCAAGGCGGTCTTGGCATCCTTGGCCGAAGCCTGCATGCCGGGGTTGATCTCGACATCCTGGTACAAGCGGTGCACCAGTGCTTGCGCCGTCGGGTACCCGGCATCCAGGTAAACCGCGCCAATGAGGGCTTCCAGCACATCGGCCAAGATGGAGGGCCGCTTCGCCCCACCAGAGCGCAGTTCCCCCTCGCCGAGCAGCATCAAGTCCGGCAAGCCCAACTTGAGCGCCAGCTGATGCAAGGTGTCTTGCTTGACCAGATTGGCCCGCACGCGCGAGAGATCGCCCTCGGGAAGGGTTCCCAAACGCTCATACAGCAAATGGGACACGGCCAGGTTCAGGACCGAGTCACCCAGGAACTCGAGACGTTCGTAGTGCTCGCCAGAAAAACTGCGGTGCGTGAGCGCACGCGCCAACAAATGGGGATTGGAAAAAACATGTTGCAGCCGCTGCTGCAACGCGACGCGTGCAGGATTCACTTACTTGGAGCGACCCTCGTACTTGAAGACCAGCCAGGCCGGCCCGGCCAGGTGGATCTCGCGCTGGTAGGCAAACTTCACCACCACCTTGTCCCCTTCCTTGGTGACCTCCAGGTCGGCACCACGAATGGACTGGATGTCGTCTATCGCAGCCGACTTGTCAAACGTGGTCCGAATCTCCACCACCGAGTTGCCCCCCGCTGCACGATCCACCGCCTTCTTGATGGCCATGTATTCCACATACGTGGGGAACGACTGCGCAGCGATTAGGCCAGACACGGCAACCACTACGCCCACAAACAACAGTCCCAAAAAGGTGATACCGCGCTGCGCGGACCGGCGATGCAAGAACATGAAAAGCCTCCGTTTTAGTCAAAAAAACCAATGCGCTTGGGGCTGGAAAAATTCATCCAAACCAGAAAGGCCTTGCCCACGATGTTTTGCTCGGGAACAAAACCCCAATACCGCGAATCGAGCGAATTATCGCGGTTGTCGCCCATCATGAAGTAGTGTCCTTGCGGAACTTTGCAGGTGACCCCTTCCACCGAATAGGCACACCCCTCGCGGCCGTAAAAGGCGTCGGCACCCATGATGAAGGAGGGGCGCTCGTCGTCATTGAGGATGGCATGGGTCTTTGCGCCCAGCGCTTCGTTGAAGTGCTTGTAGTAGCGCATGGTTTCCTCGTCGAAGAACTCGGGCAGGGCAGCGGTGGTCACCGGCTCGCCATTGACGGTGAGGCGCTTGTTCAGGTAGGCCACCGTATCGCCCGGCACACCAACTACACGCTTGATGTAGTCCTGACTAGGCTTTGGCGGAAAGCGAAACACCATGACATCGCCCCGTTGGGGCTTGTTCCCCTCGGTCAGCTTGGTATGCAGCACCGGTAAACGCAAACCATAGGTGAACTTGTTGACCAGAATTAGGTCACCTACCAACAGCGTGGGCGTCATGGAGCCCGACGGAATCTTGAACGGCTCAACCAGAAACGACCGCAAGAAGAAGACCGACACGATGACCGGAAACAAACCGGCGGTCCAGTCCAGCCACCAGGGTTGCGCCAGGATGGCACTTTTGGCAACGGACACATCGCCATCAACCTGGGTAATACCCATCTTGGTCAACTCGGCACGGCGCTGCTGGTCTTGTACCTCCAACTGCGCGGCAGCTGCCGTACGCAGGGGCAAGAAGTAAAAGCGCTCGGCCAGCCAGTACACGCCCGTCACGAACGAAGCCATGAACAACAGCAACGCGAAATTGCCTTCGACAAACCCCAGGTACCAGGCACCACCATAGGCAACAAAGGCAGCCAGGACGAACGTAGTGATCGTCTGCATCATGGGATGGGCGCTCATTCGTCCACCTGCAAAATAGCCAGGAACGCTTCCTGGGGGACTTCGACGGAGCCGATTTGTTTCATGCGTTTCTTGCCTGCTTTTTGTTTTTCGAGGAGCTTGCGCTTGCGGGAAATGTCGCCGCCGTAGCACTTGGCGAGCACGTTCTTGCGCAGGGCTTTGATTGTCTCACGCGCAATGATGTTCGAACCGATGGCGGCCTGGATGGCCACGTCGTACATCTGGCGCGAAATGATCTCGCGCATCTTGGCCACCACCGCGCGCGCGCGATAGGCAGACTGGGTGCGGTGCACGATGATGGACAAGGCATCGATCCTGTCCCCGTTGAGCAAGATATCCACTTTGACAACGTCCGAGGCACGGTATTCCTTGAACGCATAGTCCATGGAGGCGTAACCCCGGCTCACGCTTTTTAACTTGTCGAAGAAGTCCAGCACGATCTCGCCCAAGGGCATGTCGTAGGTCAGCACCACCTGGCGGCCCTTGTAGGCCATGTTGATCTGTACGCCACGCTTCTGATTGGCCAGGGTCATGACCACGCCCACGTACTCCTGCGGCATGTACAGGTGCACGGTCACGATGGGCTCGCGAATCTCGGCGGTGCGGCCGATCTCGGGCATCTTGGAGGGGTTCTCCACCATGATGACTTCGCCGTCGCTCTTGACCACCTGGTACACCACGCTGGGTGCGGTGGTGATCAGGTCCTGATCAAACTCGCGCTCCAGGCGTTCCTGCACGATTTCCATGTGCAACAGGCCCAGGAAGCCGCAGCGAAAGCCGAAGCCCAACGCCTGCGACACCTCGGGCTCGTAATGCAGCGAGGCGTCGTTGAGTTTGAGCTTCTCCAACGCATCGCGCAGCGAGTCGTATTCACTGGCCTCGGTGGGGTACAGCCCGGCAAACACCTGCGGTTGGATCTCCTTGAAGCCTGGCAGTGGCTCAGATGCCGTAAATGCACCACCGCCACTGACGTTCTTTACTACCGTCACGGTGTCGCCCACCTTAGCGGCCTGCAACTCCTTGATGCCGGCAATGATGTAACCCACTTCGCCCGCTTCCAGTGAGTCTCGCGGCTGGTTGGCGGGGGTAAAAACGCCCAACTTTTCAGCGTTGTACTGCGCATCCGTGGCCATGAGTTTGATGCGGTCGCCCTTGGCCAAGCGGCCATCGACCACGCGCACCAACATGACCACGCCCACGTAGCTGTCAAACCAGCTGTCAATGATCATGGCCCGCAACGCACCATCGGGCTTTCCGCGAGGCGCGGGCACCTTGGCCACGATCATCTCCAAAATATCGTCCACACCCATGCCGCTCTTGGCCGAACAAGGAATGGCTTCACTCGCGTCGATACCGATCACGTCTTCGATCTCGGCCTTGGCAGCTTCCGGGTCGGCCTGGGGAAGGTCCATCTTGTTGAGAACAGGCAGCACTTCCACACCCAAGTCCAACGCGGTATAGCAGTTGGCTACTGTCTGTGCTTCCACACCTTGCGATGCATCGACAACCAACAGCGCACCTTCACAGGCCGACAGCGATCGGCTGACTTCGTACGAGAAGTCCACGTGCCCCGGTGTATCGATCAGATTAAGGTTGTAGACCTGCCCGTCACGCGCCGTGTAGTGCAGCGCTGCAGTCTGCGCCTTGATAGTTATCCCACGCTCTTTTTCGATATCCATCGAGTCTAGAACCTGGGCTTCCATCTCGCGGGCTTCAAGTCCACCGCAACGTTGAATCAAGCGATCTGCAAGAGTGGATTTGCCATGATCGATATGCGCGATGATGGAAAAATTTCTGATGTGATTCATCAACGGAAACGCTTAAGTAGTTGAATTAAAACGCGACGAAAAAGAAAAAAGGGCGCGTCGAAAATGGACGCGCCCTAAACCAACAATCATTGGCAACTGCGAAGGTTGGAGCTTCATTGTAGGCAAAAAGTGCCCGAAGCAAAGCCTAAAACAGTGCGGATTGGAGCCGTTGCAGTCCAGCAACAAAGAAATTATACACAAGTTATCAACAAAAATGTCCGGAAGAATTGCACAACTTGTGGGCCGCCTGTGGACCATCTGTGGGTGAATAGAACGAATCCCACATGATGGATTCTGCGGAGCTTTTATATCAAACTATCGCGCAAACCTTCGCTTATTGTAACCAAACGTATGAACCGATACTATTCGGAGTATGCACTCACATAATGATTTCAATTTTTTGACGATTGAAATTTTCAATTCTCTTGGTGAACAAAACCCCAAAACCGGTTCGGTTTTGGGGCCTAAGATCAGCTCACCCGGTCCTACTTGGCTGGTTTGATCGTGACGAATTGGGTCCAGTTGCCCCGGCGGAACATCACGGCCAAGGGCTTGGTTTTGTCAGCTTTGGACAGCACCGCATCAAACTCCTTCGCGTTGGAGACTTCTTGTCCCGCAAGCTGGACGATGACATCGCCTGTACGCAAACCGGCGCGCGCGGCCACGTCGGTGGCAGATTCCACGCGCACGCCGAATTTCTGGTTGAGCTCTTTCTTCTGAGCATCGGTCAGGTCAGTGACAACCAAACCCAGACTCTGCGCAGAAGGCGCTTTGCTGCGATCGTCCTTGCTATTGGATTGTGCACTGGGCTTGGTCTCCGCTTCCACTTCGGCAACAACGACGGTTAGATCCTTGTTGGCACCTTTACGAAAGACGGTGACCGTGCTCTTGGCACCGGGCTTGGTGGCACCGACGACGCGCGAGAGGTCGATGGATTTCTCGATGGGCTTGCCATCAAACTTGACGATCACATCTCCAGCTTCCACGCCGGCTTTCTCGGCAGGCGATCCGCTTTCGACCGCACGCACCAGCGCACCTTGCGGCTTGCCCAATCCGATGCCGTCGGCAATCTCCTTGGTAACCGCTTCGATCTGGACACCAATGCGCCCCCGAGAAACACGACCATTGCTGCGCAACTGCTCGCTCACGCGCATGGCCTCGTCCATCGGGATGGCAAACGATATGCCCATATAGCCCCCCGAGCGGGAATAAATCTGGCTGTTGATCCCCACAACTTCGCCGCGCATATTCAAAAGTGGCCCACCCGAATTGCCGGGATTGATGGCTACATCGGTCTGGATCAATGGCAGGAAGTCTCCGGTGTCGCGTTGCTTGGCGCTCACAATGCCCGCGGTCACCGTGTTCTCCAATCCAAAAGGGGATCCGATCGCAATGACCCATTCGCCAACCCGCAATTTGCTTACATCTCCGACTCGCACTGCGGGCAACCCAGTGGCCTCAATCTTGACCACGGCCACGTCGCTGCGTTCGTCCGTACCAATGATCTTTGCTTTGAACTCGCGCTTGTCAGTCAAAGTGACGAATACTTCATCCGCACCTTTGACCACGTGCGCATTGGTCATGATGAAACCATCTGCCGACACGATAAAGCCCGAGCCTACGCCGCGCGGGACTTCCTCTTCTTGCTGAGGGCGATTGGGTCGTGGGCCTTGGCGCGGGACATTGGGCAACGGGAAGCCAAAACGCCGAAAAAACTCCAGCGTGTCTTCATCCATTTGACCCTGGACTACTCGCGTATTAACTTTCTCCATGGTACGGATGTTGACCACCGATGGCCCCACCTGCTCTGCCAGGTCGGCGAAGTCGGGCAGCGCCGCACGGGCGCTGGTCTGGGCTACAGCGGATTGCAAAGGAGCCGTCATCACAAAGGCCGGGATAGCCAGAGCGACTGCCATCCAAAGAGTGCGCAGTGGTTTGTGCATGGTCTGTTTCATCTTTCTATTGCGATTAACACCTGAAGGACATCACATCCAGGCGTTTGGGAAACGCCTGTCAGCGGCTGCGTTCCATGGAGTTCGCAACAGCCGCTAAAGTTCCCGACGGGACTTCGCCCATGGCCGTAAACCACCAATTTTGGATACGCCGTGACAGACTGCGGGTAGCCCCGCCCAGATCGGTTTCGCCATCGCGCACATGACGCCGCGGATCGAATGCCTCTGCAAACAGCGACACCGTGGCGACGCCATCACCAAACAAACATTGCAAGGCCATTGCGCCTGCATCGCCGTGGCCGTTCGCCACCGGTCGCTGGTAGCAACTGACCGGCTTGAAGCCGTCCACCTCCCGGCGCACCACCCAACCCTGTGCGTCCAGTGTGGTTTTCTGCATTTCAGCGCGAACAACGCGGTAACCCTCGGTACTGCCCGAACGGAGCAACTTACTCGCCGACAGCGAAGCGTCCAGTTGCAACTCGGAGAACGCAGCTTGTTCAAGAATGCGCCCATCCAAATCCAAGGTCTGCAAACGCAGAATCAGGCCCGTACGACGTTCGCTCCAAATGCGGTAGCCATAACGCAAGCGATCTTTGGG
>JAYRUL010000115.1:0-7646 GCA_041919095.1 Rhodoferax sp. | reverse complement strand
TCGATGATGAGGCCGTAGTCGTAGCTGAGCTCTTCGCCAGCGGCGATGTTGCGCAGTGCCTTGATGAAGACGCGCCCGTCCACCTCGTCGGCTTCGCAGTTGCCGTCGCAGGAGTGGTTGATCCAGCGCGAAGAGTTGCCGCCGTGCTTGGCATCGATCACGCGCCCGTCTTCCAGCGAAAAGTAGAAGGTGTGGTTGGGGTCCAGGGGGTCGTGCGGGTGGCGGTCTTGCGCCTGCTGCCAGGAAATGACCTCGCCCACGTATTCGATTAGGGTCTCGCCCTCGGCGATGTCCTGCACGGCAAAGACGCCCTTGCCATGCACGCCGGAGCGACGGACCTGTATGCGCCTGCCGGAGGGTTGGGGCGTTGCGGGAGAAACAGACTTTTTGACCACGGCAATTTTTTTTTGGTAACGTGAACCCAGGGGCGTGCGTGTGCGCGCCCATATGCGTGCGTGCGCACGCGAGAGACGGAATTGTAGACAGATGAATAGCAACACAAGCGCCAAGACCCTGGTTATCGCCGAAAAGCCCTCCGTGGCGCAGGACATCGTGCGGGCTCTGACCCCCGTGGCCGGCAAGTTCGACAAGCACGACGAACACTTCGAGAACGACCGCTACGTGGTCACCAGTGCCGTGGGCCACCTGGTGGAGATCCAGGCCCCCGAGCAAT
Organism: Rhodoferax sp.; assembly: GCA_041919095.1. Lineage (GTDB taxonomy): Bacteria > Pseudomonadota > Gammaproteobacteria > Burkholderiales > Burkholderiaceae_C > Allorhodoferax. Next base: position 6,973 of record JAYRUL010000115.1, on the reverse strand, counting down.
ACGATGTGAAGCGCGGCAAGTGGAGCTTTGCCCACCTGCCCGTCATTCCGCCGCACTTTGACTTGAAGCCCGTGGACAAGACCAAGACGCGCCTGAACGCCGTGGTCAAACTGGCCAAGCGCAAGGACGTGGGTGCCCTCATCAACGCCTGCGACGCGGGCCGCGAGGGGGAGCTGATCTTTCGCCTGATCGAGCAATATGCAGGCGGTGCCAAACCGTTGGCCAAACCGGTGCAGCGCCTGTGGCTGCAGAGCATGACCCCCCAGGCCATCCGCGACGGTTTTTCCAACCTGCGCAGCGACGCCCAGATGCGCCCCCTGGCCGACGCCGCGCGCAGCCGCTCCGAAGCCGACTGGCTGGTGGGCATCAACGGCACGCGTGCCATGACCGCTTTCAATTCGCGCGATGGCGGCTTCTTTTTGACCACGGTGGGCCGGGTGCAGACGCCCACGCTGGCGGTGGTGGTGGAACGCGAAGAGCAGATCCGCGCCTTTGTCAGCCGCGACTATTGGGAAATTCACGCCAGCTTCGCAGCCCAGGCGGGCACCTATGCGGGCAAGTGGTTCGACCCGGCCTGGAAGAAGGACACCGAGGATGCCGAGAAGAAGGCCGACCGCCTGTGGGACGCCGCCCGCGCCCGCGCCATTGCCGACGCCGTGCGGGGCCAGAGCGGCACCGTCACCGAAGAAAGCAAGCCCAGCACGCAAGCCTCGCCCCTGTTGTTTGACCTGACCAGCCTGCAGCGTGAGGCCAACGGCAAGTTTGGTTTTTCGGCCAAGACCACGCTGGCGCTGGCGCAAAGCCTGTACGAGCGCCACAAGGCCCTGACCTACCCGCGTACCGATTCGCGCTACCTCCCCGAAGACTATGTGAGCGTGGCCAAGCAAACCTTCGAGATGCTGGCCCAGTCCGACATGCGCCACCTGGCCCCCCACGCGGCCACCGCGATCAAGGGTGGGTTCGTAAAACCCACCAAGCGTATCTTTGACAACGCCAAGGTCAGCGACCACTTTGCCATCATCCCCACGCTGCAAGCTCCTTCGGGCCTGTCGGATGCCGAGCAAAAGCTTTACGACCTGGTGGTGCGCCGTTTCATGGCGGTGTTCTTCCCGGTTGCCGAGTACCAGGTGACGACCCGGATTACGACGGTCGCCGCTGCGCCGGGCCGCCCCAAGCAAGGCGCGGCCCCCTCGGGGGGCAGCGAACCCAACGCAGTGGGGAGCGTGGGGGCCGACACGGTTCACAAATTCAAGAGCGAAGGCAAGGTGCTGGTCAAGGCGGGTTGGCTGGCCATCTACGGCAAGGAAGCGCAGGACGACGACAGCGAAGACAACGGCAAATCCCTGGTGGCCGTTCAGCCCGGCGAGTCCGTACGCACCGAGGCGGCCGACGCCAAGGGCCTCAAGACCCGCCCCCCGGCACGCTATTCCGAAGCCACGCTGCTCTCGGCCATGGAAGGCGCGGGCAAGCTGATTGAAGACGAGGAGCTGCGCGACGCCATGCACGAGAAAGGCCTGGGTACCCCGGCCACGCGCGCCAGCATCATCGAAGGTCTGATCGCCGAAAAATACATGCTGCGCGAAGGCCGCGAGCTGATTCCCACGGCCAAGGCTTTTCAGCTCATGACGCTGTTGCGCGGCCTGGGTGTGGAGGAGTTGTCCCGCCCTGAACTGACGGGCGACTGGGAATACAAGCTGGCCCAGATGGAGCACGGCAAACTCAGCCGCGATGCGTTCATGCGCGAAATCGCGGCCATGACCGAGCACATCGTGAAGAAGGCCAAGGAGTACGACCGCGACAGCGTGCCGGGTGACTACGCCACCTTGCATGCACCCTGCCCCCACTGTGGCGGTGTGGTCAAGGAAAACTACCGCCGCTACGCCTGCGCAGGGGCCGACGGCCAGTCGGACGGCTGCGGCTTCTCGTTTACCAAGATCCCTGGCGGACGCACCTTTGAACTGACCGAGGTGGAGACCTTCCTGCGCGACAAACACATCGGCCCGCTGGATGGCTTTCGCTCCAAGGCGGGCTGGCCCTTTGTGGCCGAATTGGTGTTGAAGTTCAGCGAGGACGACAAGAACTGGAAGCTGGAGTTCGACTTTGGTGACGACGCCGCCGACGGCGAAACCGGCGAGCTGGTGGACTTTTCCAGCCAGGAATCCTTGGGCGCCTGCCCCAAGTGCGGCGCTGGCGTGTACGAGCACGGCAAGAACTACGTCTGCGAAAAATCGGTGCCGACGCACGCCCAGGCCACCCCCAGCTGCGACTTCAAGAGCGGCCAGATCATCCTGCAGCAACCCATTGAGCGCGCACAGATGCAGAAACTGCTGGCCACCGGCAAGACCGACCTGCTGGAGAAGTTTGTCTCCATGCGCACCCGCCGCGCCTTCAAGGCCATGCTGGCCTGGGACGCCGAGGCGGGCAAGGTGAACTTTGAGTTTGCTCCCAGCAAGTTTCCGCCGCGCAAGACAGCTGCTACCAAAACGGTAGCTGGTCGCGCAGCTTCTGCGGGGGCTGCTGCCAAAACTACTGCAAAATCGGTGGCCAAGACGCCGGTCAAGAAAGCCGCTGCAAAGAAAGTGGCGGCTGCAAAAACCCCGCGCAAGACCAGCGTCGCCAGCGCCAAGGCCCCCAGTGCGGCCCTGGCCGCCGTGATCGGCACCGATCCGGTGTCACGCACCGAGGTGATGAAGAAGCTGTGGGACTACATCAAGGCCCAGAACCTGCAAGACCCGCAGGACAAGCGCACCATCGTGGCCGACGCCAAGCTCAAGGCCGTGTTCGGCAAGGACCGCGCAGGCATGTTCGAACTGGCGGGCATCGTGGGCCAGCACCTGGGCTAGCAGCGCTTGCCCGCTGGGTTGTCAGCCGTTGCTTTCGCGCGAAATTCATGGTCAAAAGTGACTCTAGACCTTATGGGACAAGCGTAAGCAGCTATTAATTTGATAGTAAATCGACCTACGCCACGGTTCCGTCGATATAGAGCCACCGCCCATCTTCGCGCACAAAGCGGCTGGTTTCGTGCAGGCGTGCGGCGCGCCCGTTGTCCTTGAAGCGGGCCACGAATTCCACCGCCCCGGCATCCCCGGAAACCGCGCTGTGCAGCACCTCCAACCCGATCCATTTCATGAATGGGTTGGGTTCGATTTCCCCCGGTGCGGTGGACGGATGCCAGGTGGCCAGCAAGTAGGAGCCGAGGGCAGGATCGGCCATCTGCAAGGCATAGGCGCTGTAGCGGGAACGCATCAAGGCTTCGGGCGTAGGCGCATGCTCACCGCGCGCCCATCCAGCATGCCAAACGCCGCAGCACTGGGTATAGCGGCCTGCTCGCCCACACGGGCAATCGATAACTTGCATAGGGTCTCCACACGGAATCACGCCCGGCTCAAAAAGCGCTTTAGACTGGCACCTGCAAAATCGCACCGGGGGCTGGTCAGCAGCAAAGGGAACCGGGCGTTGAAAACGTTTTTTCGCCACCGCCACGTCAAGGGCATCTTGTACAGCATCGCTGTGCTGTGGGTCGTGATCGTCACCGGGACGCTAGGCTACCACTTTATAGGCGCACCCGAAGCGACCTGGATCGACAGCTTCTACATGACTTTCATCACCGTCGCCACCATCGGCTACGGCGAAACCGTCGACCTGAGCACGCATCCCTGGGGTCGCCTGTTCACGGTGGGGATTGCGACGGTGGGCATTGCCACCGTAAGCTATCTGTTCTCCACCGTGGTGGCCTACCTGGTGGATGCGGATTTGAACGCAGAGCGCAAGAGGATACGTATGGAACGACAAATGGCGGAGTTACGCGGTCACTACATCATGTGCGGCATCGGGCGGGTGGGCTCCAACGTGGCACGCGAGCTGCTCAAGACGCGGCGCAAGTTCGTTGTCATCGAGAAAGACCGGGCGGCGCTGGACGTTTGGCTCGAACACCATCCCCACGCCTTGTACCTGCACGAAGACGCCGCCGACGACGATGCCCTGCGCAAGGCGGGCCTGGCCCATGCAGCCGGGGTGTTTGCCGTCACCGGGGATGATGGGCACAACCTGATGATCGCCCTCTCGGTCAAGCTGCTCAACCCCAAGGCGCGCGTGGTGGCACGGGTGCATGACGTGCGCAACACCGACAAGGCCCGGCGTGCCGGTGCCGACGAAATCGTGTCGCCTGACTTCACCGGCGGCATGCGCATCGCCTCGGCCATGGTGCGCCCCCACGTGGTCAGTTTCATGGACCAGATGCTGCAAAGCGACGAAGGCCTGCGTGTGGAAGAAGTGGTGGTACCGGGCGAATTCACGCCCCGTACCCTGGCCGACCTGGTGCCCCCCGCACGGGAGTACCTGCTGGTAGCCACCCACGAGCGCGGCCACTGGGTCTTCAACCCCTCGCCCGAACACGTGGTGCAACCCGGTGCTACCCTGGTGCTGATGGCCAGTCCCGACGGGGTGGAGCAGATGCAGCGCCTGCTGGGTGCGTAGAGTGCCCCCGGCTTGGCAACAAGCGCCCCATGTCGGGTCTGGCGACCGGTTGGCCCGGACTCCTAGAATTCACCCATGAAAAAAACTACTCCCCAGCTTGTACTTGCCCTGTGCCTGGGCGCCCTGGCCTGGCTGCCCGGTGCCCATGCGGCAGATCCCGCCCTGCCCGTTTTGCATGAGCCGCAGCAGACCCAGGCACCCAGCGTGTATGCAGCACGGCGCGCGGCCTTGATGCGCGCCATGGGGGAAGGCGTAGCTGTGATACACGCTGAGGGCGAGGAGGACTATGCGGGCTACCGCCCCTCAGGGGACTTCTTCTACCTGACCGGCGTGCTGGAAAAGGGAGCAGTGCTGGTCCTGGCCCCCAAAGAGCGTACCTACCAAGAGTTCTTGTTTCTGCCCAGCCGCGACGTCGAAGCCGAGCGCTGGACGGGTGAGCGCGAACCGATTGCTGCAGCCCTGCGTACCAAGTACGGCTTTGACAAGATTCTGCGCAACGGCGCCTTGCTGGGCACGCTAACCGGTTTGGCGGCACGCTCGCCCACTTTGTGGCAGGTAAGCCTGCCGCGTGGGGGCGAAGGCAAGCCCAAGGATCTGGAGCTTTACAGCAAGGTGCAGAGCAGGCTCGCGGGCGTTTCCGTCAAACCGATGGGTTGGAAACTGGCGCAAATGCGCGCCAGCCACGACGCCGACGAACTGGCCTTGATGCAGCGTAGTGTGCGCATTACCGAGGCTGGGCACCTGGCAGCCTGGCAACTGGTACGCCCGGGTGTGTCGGAGGCTGCGGTAAGGGCCGAGGCCGAACGCATCTGGCGGCGCAGCGGCAGTCGGCGCAATGCCTATGACAGCATCGTGGGATCGGGCGCGAACGCCACCATCCTGCACTACCCGCGCAGCGAGCGCGTCATGCAAGATGGCGAACTGGTGCTGATGGACATGGCCTCCGAATACGCCCACTACGCCAGCGACATCACCCGCACACTGCCGGTCAACGGCAAGTTCAGTCCTGAGCAACGCAAGATCTACAACCTGGTGCTGCAGGCCCAACAAGCCGCGCTGGCCCTGGTCAAGCCCGGGGTGTATTTCGAAGACCTGGACAAGGCCGCGCGCAAGGTGATCGATGACGCGGGTTACGGCGACTACTTCCTGCACGGGCTGGGCCACTTTGTCGGCCTGGATGTGCACGACGCCGGTGCCTACCATGAGCCCTTGAAGGTGGGTATGGTCATTACGCTGGAGCCCGGCATCTATATCGCACAGAAGAACCTGGGCGTGCGTATCGAGGACCAGGTGGTGGTCACCGAGACCGGGGCACGTGTCCTGTCGGATGGTCTGCCGCGCAGTGCTGACGAAGTCGAACGTTGGATGGCATCACGACCCCGCCCCTAACCCGCCTGCGTCAGACCGCTGGCGAAGTACCACGCCGGGTATGCCACCAACCCTCCACGGAATAGATCGCCAACGCCGACCAGATCAACACAAATCCCAACGCGCGCGGCCCGGCAAAGGGCTCGCCGTACAGCCATACGCCCAACAACACCAAAATGCTGGGCGCGATGTACTGCAGGATGCCCATGGTCGACAGGGGCACGCGCCGCGCCCCGGCGGCAAACAGCAGCAGCGGCAGCGCCGTGACCGGACCGGATGCAATGAGCCACCCCAGCGTCTCGGAGTGCTCCCCGGCCAACACGCCCTGCCCCTGGGCTGTGAACCAGCCCAACACACCCACGGCCAGTGGTGCGAGTAGCAGGGTTTCCAGCGACAGCCCTTCCAACGCGCCCAAAGGGGCCAATTTGCGCAGCAGTCCGTAAAACCCGAACGTGACTGCCAAGGTCAGTGCAACCCAGGGCAGGCGACCGGTCTGCACCGTCAACCACAACACCCCGGCGCAAGCCACGCCAAAGGCCACCCACTGCCAGCGACGCGGGCGCTCGTGCAGGAACACGTAGCCCAGCCCCACATTCACCAACGGCAGAATGAAATAGCCCAGGCTCGCGTCGAGCACGTGGTCGTTATTCACCGCCCACACATAAACCAGCCAATTGCTGGCCAGCAGCGCCGCCGACAATGCAAACGTGGCCACCACACGCGGCGTGCGCAGCACCGCGCCCAACCACGCCCAGCGCTGGAGCCCCGCCAGCACCAGCAGCACGAACGCCAGCGACCAGACGGTGCGGTGCATCACCACCTCCAGGGCGTTGACCTGGGCGACATGTTTGAAGAACAGGGGAAACAGGCCCCACAGCGTGTAGGCCGAGGCCGCGTAGAGGATTCCGGGGGACATACCCGATTGTCGCCGGGAGAACTACTCCAGGCTGCCAAGAGGTTTCTCGGCGGTCGACGCGCCGCTATTGGGCCTGCCTCCTGCAAATTGAAACTGTTTTCTTCAAATTGCAGGAACTGCGCGCACAAAAAAAGCGCCCGAAGGCGCTTGCTTGGATGCGTGGGGGCGTTACTTCGCGACAACCCGCACCATTTCCAGGCACTTGTTGGAGTA
>JAYRUL010000114.1:0-7724 GCA_041919095.1 Rhodoferax sp. | reverse complement strand
GCAGTGGATGCAGTCATGGCGGGCGAAATCAACAACGCCTTTTGTGCCATCCGTCCACCGGGGCACCATGCCTGCCGCGACAAGGCCATGGGGTTTTGCTTTTTCAACAACGTGGCTATTGCCGCGCGCTATGCGCTGGAGCGCCACGGCTTGAAGCGCGTGGCCATCGTGGATTTTGATGTCCACCACGGCAACGGTACCGAAGACATCGTCGGTGGCGACCAACGCATACTGATGGTGAGCTTCTTTCAGCATCCCTTCTACCCGCCGGGCGGTTCGCGTTCCACGGCCAGCAACCTGGTCAATGTGCCGGTGCCGCAGCACACCAGCGGCGCGGCAGTACGCGAACTGATCAACACCCATTGGCTGCCCCGCCTGGAGGCCTACCGCCCGGAAATGATCTTCTTCAGCGCAGGCTTTGACGCCCACCGCGCCGACGACATGGGCTGCATGGGGCTGGTGGAAAGCGACTATGCCTGGATCACGGAACGGATCCAGGAAGTGGCGCACCGCCATGCCCAAGGGCGCATTGTTTCCTGCCTGGAAGGGGGCTACAACCTGGATGCCTTGGCCCACAGCGTGGAAGCGCACCTGCAGGTGCTGGTGGGGGTGGCATGAGCAAAGGTCTTTCCAAGGCGGCTCCGCAGCCCATCGATGACCTGGCCGGATGGCTGCAGGCCTTTGGGCAACCCGCCGTGCTGGTGGAACTGGCCGCGTTGACGGCGTGCGGGGTGTTGTGTTGGGCGCTCTTGAGCGTGCTGGCGCGCGCACTCGGGCAGCGCGATGAAACACCATCCATCTGGTTTGGCAAGCGAGCCATTGATGGCGTGTTGTTTCCCCTGCTGCTGCTGATGGGGGCCTACGTGGCGCGTGCAGTCGTGGCGCAGTTTGTCCCCTTGGCGGTGTTCAAGGTGGTGTTGCCGGTGCTCATTGCACTGCTGGTGATTCGCGTGGGCGTCAAGGTCTTGCAGGTCGCCTTTGCCCAGGCCACCTGGGCGCGCTTGCTGGAGCAGACGATCTCCTGGGTTGCCTGGCTGGCGATGGTGTTGTGGGTGAGTGGCCTGTTGCCGGTGATCCTGAACGAGTTGGACCAGATTGGATGGAAGGTGGGCGGTGCGACCCTGACCGTGCGCAATCTCATCGAAGGCGGTTTGACCGCAGGGCTGGTGCTGTTGCTGACCTTGTGGATCTCGTCGGCCATCGAGGCGCGGCTGCTGCGTTCGGCCACGGGTGGTGAACTGTCCCTGCGCAAGGCGATCAGCAATGCCACGCGTGCATTGCTGATGTTTGTGGGCGTGTTGCTGGCATTGTCGGCGGTGGGCGTGGATCTGACGGCCCTGTCGGTGCTGGGGGGCGCATTGGGCGTAGGCATTGGCCTGGGGCTGCAGAAACTGGCCGCCAACTATGTGTCGGGCTTCGTCATCCTGGCCGAGCGCAGCATGCGCATTGGTGACAACGTCAAGGTCGACGGCTTCGAAGGCCAGATCACCGCCATCAATGCCCGTTACACCATCGTGCGTTCCCCCACCGGGCGCGAATCCATCGTACCCAACGAAATGTTGATTACCAGCCGTGTGGAAAACCTCTCCTTGGCAGATCCGTTGGTCTTCCAGAGCACATCGGTCGCTGTCGCGTACGACTCGGATGTGGACGTGGTCAAGAATCTGCTGGTGCAGGCGGCGCTATCGCAGCCACGGGTGCTGCGCGAGCCCGCGCCTTCCGCGCAACTGGCGGCATTTGGTGCGGACGGGTTGGAGTTCAACTTGGTGTACTGGATCAGCGACGTCGAGAACGGGCAGGGAAACCTGCGCTCGGAAGTGAATGTGGCCATCTTGCAGGCACTGCGCTCGCAAGGCATCGAAATTCCGTTCCCGCAACGCGTGGTGCACCAAAGGTGACTTCTCTAGAAGATCGTCCGGTACTTGATGTGCGAGGATGTGGCGCTATAATCAAAAAAGCACGACCGTTCTATTTTGTTCGTGTCGGCTGGGCGACAGGCGTTTCCCGCGTGTCGCGGTGCAGCATAGAATGGTGTAAGTTGACGTTTACGTAAAGGTAAACACCCTGTTTTTAACTACTGGAGTAGCAGCAATGAAAGCTTTGGTCGCCGTCAAGCGCGTGGTGGACTACAACGTGAAGGTGCGCGTGAAGTCTGATAACAGCGGTGTGGACATCGCCAACGTCAAGATGAGCATGAACCCCTTTGACGAAATTGCCGTTGAAGAGGCGGTGCGCCTGAAGGAAAAAGGCGTGGTGACCGAGATCATCGCTGTGTCCTGCGGTGTAGCCCAGTGCCAGGAAACCCTGCGCACGGCCATGGCCATCGGTGCCGATCGGGGCATCCTGGTCGAAACCGATGTCGAACTGCAACCCCTGGCTGTGGCCAAGCTGCTCAAGGCCCTGGTGGACAAGGAACAGCCTGGCCTGGTGATTCTGGGCAAGCAGGCCATTGACGACGACGCCAACCAGACCGGCCAGATGCTCGCTGCCCTGGCCGACCTGCCACAAGCCACTTTTGCCAGCAAGGTCGAAGTGGCCGACGGCAAAGCCAGCGTCACCCGCGAAGTGGATGGCGGCCTGGAGACCCTGTCGGTCAGCCTGCCCGCCATCGTGACTACCGACCTGCGTCTGAACGAGCCACGCTACGTCACGCTGCCCAACATCATGAAGGCCAAGAAGAAGCCGCTCGATACCGTCAAGCCCGCTGACCTGGGAGTGGATGTGGCACCCCGCATCAAGACGCTCAAAGTGTCCGAGCCGCCCAAGCGCAGCGCCGGTATCAAAGTACCCGATGTGGCCACCCTGGTCGCCAAGCTCAAGACTGAAGCGAAGGTTATCTGATGCGTTGCGGGACAGACCAAGATTTGCAAGGCAAATTTGCTCTGTCCCCGACTGATTAAGAACGAATTTAAGGATTGAATCATGACCGCTCTTGTTATCGCCGAACACGACAACGCTTCGCTCAAGCCCGCTACCTTGAACACCGTAACCGCCGCCGCCCAGTGCGGAGGTGATGTGCATGTGCTGGTGGCCGGTACCAACGCCGCCGCCGCCGCCGCTGCCGCCGCCCAGATCGCCGGTGTGTCCAAGGTCATCCACGCAGACGCCGACTCCCTGGGTCACGGCGTAGCGGAAAACGTGGCCGCCCAGGTGCTGGCCCTTGCCGCCAACTACAGCCACATCCTGTTCCCCGCCACCGCCGCCGGTCGCAACGTGGCCCCGCGCGTGGCTGCCAAACTCGATGTGGCGCAGGTATCTGACATCACCAAGGTGGTCAGTGCCGACACCTTCGAGCGCCCCATCTATGCCGGTAACGCCATCGCCACCGTGCAGGCTACCGACGCCACCAAGGTGATCACCGTGCGTGCCACCAACTTCGACGCCGCCGCTGCAACCGGTGGCAGCGCTGCGGTGGAAACCGCGGGTGCTGCCGCCGCCCACGCCGGTGTGGCCTACGTGGGCTCCGAGCTGGCCAAGAACGACCGCCCTGAGCTGACCGCTGCCAAGATCATCGTCTCTGGGGGACGTGCCCTGGGTTCGAGCGAGAAGTTCAACGAAGTGATGACCCCGTTGGCCGACAAGCTCGGTGCCGCCATCGGTGCCAGCCGCGCTGCGGTGGACGCAGGGTACGCTGCCAACGACCTGCAAGTGGGACAGACCGGCAAGATCGTCGCGCCCCAGCTGTATGTGGCCTGCGGCATCAGCGGCGCCATCCAGCATCTGGCTGGCATGAAGGACTCCAAGGTGATTGTGGCGATCAACAAGGATCCCGAAGCTCCGATCTTCTCCGTGGCCGACTACGGCCTGGAAGCCGACCTGTTCACGGCGGTGCCGGAACTGGTGAAGGCGCTGTAAGCGTGTAAACCCCCACAGGGCATCGCGTGCGGTGCCCTTTTTTTGTCCCTCATTTCCCTTCTTTGCCCCGTTTCGGAGACTTTCATGAGCTACGTCGCCCCCGTCAAGGACATGCTGTTCAACATCCAGCATCTGGCCAACATCGACCAGATTGCCCAGATTCCCGGTTTTGAAGACGCGGGCTTCGATACCGCGCAGGCCGTGCTGGAAGAGGCGGCCAAGTTCACGCAGGACGTGATCGCCCCGCTGAACTGGGAAGGCGACAAATACCCCAGCAGCTGGCACGACGGCAAGGTCACAGCCACGCCCGGCTTCAAGCAAGCTTTCAAGCAGTTTGCCGAAGGCGGCTGGCAAGGCCTGCAGCACCCCACCGACTTTGGTGGCCAGGGTCTGCCCAAGACCATCGGCGCGGCCTGCGGCGAAATGGTCAACAGCGCCAACATGAGCTTTGCCCTGTGCCCGCTGCTCTCCGACGGCGCCATCGAAGCCCTGCTGACGGCCGGCTCCGACGAGCTCAAGGCCATCTACCTGGAAAACCTGGTGTCCGGCAAGTGGACCGGCACCATGAACCTGACCGAACCCCAGGCGGGTTCGGACCTGGCTCTGGTGCGCTCGCGTGCCGAACCCCTGCCCGATGGCAGCTACAAGATTTTTGGCACCAAGATCTTCATCACCTGGGGTGAGCACGACATGGCCGAAAACATCGTCCACCTGGTGCTGGCCCGCGTGCAAGGAGCACCCGAAGGCGTGAAGGGCATCAGCCTTTTTGTGGTGCCCAAATTCATGGTGAATGCCGATGGCAGCCTGGGCGCGCGCAACGACGTGCACTGTGTTTCCATTGAGCACAAGATGGGCATCAAGGCCAGCCCCACCGCCGTGCTGCAGTACGGTGACCACGGCGGTGCCATTGGTTACCTCGTTGGTGAAGAAAACCGTGGCCTGGAATACATGTTCATCATGATGAACGCCGCCCGCTACGGTGTGGGCGTGCAAGGCATTGCCATTGCCGAGCGCGCCTACCAAAAGGCCGCCACCTTTGCCCGCGAACGGGTGCAAAGCCGCCCGGTGGATGGCTCGCTGCCCGGCAGCGCCGCCATCATCCACCACCCTGACGTGCGCCGCATGCTCATGACCATGCGTGCCAGCACCGAGGGCTGCCGCGCCCTGGCCAGCGTGGCCGCCAGCGCCTACGACGGCGCGCACCACCACCCCGACGCCGACGTGCGCAAGCAAAACCAGGCCTTCTACGAATTCATGGTGCCGCTGGTCAAGGGCTACAGCACCGAAATGAGCCTGGAGGTCACGTCCTTGGGCGTGCAGGTGCACGGCGGCATGGGCTTCATCGAGGAAACGGGGGCTGCCCAGTACTACCGCGACGCCAAGATCCTCACCATTTATGAGGGCACCACCGCCATTCAGGCCAATGACCTGGTCGGGCGCAAGACCGCGCGTGACGGCGGCACCACCGCCAAGGCCATTGCCGCCCAGGTAGAAAAGACCGAAGCCGCTTTGCGTGCCAACGCCAGTGCCGACGCCGTGGCGGTAGCCGCGCGCCTGCAAACCGCCCGCGAAGCGTTTTTGCAGGTGGTGGACTTTGTGGCCGGCAACACCAAGGCCAGCCCCAACGCCGTGTTTGCGGGCAGCGTGCCCTACCTGATGCTGGCCGGAAACCTCATGGCGGGCTGGCAACTGGGCCGTGCCTTGCTGGTAGCGCAAGAGCAGATTGCGGCCGGTAACGATGTGGCCTTCATGCAGGCCAAGGTCATCACCGCGCGCTTCTACGCCGACCACCTGCTGGTGCGTACCGGTGCCTTGCGCGACAGCATCCTGGAGGGTGCTGCCAGCGTGACGGCGCTGCCACTGGACCAGTTCTAAACTAAAAGGCGACCTCCGGGTCGCCTTATTTTTGCCCCGGATTTGCTATAAAAACAAGAGCTGCTTACGCATGATTCACGGGGCTTGGTGCCGATTTTTATCAGAAAACGAAGCCTGGAGACGCTGCCATGTCCAAATTGCCCGCACCCCTGAATCGCCTGCCGTTCCCCGTCATCGGCTCGCCCTTGTTCATCATCAGCACCCCGCAACTGGTGATTGCCCAGTGCAAAGCCGGTGTGGTGGGCGCCATGCCCTCGCTCAACGCGCGCCCCGCCGAGGTGTTGGAAGAGTGGCTGAAGGAAATCACCGAAACGCTGGCCGCCTACAACGCTGCCCACCCCGAGGCACCGGCCGCCCCCTTTGCCATCAACCAGATCGTGCACAAGAGCAACGACCGCCTGGAACATGACATGGCCCTGTGCGTGAAGTACAAGGTGCCCATCATCATTACCTCCCTGGGCGCGCGCGAGGACATCAACGCGGCCGCCCACAGTTACGGCGGCGTGGTGCTGCACGACGTCATCAACAACAAGTTTGCGAAGAAGGCCATCGAGAAGGGTGCCGATGGCCTGATCGCCGTGGCCACCGGCGCTGGCGGCCATGCCGGGGTCAAACATCCCTTCGCACTGGTGCAAGAGATTCGCCAGTGGTTTGACGGCCCGCTGGCCTTGTCGGGTGCCATTGCCACGGGCGACGCCGTCTTGGCCGCCCAGGCTTGCGGGGCCGACTTTGCCTACATCGGCTCGCCCTTCATCGCGACGACTGAAGCCCGCGCCAGCGAGGCCTACAAGCAGGCTATCGTGGACAGCAACAGCGACGACATCGTCTACAGCAACCTGTTCACTGGCGTGCACGGCAACTACCTCGCCCCCAGCATCCGCAACGCCGGGCTGGACCCCGAGCATCTGCCCGAGAGCGATCCGAGCAAGATGAACTTTGGCGGAAACGCCGGGGCCAAGGCCTGGAAAGACATCTGGGGTTGCGGGCAGGGCATCGGTGCCATCGGCAAGGTGCAAAGCGCGGGCGAATACATTGCCCAACTCAAGCGCGAGTACGCAGCAGCCAAGGCCCGATTGTTGGCCACAGCTGCCTGATGGCTATGGAGCCGTTGCCGAGCTCTGCTAACACCGCGCAGTCGTGCTGCCCCAGCTGTGGTGCGGTCGCTGCGTCGGGGGCTTTTTGTGCAGGTTGTGGCGAGTCGCTGCATGCGGCGCAGCATTTGCGTTTGGGACATTTTCTGCATGAGGCATTTCATTTCCAGACCCACCTGGACAACAAAGGTGGTGCGCACGCTCAAGCCCTTGATCCTGCAGCCGGGGCTGTTGACGCAGGCCTGGCTACAGGGGCAACGCCAGCCCTATGCAAAGCCGATTCAGCTGTTTGTGGTGCTCAATCTGGTGTTTTTCTTGCTGGCTTCCGTTTTGGGTGTGCAACTGATAGCGGTGGATGCGAATTCCGTGCGCCTTGGAATGCCGGGTTTGAGTGCAGCGCAGTTGAAGGCGCAGCGGGTTCGCTTGGGGGCTGATTCCCAATTACATCCTTCTGGCTATTAGCTTGGCATTGCTGGGAAGCTATGCAGCGATCGCCGTGCGCCGCGTGGTGCAAGTGCCGTGGTGGCGTGCGCTACCAGAAGGGTTGCTGGTGACCGCCAGCTTCATACCCGCCATTGCCATGACCGAACGCTTATCGTTGTTTCTCGCCTACCGGGCCTTGGGGACGTAGCCGACTGCGCTAGCGCCCCGGTGGTGAGCGGTGCAGGCGTGGGCCGCTGAGCGCGTCGATGGTGTCCAGCGTGCAACGGTCTACGTCAGGGTACTTGGCCAGCAGCTTGCCGGTCTCCATCAGTTTGCGCAAGGCCTGGATGTCCTTGACTGCGGGTGCCACCTTGATTTGCGCCATGGCGGCTTGCGCATTTCCGCTGTGGATGACTGCGAGCACCTTGTGTGCCCAATCGCTTTTGGTTGCCATAGGAGGCATTGTCCCACCGCTTTGGG
>JAYRUL010000113.1:0-7831 GCA_041919095.1 Rhodoferax sp. | reverse complement strand
ACGGACATCTTCATCACGCCCGGCTTCGGCTTCCGGGTGGTGGATCTGCTGGTCACCAACTTCCACCTGCCCAAAAGCACATTGATGATGCTGGTGAGCGCCTTTGCAGGCTATGAACAGGTGATGGCGCTCTACCGCCACGCTATCGCTCAGGAGTACCGTTTCTTCAGCTATGGGGATGCGATGCTGCTGGAGCGCAGCTGACCGACCCTGAGGCCTGGAGACCCTGCGACCATGAAGGGCGTAAGAATGTAACTTTCGAGCAAAATATAGAATGCAAATTATTCTCACTTCCGTTGCGTTCTATGAACTCACCCAATCTCACCCTCACAGGTGTGCCAGAGACCATGCTCTGGACTTTGCACAACCGTGCAGTCGATGCGCTGCGGCCTGATCGTTGGATTGAGGACGAGCACGCGGTTCGCATCTACCGATCCATCCCCTACGACTACGCAAAGAATTTTGGCACGCCCGACGGATCGCACGCTATCCGCTCAGTGATGTTCGACGAGGCAGTACATCAGTGGCTTGGCAACCACCCCGACGGCACCGTGATTGAGTTGGCGTGCGGCCTGGAAACCCAATTCCATCGCGTGGACAACGGCCAAGTGCAATGGGTGTGCATCGATTTGCCCGACGCACTGGCTGTGCGAGAGCGTTTTTTGCCCCCCAGTGAACGCTGCCGGCACATTGCACGCAGCGCCCTGGATCTGTCTTGGATGGACGAAGTCGCCTCTGATCGGCCTGCGTTCATTTCGATGCAGGGCCTGTTGATGTACTTTGAGGAAAAGGACGTCAAAACACTGCTCATCGCACTGCTGCGCCACTACCCGAACTGCACGGTGATGTTTGACACCATCCCGCGTTGGTTCTCACGCAAGACCTTGAAGGGCTTCTGGAAGACACCGCATTACAAGGCTCCACCCATGCCGTGGGGTGTCAATCGCAACGAGATTCTCCCACTGCTCGACGCCTGGGGCATTGAGGTGCATTTCTTCCGAGAAGAGCCGTTTCGCAAGTTCCGCGTCTTCCCCTGGGGTCTAGCCCCCTGGATAGCACGCACACCCTTGCTCAAGCGGCACATGCCCGTCGTGGTGCAACTGCAGGGTGCACCTGGCCCCAGCCAGCCGTGATTTCCCCTGCCATTCATCTCAAAAGGATCAGCAATGCTTCTTCAAAAAAGCGCCATTGCGGCAGCGTGCGCCGCGCTGGCTGGCGCAGCCGTGGCGCAGACCGCCGATAGCGCACAGCCCCAGACCCTGGACACCATGACCGTCACCGCCAACAAGGTGGAGGAAAAACTCAAGGACGTGCCGCAGGCGGTGACCCTCATCACGGGTGAATCGCTCAAGGATCAGGGCATACGCAATATAGGCGACTTGGTGCGCGAGGTACCCAACCTGTCGTCCACATTCGTTTATTCGAACGATGTGAATTTCCGTGGCATCAACTCTTCCACATTCACCAATACCAACCCCGTGGTGATTTACGTGGATGGCGTTCCGCAAAGCAATCGCCTGGCTTACGACGCACTGCTGGAAAACGTGGAGCGCATCGAAGTGCTGCGGGGCCCGCAAGGAAGTCTGTACGGCAAGGACGCCATCGGTGGAGTGATCAACATCATCACCAAAACACCGACCAACACCTGGGGCGGGCAAGTGGGCCTGGATGTCGCCAACCAGTCGGGGCGCGAGGTCGTCTTCTCGGCCCACGGGCCGCTGGTGAAAGACCAACTCTTTGCCACGATCAGTGGCAAGGCCGCTGCCGACGATGGCTGGATTACCAACCACTTCCCAGGCGCGAATCCCAACGCCAACCGATCCGACGAGCAGCGCTTCAACCTGGGACTGCTGTACAAGTTGTCCGGCGCCACGCAGCTTCGCTTCAATGCCTCACACGACAACCAGAACAACTACGGTGCCAGCGGTGGCGTAGTGCCCACGGGTGAAGACTACCGTGCCTACACCAGAGAGATGGCCAGCCAGGCCAAGTTTGACCAACCCACGTTCACCAAAACCCAAACTGATGCGCAGAGCCTGGCGCTGCAACACAAATTCGCCACAGTGACCCTGGACGCCATCGTCACCAACAAAGCGATCAAGATGGCGGGCGACTACGACATCGACTGGAGCAGCGGCAACCCCATATACGACGGGTTGAACCAGTTCCAGCACATCAAGATGGACACGCAGACCGAGGAGCTGCGCTTGTCTGGCGGCCAGGCTGGCCAGACACGCTGGGTCGCAGGCTTGTATTTCGAACAAGACAAGTACCAGCCCACACGCTACGGTATGCAGTACCCCGGTGTCGCCATGGGCATGCCAGGCGTCAACCTGGACATGAACGCACCCTCCACCACCCAAAGCGCAACACAAGCCGTCTTTGGGCAAGTGATGGTGCCGCTATCCAAACAATGGGAGTTGACGCTGGGCGGGCGCTACCAGCACATCAAAAAAGATTTTGATGCGGCGATGTACACGCAGCCGGTCGGCACTACGGGAGCGCCTCCCGCCATATCCATCCAGGGGGCCAGCCACACCTGGAACACCTTCTTGCCCAAGGCCGCGTTGTCCTACGAAATCAACAGCCAATGGAAGTCTTATGTGTCCGTCGCCAAAGGCTATCTGCCCGGCGGCTACAACTACTGGCCCTCCAGTTCCGTGGAAAAGGACAACCGCTTTGGGCCCCAAAGCTCCACCAACTACGAAATGGGCGTGCGCTCG
The DNA here is from genome assembly GCA_041919095.1 of Rhodoferax sp. Taxonomy (GTDB): domain Bacteria; phylum Pseudomonadota; class Gammaproteobacteria; order Burkholderiales; family Burkholderiaceae_C; genus Allorhodoferax. Next base: position 5,108 of record JAYRUL010000113.1, on the reverse strand, counting down.
GACTTTGGCCGCCTGTATTTTTCGGCGTCACTGTATTACATGGACATCAAGGACATCCATGTGTACTCGTTTGACCGGGCCAGCGGCATGATCTTCACCTCCAACGGCGGGGCGGGTACCTCCAAGGGCATCGAGCTGGAAGCCAACTATCTTCTCAACGACCACTGGGAACTCAGTGGCGCCGTAGGCCTTGCCAGGGCGACTTATGACAGCTATGCCAGCGCCGCTGTGTCGCCCGGAAATCGCATTGAAAAGACCCCGGCCTACACCGCCAAAATCGGGATTCAATACACCGCAGGCAACGGCTTTTACGCCCGTGGCGACCTGCGTGGCCAAGGCAAACGCTACTTCAATGCAGAAAACACTTTGCAGGATGGCGCCTTCACCACCGTGGATTTGCGAGTCGGCTACAAAACCGGGGCCTGGGACTTCTATGGCTACGTACGCAACCTTGCCGACACCGAGTATCTGACTTCGGTCAGCACCCAGACCTCGGGCAACTTGGTCAGTTTTGGCGAGCCCCGCCGCATCGGCGTGGGCATGCGCTACACCTTTTGAGAGAGGCACCCAGCCATGCAAGCACAGATTGGTTTGAGCATTCGCGGCCTGACGAAAACCTATGCCAACGGCGTCCAGGCACTGGCCGGAGTGGATCTGAACGTAACCCCGGGGCTGTACGGGCTGCTGGGGCCCAACGGGGCGGGCAAAAGCTCGTTGATGCGCACACTTGCCACCCTACAAACTCCCGATGCGGGCAGCATCGCCCTCGACGGTGTGGATGTGCTGGCCCAGCCCGATCACCTGCGCCAGCGTCTGGGCTATTTACCGCAGACCATTGGCGCCTATCCGGGCGTGGCCGGGCGGGATTTGCTGGATCGCTTCGCTTGGCTCAAAGGCCGCACCGACAAAACGGAACGCAAAGCCGAGGTGCAAGCCCTGTTGGAGCGGGTGAATCTGGCCGACGCAGCCCATCGCGCGGTAGCCACGTACTCGGGCGGTATGCTGCGCCGCTTTGGCATTGCCATGGCCTTGATCGGGTCGCCCAGGCTCTTGATCGTTGACGAGCCCACGGCGGGCTTGGATCCCGCCGAGCGCAACCGCTTCCACCGCGTGCTGGCCGATGTGGCTGCGCAGGCCGTCGTGCTGTTGTCCACCCACATTGTGGAAGACATCCAGAACCTGTGCAGCCGCCTGGCCATTTTGGCGGGCGGCCGCATTGTGGCCGAGGGCACCCCCGCAGAGCTCACAGCCCCTTTGAATGGCCGCTTGTGGTCGCGCACCATTCCGCGGGGAGAGGCACTGCCCGAAGCCATGTTGCTGTCTGCCGTGCCCGACGGCACACTGGCCATCGTGCTGGCTGACGAATCACCCGGATCGCAATACGCCCCGCACGCCCCCACACTGGAAGACGCCTACCACGTCGCCTTGCAAGCTGCGGGCATTGCCAAAGAGGAGGCATGAATGGGCAACCCCAAGCGCATTCAGCCCGGCTTTGTTCTGAACGAAGCTTGGTACGAGTTCAAGAACGGACTGCGAGGTGGCGTGGTGCCGCTCATCTACATCGCGCTGACCGGCTACATCCTCATGGTGATGACCAGTGCCGACAGCCTGCGTTCGCTGGGCGCGGTGGACGTGCCCCGCAATGCGCCTTCGCTGGTGTATCTGATGACGTCCGGAATGGCGTTTTTCCTGTTCTTTGTGTGGGCCTGGGTGTTTGCACAACCCGTGGTGCGCGACCGCAATGCGCAGTTGCACGAGTTGGTGCTGGCGGCCCCACAGTCGCTGCGGCAGCTTCTGCTGGCGCGTTACCTGGGGGCGCTGGGCGTGGCCCTGGTGGTGGGCACATCGCAGTTTGCGGGCTTTTGGCTTGCCCCAGTGATGGAGGCGATCGGCGCCATCCCGCCCGGCTCTGCGGCGCAAACGCCATGGTTTGCGTTTTGCTGGGCATTCTTGATTTTCACGCTGCCGCTGGCGGCGGGTGCGGGCGGCCTGTACTTTGTGGCCGCTTTGCGCACCCGCAGCGTGGCGGGGCCCTTCGCCGTATCGGCCGCGCTGATGGGGTTTTGGATGGTGGCCATGATCGTGCTCAAAGAGGGCCACGTCGATCCTTTCATCACCGCCTTGTTCGACCCCTCTGGCTTTGCTGAAGCCGAGCACCAGGCCGTCAATCTGTGGACACCCCACCAAAAGCGAACGGCTCTGCTGGCCATTACGCCCGGCTTTGCGCTGGGACGCCTGCTCTGGTGTGGACTGCCTTTGCTGGTGCTGGCCTATTTCATTCTTCGTACCACCCGCGAATCCCTGCTGCACGGTAGGGCAGACAAGAACACCGCGCGCCCATCGGCCCTTGCCAAAGTCTCCAGCCCGGCATCGTCCCTGGCGCTGCCGGGCCCTGTGATGGCGGCACAGTGGCTGCGGGCCACATGGCTGGAGGCCCGCTGGCAGGCGCATGTGGTGCTCTGGCGGCGCAGTCTGTGGATCACCTTTGCGCTGCTGTCCTTGTTGTCCATGGCGGCGGCCTATTCGCACGGCATTCAACACGGCTATGGCCCCATGCAGGCGCGCGCCGAGTTCATCTCACCAGTGCTCACGCGCAACTTCTATCTCATCATCGTATTCATGGCAGCGGCCATGATTGGGATGGCCGCTAGGCGTGACGAGCAGCCGGGGTTGTCAGAAATGCTGGACGCAGCCCCAGCGCCGCAGTCCGTGCGGCTGGCGGGCCGCGCCTTTGCAGCCATCATCATCAGTATTTTTTGTGTTTCCATCCCGGTGGCGGGCGGCGTATTGGTGGTGCTGGTCACTGGAGCAGACACCAACGTGCTGCTGCCGCTGCTCCACCAAGTGACAGTGCTGCTGCCCGCAGTGCTGGAGTTGGCAGGCATCACACTGCTGTTGCATGCGCTGATTCGCCACACCGGCACAGCCCATGCGGCAGCCATTTTTGCCGCGTTTGTCCTGGTGGTGAATTTTGAGGTCGGCTTGGTCAATTACCCTCCCTTGCAATTTGGGCGAGGCGTGGGGGTGGCCTTTTCGGGTCTGACCGGGTTCGCGCCCTGGCTGTCCAAAATTGCCCTGAGCGACGCCTTCAAGCTCTCATTCGTTGTCATCCTGGTGGCCCTGGCTGCAGCCCTGAGCCGACGCGGAACCGATGAGGGCTGGCGTACCCGCTGGCAACAGACGCGCGTGGGCTTGCTGGGCAAGCCTGGCTTGGTGGCGCTGGCTGGTGCCGCTGCCATGATCGTCAGTGGCCACGCCCTTCGGAATGGCTACGTCCATGAAGGCGGCTATGAGACGCTGAACGAGAAGCTTGCCAAGGATGCCCGCTGGGAAAAGGCCTGGCTGGCACACGCCGCAGACTATGCAGTGACCGGAGGCGACGTACAGCTACAGGTGCGGCCTGCCTCGCACGAACTGCAGGGGCAGTGGCGAATCGAGGGCGTCCGCCTGGGTGGAGACACACTGCATGCACTCGTGCCATCGGGCTTCAAGCTCCTGTCGGCCAAGCGGAATGGCCAGACCATCCTTGCCCAGGTGGAAGACGACCACCTGGCCCTGCCCCTGCCCGAGTGCCGCGAAACAGCCTGCACTGTGGAGCTTGCGTGGAGCATCTCAGCCGACGGCTGGAAGGTTGGAGACCACGACGCGTTGGCGCAACCCTCATGGCTGGTGGGCCAGGCCTTTTGGCTGCGTGCCCATGAAGTCATGCCCCGGCTGGGGCTGGACGGGGATCGCGTGATCCGCATGCCCCAGGAACGTGCGAACCTGGGCCTGCCGGCAACCATTTCACTGCCCGCCTACCGTGCCAGCCTGGCCAGCAAGGCTGCTGCGCCTGCTGGCGATTGGCGCTGGCGTATCGAGGCTACACCCACAGCGCCCAGCACTGCCCCCAGCACCGCCCCCTGGATTGCGCAAGGGCACACCGACGGGCTGCTTGACTTTGCAGCCCAGTTTGCCGCGCAGGCAGAACAAACCACGGTGGGCGACATCTCTGTATCACACGACCGCTACCACCGCATCGACGCCATGGCCATCGCTCAGGACGTGCAGCAAATGCGCGCCTGTGTGGCGCAACACCTGGGCCGCACACCCTTGGTGACCCAAGTGGCCCAATGGCCGCGCGGCCTACCCACGGGCGACGCAGACGCTGCGCTTGCGGGCCATGTGCTGCTGTTGGCCGATGAGCCGCACTGGGACGTGGCCGACAAGGGCACCGGGCGTTTTGTGCGCCGAGCTGACATTGCCACTGCCTTGGCCAAGCGCATGGTGGTTGATGCGGCAGACATGCGCGAAGGCGCAGGTAGCCAATGGCTCACCCAAGGCTTGCCCGGCGCGATTGGCCTGCTGTGCATAGCGCAGAACGACGGCGTAGCGGCACTGCAGTCGGTGATGTCGCGCGGCGCGCAGCAAACCACTGAGGCCTTGGCCGCCACCACCGATCCTGTCACCACCTTGGCACAGGCCAAGCATGAAGGTTGGAGCGGCAAATACACACCCATGGCTGCGCTGAGCCAAATCGCCAAGATGTCACCACAGAGCATTCAGGCACTGCTGGCAACGGTACGCCTCTCAGGCAATATGGAGCAATCGCTTCAATCCTCCATCGGCCCGCAGACCACTGCGCTGTGGCTTGGCCCGCCCAACGCCGTCGATCTGCATGCGAGCAACAAGAACGCACACGGTGAACGCTGGACATGGCAGAACGGCGGTTGGCAACCCAGCACCCAGCAAGCAGCACCCCAAGGACTGCAGGTTGACGAGGGACTGATCCGCAGCAGCGGTGAGCCCACCCTTGGCACACAGCCCGTGCTATACCTTGACGACTGGCCCGCCTACGAGCGAAACCCCAAGGACAACCTGCATGCCTGGTACTGAAGTGGCGGGCACCCTGCCACAAGGGACAAGGGGCTTTCGTATCGGTCTGGCGCACCTCGCCACACAGTGAGCTCAGGAGCAGTTGCGCGGCAACACGATGCGCGGTGCCGCACCCATGGCGGGCGGCTGGTTGGCGGAGGGCACCTCCACGCAATACACCGCCGCACCGCGTTGCACCCGCGTGACCCGCGCGCCCCCGGCGCCGTACTGCTCGGTCAGGCGCATGTCCCCAC
>JAYRUL010000112.1:0-7916 GCA_041919095.1 Rhodoferax sp. | reverse complement strand
GCGGCGATAGCGTGCAGCGCCTGCAGCTGGTCCGGCGCGGTGGCCACGATGAGCTTGCCGGTACGCCGGTGCGCAATGCCGCGCGCGTCGCAGTAGGCGAGCAGCAGACTGCGGCCGCGCACGCACATCCGGGCCTTGAGCGAACCGGTGGGGTAGTACATGCCGGCGTGGATGACCTCGCTGTTGCGCGAGCTGGTTTGGGTACCGATGGCGGCGCAGGCCTCCAGTACCAGCACCTCACGCCCGGCCAGCGCCAGCGCGCGTGCCACGGCCAGGCCCACCACGCCCGCCCCCACCACCACGCAGTCCACCTGCTCAGCCATGGCGCAGGCGGGGCGTCAACGCAGTTCCAGGGCGTCGCTGTCGGAACGTTCCACCAACTGGCGTCCCTTGGGCACGGTCAGGTGCGCGCGCGCCTCGGTGGGGCGCAAGCCAAAGGTCACACTCACTTGGCCGGTGGTGGTCTGGCCGTAGCCATAACCCCGGGTTTCACCAATCAGTGCCAGACGCACGGGCGCAACCGAACCGTCATGGCAGCGCAGGTCCATTTCCGCCAAGGTGCTGGAGGCGTAGCGCATGCGGCCTACGCAGCTGGCCATGCCGCTTGGTGCAGGCAACGACGGCGAGGGTGTGGCTTCGGGGTTGAGCCCATTGAACCCGGACGCAGTACCGGGTCCATCGGGCGTGCGCAGTGTGAGCGTACCCGTATGGTCGGGAAACAGCGTCATTTCGCCTTGCAGGAGCTGGTCGTTCACGATGGCAAAGGCGCTGACCCGGGTTGCCAGCGCCGACAGGCCGGTGTCGTTGAGGTCCGCGCAGCCCGCCACCAGTGCGCCCGCAAGGCACAGCCCAAAGCCCATGTGTCGGTGGTCACCCATATGCAATTCCTTGTCGTTTGCAGAACAGGACTGGACCCTCCCGAACCCAGTGCGCGGTGTACCATGTTAGCTTGGCAACCGGCGCACCAAGCCCCGAATAAGAATGCGCTTTGCCCCCCTTCCACGCTGCCTTCGCTATTGGCCCAGTCACACGCCTATGAATACAGAAGAAGCCTCCCCCGCTGCGGACGTCACCCGCATGCCCTTGAAAGCGCTAGGACTGCGCACCGGCATGGCCTTGCAAACCCGCCGCCTGGTGGAAGGTGCCAACAAAAAGGAATCCCAGTTCTTCGGTGCCATTGAGGGCAAGGGCGTCATGGTGGGCCCCTTGGGCGTCGGGGGTGAAAAAACGGGGCTGGAACCCGGCGAGATCTGCGTGGTGCGCGGCTTTACGGGGGTGTACGAATACTCGTTTTTGAGCAAGGTGCTCCAGACGTTTGAAAAGCCTTTTGCGTACGCCCTGCTGGCGTACCCGGCCCAAGTCGACGCGCGCAAGGTGCGCCAATCCCTGCGCACCAAGGTGGCCTGGCCCACCACGGCGCTCCTGCCCGACGCCGCAGGCGCGTCGACGCAGCGCCAGCCGGTCACGCTGGTGGACGTGAGCCTGCAAGGTGCCATGGTGCAGTGCGCAACACCGTTGGCCGCGGTTGGTGCCGACCTCACCTTGGAAATGGTGGTTCAGGTGGACGATACCGACACCGTGCTGCGCATCACCGCCAGCGTCTGCCACGCCAACCGTCCCGTGGGCGAAACGGCCGTGTTCATCGGGGTGGCCTTCAAGAACCTGACCCAGCAAGACAAGCTGGTATTGAGCTACGCCACCCAAAGCGCCGCCGCTGCGGCCAGTGCCTGACCCGGTGGAGTTGGCTCAGCACACGCGCACCCCCCCCTGCACCATGCCCCGATTTGCTGCCAATATCTCCCTGCTCTTTGCCGAGCTCCCATTTGTCGAGCGCTTCGCCGCGGCCGCACAAGCCGGTTTTCAGACGGTGGAATGCCAGTTTCCCTACGACGTAGCAGCACCGGTGCTGGCCCGTGAACTTCGCGCCCACAACCTGCACCTGGTCCTGCACAACCTGCCAGCAGGCGACTGGGCTGCTGGTGAGCGTGGCATCGCCGTGCTGCCCGACCGGGTGGCGGAGTTTCGCGACGGCGTGGCGCGCGCACTGGACTATGCACAGGCGCTGGGCTGCACCCAGCTCAACTGCCTGGCGGGCATCGTGCCGGCTGGGCTGGACGCGCGAACCGCCCACCAGACCTTGGTGGAGAACCTGCGCTATGCCGCGCAGCAGCTCGCTACAGCGGGGCTGCGGCTGCTGCTGGAGCCCATCAACACCTACGACATCCCGGGCTTCTACCTCAACCGCAGCGCGCAGGCGCTGGCCCTGATGGACGAAGCGGCCGCGCCCAACCTTTTCCTGCAATACGACATCTACCACGCACAGCGTATGGAGGGCGAACTGGGCAACACCTTGCAACGCCACTTGCACCGTATCGGCCATATCCAGCTGGCGGACAACCCGGGACGCCACGAGCCCGGCACGGGCGAGATTCACTTTGCCTGGCTGTTGGCGCATATCGACCGCTTGGGCTACGGCGGCTGGATTGGTTGTGAATACATCCCCCGCAACGGCACCCTGGCAGGCCTGGGCTGGATGCAAGACCTGTGCCCATGAGCCTGGCGCACGAAGCCCCCCACCGGGCCCTGCTCGAGCGCCTGTTTCGCGCGGCCATCGAGGCCGCGCAACCCCTCCACTGCTTGCCCCCCTATCTGCCCGAGCCCCCCCGGGGGCGCACCTTGGTCATTGGTGCGGGCAAGGCGTCGGCCGCCATGGCCCAGGCCCTGGAGCGCCATTGGCCCGGTCCGCTGCAGGGTCTGGTCGTGACCCGCTATGGCTATGCGCTGCCGTGCGAACGCATCGAAATCGTGCAGGCAGCCCACCCAGTGCCCGACGCTGCGGGCCTGCAGGCCGCCCAGCGCATGCTGCGCCTGGTGGCGGGCTTAAACCAAGACGACCTGGTCATTTGTCTGATTTCCGGTGGTGGCTCGGCCCTGCTGCCCTTGCCCGGCGAGGGTGTCACCCTGCAAGACAAGCAGGCCATCAACCGCGCGTTGTTGCAGTCGGGCGCCACCATTGGCGAGATGAACCAGGTGCGTCGCCACCTCTCCGCCATCAAGGGCGGGCGGTTGGCCGCCGCTTGCCACCCGGCGCGGGTAGTCAACCTGCTCATCTCCGACGTACCCGGCGACAACCCCATGGACATTGCCTCGGGCCCCACTGTGGCGGACCCCACCACCTGTGCCGATGCCCTGGACATCGTGCAGCGCTACCGCATTGCGCTGCCGCCGGGCGCACACGCCTTGTTGCACAGCGGCCAAGGCGAAACCCTGAAGCCCGCTGACCCGCGCCTTGCGCGGGTCACCACCCGCCTGATCGCTACCCCCCAGCTGGCCTTGCAGGCCGCCGCCGCGGTGGCCCACCAGGCGGGCATCACCCCCGTGCTGCTGGGCGACCGCATCGAAGGCGAGGCGCGGGAAGTGGGCAAGGTCATGGCGGGCATGGCCGCCAGCGTGGCGCAATACGGCCATCCGGCTGCGCGCCCCTGCGTGCTGCTGTCGGGCGGGGAAACCACCGTCACGGTGCGGGGCAACGGCCGGGGTGGGCGCAATGTGGAATTCTTGCTATCCCTGGCCTTGGGTGTGGCGGAGCACGAAGGCATCTACGCCTTGGCGGGCGACACCGACGGCGTGGACGGCCAGGAGGAAATCGCCGGGGCCATCGCCACGCCCAGCACCCTGGCGCGCGCCTGGGCCCTGGGGCTCAACCCCCGCGCGCACCTGGATGCCAACGACGCCCACCGCTTCTTTGAAGCCCTGGGCGACAGCGTCATCACCGGGCCGACGCGAACCAACGTGAACGACTTTCGGGCGGTGCTGGTGGCCGCGCCTACGTCCCCTGCCGACTCGCGCGACTAGCGCGGCTGCGCGCCTTCCACTGGGCGAGCTGCGCGCGGCGTTCGCGTACGCCCATGCTGTCGCGCTGGCTCTCACGCAGCAGCTTGTGGTAGTTCTTGAGCCGTGCCGGGTCCACAGCCTCCGCCACCGCGCAGCCAGGCTCGCCCTGGTGGCTGCAGTCACGAAAACGGCAGGCATGGGCCAGGCTGGCAATGTCGTCGAACAGCGTCGCCAGGGTGCTTGCATCGACGTCGGGGCTAAGCGTGCGCACCCCCGGGGTATCGATCAGGCAGGCCCCGCCGGGTAACTGGTGCAGGGTGCGCGCGGTGGTGGTGTGCTTGCCGCGGCTGTCATGCTCACGCACGCCGCCGGTGTCCTGGCAGGCCCAGCCCAGCAGGCTGTTGGTCAGGGTGCTTTTGCCGGTTCCGGACGATCCCAGCAGCACCAGCGTCTGCCCCGGGCGCAGGTAGGGCTCCAGCGCTGCAACACCCGCACCATCGCGGGCATCCAGTGCCAGCACGTCCACACGGCTGCCCACGCGCTGGCGCACCTGGTCAATGCGCTGCGCGGTGGCAGCGGGGTCGTGCGAACGGGCCACATCCGCCTTGGTCAGGACCACCACGGGCATCACCCCGCAACTGGCCACCAGGGTCAGGTAGCGCTCCAGGCGCTGCAGGTTGTAGTCCAGGTCCAGGCCCATCACCAGCAAGGCAGTGTCCACGTTGCTGACGATGGCGTGGCGGCGGCCATCCCCATCGCGGCGCACGATCTGGTTGGTTGGCTCCGCGCGCTGCACCACCCACCAGGCCGGTGCCTCGCCCGCAGCAGCCGGTGCTGCTGGCGCGCACAGCACCCAGTCGCCCACGGCGAGCGTGTCGGCGGCGGCGTGCAGGTCGCGCGTGAGGCGCGCAGCGCAGCGAGCCATGTGGGTAGCGCTGCCGTCGTGAACCTCCAGGGTTTCGCGGTGCACGGCGGTGACACGCATCCAGTGGTGGGCCGGGGCGGGTTCAACGGCGTCGGCAGGCACGCCCTGCTGCGCCAAGGTTTGCGCCATCGGGGTGCTCAGGCCCAGGTTGCGCAGGGTTTCAAAAGAAAAGTCGATCATGGTGAGAAAAATCCCAAGGTCTCGTCGCGGGCGGACAGGCGCAGGCGCGCCACCGCAGGCGACGAAAAAACAAGAAAAAGAGAAATGGAGGGATGTCGGCGTTCAAGCACCGACCGGGCACAGGCACCGCGTGACCCCGGGTGCGGGGCCTGGTGAGCGCACCTGCGTGAGCACTGCCGCAGGCAGCACGCGCAGATCAGCTCAGCAGGGCCACACCATCAAGCCCCACGAAGCGGGGCCAAGAAAAACCGGGAGGTCGGGCAGTGTCAGGCCAGCAGCACAAGGGGAGTGGACGTGCGATTCATCATGGCGGTACTCCTTCAAGGGCTGGGTCGAGAAAAAAAAATGGCGGCCACGCGCAGGCCGTGCGAGCGGCTGATTGTGGCCAGGTGCCCCACAGCCGTCAACCGCAGCAACCCGCAGTGCGGCCTTTCTGCAACTTGCTATCCTTTTGATAGCTGCTTACGCTTATTCCACGCGGGCTGGAGACCAAAAAGGCACTTATTTTGCCCGATTGCCAACTGCCCGTGCCGTGCTAAGCGGCCACGGCCAACGAGGGCTGCTCCGCGGCGATTGCGCACCAGGCTGCCGGTGGTTTCCAGCCCAGCACCCATGCGTCCCAGGACTCGATCGGCATGGCGCGCGCAATACCCCAGCCCTGTGCGTGTTCGCACCCCAGCTGGAGCAGCACCGCGCCATGTTCGGTGGTTTCAACCCCTTCGGCGATGACTTCGCGGTGAAACGCCCCCGCCAGTCCGATGACGCCTTTGACGATGGCCAAGTCTTCGGAGTCGTGCAACATGTCCCGCACAAAACTCTGGTCGATCTTGATGCATTCGGCAGGTAGGCGCTTGAGGTAGGTCAGCGATGAGTAGCCGGTGCCGAAGTCGTCCAGCGCAAAGCGCACGCCCAGTCCGCGACAGCGTTGCATCACCTGCGCCACAGTCTCGATGTCTTCCAGCGCACTGGTTTCCAGCACTTCAATTTCCAGGAGCCCCGGGTTGACCTGGGGATGAGCCCCCAGCAAGCCCGACAGCCGTTGTTCGAAATCGGGCTGCATGAGCTGGTACGCACTGACGTTGACACTTACAGACAGGTGCTGCCCCGTGGCATGCCAGGCGGCAAGTTGCCCGATGGCCGTGGCAATCACCCATTCGCCCAGCTCAATACTGATGGGCTGATTCTCGATCGCTGGCAAGAACGCGCCGGGGTAGAGCAGGCCTTGCTCGGGGTGAAGCCACCGGATGAGCGCCTCGCAGCCCAGAATGGCTCCGCTGCGCATATGCACTTTGGGTTGGTAATGCAGCGCCAACTCGCCGTGATCCAACGCGCGGCGCACCCCTTCCAGGTTTTGATGGCGGGTGCGCTGCTGGGCATCATGGGCCAGGTCGAACGGGTGAAACTGGTTGCGCCCGGCCTGCTTGGCCACGTACATGGCTTGGTCGGCATGGCGCAGCAGCAGGTCGGCGTCCACCAAATCATCGGGGTAGAAAGTAACCCCCATGCTGGCGGTCACCTCGCGACCGTCTTGCTCCACCGCTGCAGCCTCCAATAGCCGCTGCAAGACGGCCTGGCAGTCTCCGCCGGGGGGCAAGTCCACCAGCACCACCACGAATTCGTCTCCGCCGAGCCGGGCCAGGGTATCGCCTTCGCGCAGCACTTCTTTGAGGCGCTGGGCCACGCTGACCAGCAGCGCATCGCCGTGCTCGTGTCCCATTTCGTCGTTGAACGCCTTGAAGCCATCCAGGTCCAGGTAGGCCACCGCCAGCGCGCTCTGGCGGCGCTGGCACTGGTGCATGGCTTGCTCCAAGCGGTCCGTCAGCAAGCTGCGGTTGGGCAGCCCGGTCAGCGCGTCGAAATGCGCGGCATGGGCCAGCAGCCGCTCGCTTTCGCGCTGGCGGGAAATGTCGGTAAACATCCCCACGTAATGCTGCAAACGGCCCTGGGCGTCATGCACGGCTGTGATGGTGAGCGTCTCCACATAGCGTTCGCCGTTCTTGCGCTGGTTCCAGATCTCGCCGCTCCAATGCCCGTGCTCAACCAACTGCGCCCACATCGCCTGGTAAAACTCCGGGCCTTGCACGCCGGACTGCAACATGCGCGGGTTCTTGCCCCGCACTTCGCTGGCGGCATACCCGGTGATCTGCGTAAAGCTGTCATTCACCGTCAGGATCGATCCACGCGGGTCGGTAATGGTGATGCCCTCGCGCGCATGGGTGAACACACTGGCCGCCAGACGCAGTTGGTCGGCATGTTCGGTTTCGCTCGTGATGTCCTGCAACGTTCCAATCAGCGCCAGGGCCCGGCCCCGCGCGAGCCGCGTCAGCACCTTGCCACGCCAGCGCCCCCACACCCAATGCCCTTGCGCGTGGCGGATGCGGGCCACGCAGTCAAAGGCGTCGGTCTTGCCGTGCATGCAGGCCAGCACCTGCTCGCGGTATTGCGCCACATCGTCGGAATGCAGATGTGCAATCCAGGCATCCAGGTCCAGGTCGGCCCAGGCAGCGGGGTCAACGCCCAAAAGCTTGCACAGGTGGGCATCGCAATGCATGCGTGCAGGCTCCACCGTGCAACGCCACATGCCCAGTTGGGCCACGCGCAAGGCTTCGTCGCGCATGTCGTGCGCACGCTGCAACTCGCGCCGCTGTGCCTCCAGGTTGGCCTCAATCGCCAAGCGCTCGTCCATGAGCCGGTTAAAGCCGATGGCCACCTCAACCAGTTCGGCGGGGCCTTGCGGGGTGGCGCGCAAATCGTGCTGGCCTTGGCCAATGCCATGCACCACCCGCGCCAGTGCTTGCACCGGTTCTTGCACGCGCGCTGCAAGCCGCGCAATCAACCAGGCCAGCACCAGCAAGGCCGCCAGACTGATCCCACCCGCAACCCAAGCCTGTTGCCTGGCGGCAGCCTGCACCTCTTGCATAGGCACGCCTACAAACGCCACCCAATCCGTACCCCGGACTGGCGATACGGCAAAGAA